>NZ_JBNJOJ010000036.1:0-44933 GCF_050113655.1 Vibrio sp. TRT 29B02
GATTATTTTAATACTTTAAAGAGTACGGCATTTCAGCCTCGTCATTTTCCCTCGGTAGTTAACGTAGTGACAAAGTCACTTGGTAATTAAGGTACGACAGAATCGCTTGGTGATCACATGAGCTAGCCTCACCAGCTAGCTCGAAGCTGGACAAAAGTTTGTCAGTGACCTTGCTAAATTAGTAATCAATGGATTACTTCAAGTATAGGGAACTTCGCCAAGCAAAAGGCAAGACCTGAACCTATTAGTAACAGCCATCATAAAGAAAAAGGGTAAGCCAGTTATCAGCTTACCCTCTCACAAAAAATCAGTCGTACGGACTCAGCGCAACATAGCGTGTGAGCTGCTCTTGGCAGCACTAGATGGCATAAGCCTACTAGTGATACATATGTATTCGAAGCACCTTACCCGTACAGCTCAACACTAACTTACTAGTATGGACTTCGCAATTCTTTTTTCATTAGAACCTGAGCTAAGTTGTTTTCCTTCCAAGTAAAAAACCAATCTCTTCCTTTCAAATACTCTATTACCTTCTTATTCGAGAATCTCATACGAAGTTTTTTAGACAACATATCAATCAATCCATATTTAAATTCATCCGTAAAGAAAGGATTGCTAAAGCTATCAAATAACATACAAGTTAATTCTGTAGACTGTTTAATAGCATCATCATCGCTAAGCTCTATTTTTCTCATAACTTCACACTGCAAGAACTCAGTTATTTCTTTACGAGAGTTCCCGTTGAACCAAGACAACACCATAATCTGAAAGTAACCTAATGGAACTTTATTCTGTTCAATTAACCCCTCATCATTATGCTTAATATCAAATAAGTCTAACAATGTGCTTTGGCTAATTGGGTAATCACTAAAGTTAGTTTTTATAGAAACAAGCAAATTAAGAGTCTCAATACTATTAGCCTTACCTTTATCTTTCATTTTACTTAAAAGAAGCATTGATTCATCATAAATTTTCTTTCTCACTACATCTTTAAGTTCTACAGAAGAATTTTCCGTCAATCCATTTAGCCCAACCACAAGTTGAGTAATTATATATGTAGTTCGAACTCGAATATCCATACTATAGATAAAGAATGACACCTCCAAAGAAAACACACATAGCTTCATTATTCTATCTGTTTCTGTATTATTGATAGCTTGTATTACTCTTTCGTCCTCTATCAACCTGAAAAGCCTTCTACGAATTTCACCTAAAGCATAGCCAGTCAAACTTTCATAGCTTACGTTATTAACTTTTACCAGTCTCTTTAAGTCACGAATAAATAAATTGGATTTTCTTGATGGATTTATTGAAGATATAAACTTGATATCATCTACATCAGGATTATCTTTAGTAATAAGATCAAAATACTCATTAACGAGCTTTTTGCAGTCCATTTTGGCTATCGTTAATCCCGTGATAAACGGAACTTGGCAATGCTCTGTTTTAGACTCATTTATGAATAATTTATACTTTTCCAGTTCATCAACAACAACTTCCATTATAGTTGTAGATGCCGCCATGCTTTTAGTGTATAAAAAGTAATCATCAACATACCGCCTAATCGTGTAGTCCGAATCAAAATATAGCTCACAATCATTTTTCAACCTTCTAATTATATTTAGATCTATATTTTGGAGTATCACCTCAGCATATATTCTAGAGAACTCTGGGCCAACCAAAATTCCACTTGATTCTAAATCATTTGAATCTTCCATCAATTTTCTAAATTGTAAGTCAAACGAATAGTAATCAGAATACCTCTTTGAGAAATCCTTGCCCTTCACCGCCCAAGTAAAAGTTGGCGTATATATATTATGGAAGCATTTTGAAATATCAAACTTAGTAAGAAAATCAAACTTCTTTTCAATTCTATGTGACTCATACGAATCATAATACTTATATAAAAAATTATACTTTTTATAAGTAAAGTATGAACTGGCATATACTGATGTTTGTTCAAACGCATCTTTTTCGGTCTCAACTCCAGTGTCTTTGTCCAATAAAGAGAAAGAAGCCAGTTCTTTTTCATAATATCTCGATGCAATCTTATGAGGTGCTCTAAGACTTATAGGACTTCTACTACACAACTCGGTAATTAAAGAGTCATATTCTCCATATAACTTGGTTATTTGTCGTTGAATAGTTGGATGAGGGACAGATAATAATCGTTTACTCTTTGAATTCTTACTTATTCTATAATTATAGGGAACTGTGTAAGTATCCACGTAGAAGAAATGATCAACAAACTTACTAATATCTTCATCTACCTTCTTATAATGCCGACTTTTTTTATCCTGACTTCTTAGGTAGAAGTAAGCGCCCTCATTGAGAAAGGTGATAGGTACTTCGTAAGGAAGTGTATCAGTCAGCATGACTCTAAGGTGATCATGTTTATCTATTTTTACTTTTGACATTACCAACACCTTTTAATATTTCTACAATCTTTTCTATTAAATGAGTTCATTACTCTTTTACTAAACCCGAAGTAAAAAGACAATTTCTTTACCTTCACCAGTCTATTACCATGAGCTTTTTTATCATAGTTATCTATATAATTAATAGCCTTAGCCACACTACCTTTCTTAGTGTTAATAAGTTTCTGATAGTATTTATCTAGCTCTTTAACCTGAGAGCTGTCATTTATCAATGGATAGTTATAATATATTCCAGACTTAAGACGAGTTCTCTCTATATCACCTATAATATACTGATTTCCAGTTAAAAACTCCAAACGAGCCAAAAGCAACCTAAAGTTCCTAGTTCTAACATAAGAGGAAAAAGACCTTCTAACTCTATATTTTATTTTCCCAATCTTCTTATCACTAATTTTAACAATAACTTCTCTTTTTTGATTTTTGTTTCTTTTGTTAACATTACTTGAAGTAATTATCTTATAGCCTAAATAGTCTAGTGTTGAACGTGGCTTATTCTTACAATTCAAGTCTATTAACTTAGTTTTATCGTTAAAACTTAACTCAGGAGAGTTTCTTTTAAGAATGTCTTCTAAATCAGACATAATCTGCTTACTATCTCCAGTAAACATAATTATTATGTCATCAACAAACCTAGCATAATAATAAACGTTCTCTAGCTTTCTAACCTCGCGGTCAAACGGACGTATTCTAATTTCAGATAACGTTGAACTTAAAGACATTCCTCTTGGTAAGCCAGTCACACCTATGCTTTTTAAACTATCATCCCAGCATTTTAATACACATCTATTCTGGTGTGATAACAACCATTCATTTATTACATACTCTAGCACCTTATCTCTATCTACTGTTTCATAAAATTCTTTAATATCCAATCTAAGAACTTTAATTGGTTGTGTATCACTTAGTAAAGATATAACCTGCTTAACAATAGCATGCCTATCGCCAGCGTTTATTTTAAATAGCCTTCTTATATTATCATTTAATTTTTTACATACTACTTCATCTTCTGAAGAGCTAAAATCATATGTATCCTTACCCATTAACTTGAAGCACTTAAAAGTAGAAAACAAGTATTTCTCTCTTTCTAACTTCGCTTCCAATTTAGTGTACATTTCATCAAAAAATACATCAAATGACTTAGAATGATTCCATTTATGCCAGATATTTGATGATATGTTTTTTATATTTTTCTCACTTATTGACTGATCTAACATTCTAAAAATCCTTTTTTATATTTGAAGCCAAATAATTATAATACACTTCAGATTCTAAAAGACTCAAAAAATGACTTGATCTACTCATGAATACTCTTGACAAGAAAAATATAACAATTGAAAACATCATTGAACAAAATACGTAGTAACCTACAAAAGAAGACACAAAGAGAATAAATGAAAAGTTTCTATAAAAACCAAACCTAGCTAAAAACACCTCGACATTATTATTCTTGCAATTTTGAGAGACGAAAGCCTTGCAGTATCGAAACATTGTTTTTTCAGTTATTATGTCAGGAAGTAATTTTCTTACTTTTGCTTCTGCTTCCATTTGATCCCTTGATACTCTTTTATTTATTCTAAAAATCTTAATCTGAGTTCTATGGAATCTATTTGATAATGCGTCTACCAGCATTCCTAATAAAAGCAGTAGGACTGGCATTATAATAACAAGTACAGGAGAGAACTTTGATAGTAACTCTAGGATTTTAAAGTGGTCAAAATCTACATAGAAAAATACTGAAAAAAGAATTATAAGAAGTGTTGCTAATCCTATGGATAAATTGTTAAACACATCCCATAAGCTTAGCTTTCCATTGTCAAACATTATCTAGTCAGCCATCTGATAAATATGAAGTTATAGCGGCCACTTTATATTCTTTAAGCATCCGATTTTGTGATCTAAGACATACAAATGCCATCAATAACCTAAGATCGCCATATACTCAGAACGACTTGTAAAGCGTTTCTTAGGCTCTTGATCACTTAGCTCTAGCCGTCGAATAACGGGGTCAGATCTTGCCTTTTGACAATCATTACTTTTTGTATGTCAAAGTTAACTGAAAATCTATGTTCGTACTTTGGTTCACAACACGTTTCGGGGCAGGCCTTAGCCAGCAAGATCACAATTGGCACTGCAATGACATGCGTCTATGGGTGTTCAAGCTTGATTGTGTTTATTCAACCACTTCAACCCTTCACGATTGGCAATCCCTTGTATGTTTTGCTGATCAATAAACGAAACTACAGACTTGGCGTTGGTTTTCGAGAATTCTCGCAGTGCCCAGCCTATCGCTTTTTGTATAAAAAATTCATTGTCAGCCTGATTTTCTTTGATGATCTCAAATAATAGCTTTTCATCCGTCTGCTGTTTGAATCTCAATTGATAAAGTAATGCAGTTCGCCGCAACCAAATATTATCTGAGTTACGCCAACGACTAATGTACTGTCGAGTTTGGTCGGAATGGTTGATATACAGAGCAGCTGTAATGTGTGAGGAGAGAAAATCAACCGTATCCCACCATGATTTCGTAATGATAAGCCACTCTAATTCATATAGAAACGCTTCTGGTAGCTGGTTTTTACGTTTAATGAGCAAGTCAACTGCGATCAGTTGAAATTCCCTTTCAGGAAGTGACCAAAGCTCTCTGACAATGCTAGGTAAATCGTCTATCTCGGGGAGTTGTTCTTTTGAGAAAAGTGGTTTAAGCACTTCTCTCCTTTGAGTTGATTTAATCCCCAAGAATCGAAACTGATTGCGCATGTATGCCTGCATCTGTAGTGCATCAGCACTATTCGCCAAAGGTTCAAGCATTGTCTTTACCGTTATATTCCAAGGATGCATTCAAATGTTCCTAAGGCTCATTGAGTTCAATGATAAAGTTTACTTATTACATTATGTATATCAACACGACTCGGTTATATAGTTCAGTATGTCGGAGCGTAGCTCGGAATGGGGCAATAGTGAGTTAGCTATTCCTCTAAAGTCCATATTCCTCTAAAGTCCATAAATGCACAGGAAAACAATGAAAGTGATTTCTAGTATTTAGGGATAAGAATAAGCCCGCAGCAGAGGTGCGGGCTTTAAAGGAAACGAAAAGTTGAGCATCACACTTTAAAGCGGCCAACCAAGTCGTATAGTTCGTTGGCACGGTGGTTGAGCTCTTGGCTACCAGCGCGATTCTCATTTGCCAGTTCGGCAGATTGCGAACTCTGGTCTGAAATGACAACCACACGTTGAGAAATTTCCTGACCCACTAGGCTTTGCTCTTCCGTTGCCGTTGCGATAAGTGAGTTCATATCCATGATGGTTCCGATTGATTCCTGTATCTGAATGAGCGCTTTGGCGGCGGCATTCGCTTCTTCAACGGTACTTGCACCACGTCTTTGGCTAGACTCCATCGCTTTCACTGCATCGTCAGAGGCGGCTTTTAGTTGCTGGATCATCTGGTGAATCTCTCCAGTACTATCTTGAGTGCGGCTAGCCAGTTTGCGTACTTCGTCAGCTACGACCGCAAAGCCTCGGCCTTGTTCACCCGCACGAGCGGCCTCAATGGCTGCGTTCAGCGCAAGTAGGTTAGTTTGCTCAGCGATGTCTTGGATGACTTCCAGTGAAGAGGAGATATTCTGTACGTCGCCTTCTAGACGAGAAATAACGCCATTGGCTTGTGAAACCTCTTCAGCGAGAGCTTCAACCGATTGTGCCGCTGAATTAACGATGTGCTGCGCTTCTTTCGCGTAGTCATCCGCTTCTTTGGCTGATGATGCCGCCTGACTCGCGTTGTTGGAGATCTCGCTAGCTGTCGTTGTCATTTCGGTCATTGCCGTCGCGACTTGTTCTGTCTCTTCACGTTGCCCTGAAGCCAACTCATCGACTTTAGCAGCACGCTGGGACATATTGTTGGTTTCCGCGACGACTTGCTGGCCGACATCACTAACGTTTGCAATGATGGTCTGAAGGCTGGCAACGAAAGCGTTAAAGTTACTGCTTAGCCTAGCAAATTCAGGGGCTTTAAACGCTTCCATACGAGCGGTCAGGTCAGCGTCACCGCTTGCAAATGAGCTAATGGAGTTATCAAACATTTCTAGCGGTTTCATAATGGTACGATTTATCGCAACTGCGAAGACAGCAACGATCCCCGCGATGACTAGACAGAAAATGACGATAGCTGACAAGGTAGTTTGCAACGCACTAATGGTTGCGGCTTCCATATCGGCGATGATGGCATCAATATCATCTGTGTAGAAACCAGTCCCCAGCATCAAATCCCACTCTGGAATAAAGATTGAGTAGCTCAGTTTAGGTAGAGGCTTAGTTTCGCCTGGTTTAGGGAAGTAGTAAGTGGTGAACTCGCCAGTCTTTGCGTTACGGATGAGATCTTGGATCAGGTAGTTGCCTTGTTGATCTTGTAGATTCCAGAAGTTTTCTCCGATCCCTTTTTCACTCTGCCCCTGAACACGTCGTACACCTTTGGAGTCGTAACCAAATACGTATCCTGATTCACCGTATTCTAGTGTTTTCAGGGTTGGGTATGCCTCCGCAAGGCTCGCACCTTTCTCTAGAAAAGGTTCGATGGAGGATTTGGCCATTTGAAGATAGTTCCTTAGTTCGGCTTTCTTCAAGTTCATTAAGTTAGCGCGAGTAACTTCGATTTGTTGCTCGTTCAGTTCGGTGGTTTTCATGTAGGTAAAGCTAAGCATACCTAACGCGATAACTAGCAGCGGAACCAATGCCAAAATATATAAGCGGCTGCGAATTGTAAGACTCATACAAACATCCTGTTTAAGTAATAGTGGCTCATTGACCATACTGCGATCTAGAGGACCGAATAGGCAAGAAGCTTAATTATTGGAATCATGCTTATAGACCAAAAGTTTATCTTATAAGATTAGCCAATTTATCGGCTCAGGACTGTGAATCTTGAGGGGTTTGCAGATTCTCGATATTAGACCTTAGTACAATCTATCGAAAACATTGCTTGTCGTCGCAGTAACTCTTTGCTGTCAACCATTTAGACTAGTGGTTAAAGGTTGTTGGTAAACTTGATGTATAGCCAATCTGCCCATCGCTTTTACACGCAATGGGCAGCGGCCATCGTAGAAAATCGTCAATTTAGTTATGTTTTTACCTCGATGTTTCTGCGAAACCGTTATGGCTATTGATCATCGCTCACTGACGTTAAGTATCTGTGCCAGTTTTGACTCACTGCTTGATATTGATAGATACAAAAATCTTTACGATCCGCCAGATAGTCGTTTTCGACTTCGTCTAATAAGCTTTTATGTTGTTCAGGGTTGCTGCCATAAACTAGGCACAAAGTTGAGAAGTAGCGTTGTAAGTCAAAGCTGTGCTCGTCTATGTATTCACCAAAATCGTAATAGTCAGGACGATCTTCGGATTCAAAGGCGAACATATCGGCGGCACTGATTGCTGCATCTTCTCCATTTTCCACATATTCGATCATCATTAGCGCAGCAAAATTATCTACGGCATCTTCTTCCTTGCCTAAAATCGGGATGTTTTGGTCGGCAATATAAGCGTGTCCGGCTTCGTGAAGCAGGGTGTGTAATACGGTATCAATGGCACCGGCTTGCGCACTCTTGCCAAATTTTTTGTCATACTGATTTTTCTTAAAGTAATCCAGTGCTTGCTGATAGAACTCGTAAGGCATATGAACCTGATGCGTTTCTGGATCGTAAAGTGGGCCTTGATCGCCACCGTATTGGATGGTTAAGGTGTTTTTGAACGGAAAAATACTCTGCGATAAGTCGACTAAGGTTTGGTTTACACCACTTTGCTCAATCTCAGACTTGGCCATTTTCTCAACCTCATTTTGTGGTTTAAGATAGCGAATGACAACACTTTCTGAACCGGCAAAGACAGTAGATGCAAACAGCATTAGCGAAGGAAGTAACACACGATAAAACATACTCAATCCTTATTATTATCTTGGCATGGATGGGCTTAACTAATACTGGCATATAATGAACGATTTCGCTCTAGTTTGCCGTTGGTAACACTCAATTTTGAACGATGGATTGAGGGCAGGGTTGTTCAAGTGAATAGAGGGGAGTGAAATGATGATTATCATTAGGGAAGCAGCTATGCTTGTGCTACACTCGCCGCCCTTTTCCGTTTCTATGAGATAAATCACCATGAGCCTTAAAAAAGAACTTCAAAACCTTCATAACCGTCTAGATACTTGCCAACGTAAACTGGACGCAGCTAAAGGTCGTGGTGATCAGGAAATGATTTCTCAGTTCACTGATGAAATTGAAAAACTCAACAAGAAAGTAAGCTCAATGAAGCATAAGCAGCAATTCGATCGCAACAAAGAGCGTAAGAGCTTGCAGGATATGCCATTCTCTCGCGAAATCACGAAAGCGGAACAGGCGGATATGGGTAAACTGAAAAAGTCGGTAAAAGGTTTAGTGGTGGTTCACCCAATGACAAAGTTGGGCAAAGAGTTGCGCATTGAAGTGATGACAGGCTACGCACCGAACAAGTTCTAATGCCAACGTCTTGTATGTATTTAAAAAAAGCGCCTAACGGCGCTTTTTTGTTTTGGTGTTACGCCCAGTGAGCACTCACTATTCTTGAGCTGTTTGGGGTAATAGGAACACACCATTGGGGTTGATGGTTAGGTAGGCGTGGTCTGCGTAACTGGCGTCGAACTGTGATGAGTTGAGTTGTAACAATAGCTCGTGACCTTGCCATTGAACCACGACTTCATACATAGACCCCATATAAGCAAAACTGCTGACCTGACATTGCTGGCAAGCCTCTCCTTCTTCGGCGAGGAGGATTGCTTCAGGTCGTACACCAATCTCATAGTCGCCAGCGACAATGCCAGCGAGATTATCTTGATTGGCTTTCAATCGGTAGCCATGGATATCAACGTATGTGCCGTCGTAATGGCCGCTAAACATGTTGGCTTCACCCATAAAGTTCGCCATGAACATAGATGCCGGATGCTGATACAACTCTGTTGGTGTACCTTGCTGCATGATGTCGCCATCTTTCATAACAATAACGGTATCGGAGACGGCAAATGCCTCAGCTTGGTCATGAGTAACATAGAGTGATGTGATATTAAACCGCTGCTGTAGGTCGCGAATAGTTTCACGCATATTTCGGCGTAAGTTGGCATCTAGGTTACTGAGTGGTTCATCAAATAGCAGAACTTTGGGTTTTAGAACCAGAGCGCGAGCAAGAGCGACACGTTGCTGTTGACCACCGGAAATTTGGTCGACGTAACGTTCGCCAAATCCCTCTAAGTCGACTAATTTTAGAGCGTCTTTGACTCGCTGTTTGATTTCGGCTTTATCTAGGCCAAGCATTTTTAAACCATAACCAACGTTGTCTGCCAGCGACATATGTGGGAACAAGGCATAAGATTGAAACACCATACAAATGTCACGATGTTGAATGGAAGTATTGGTGACATCTTCTCCATCGATAAAAATCTGCCCGCTGGTGGGTTTTTCTAATCCCGCCACTAAGCGCAAGACGGTGGTTTTGCCACATCCTGATGGTCCGAGTAGGGTGACGAGTGCCCCTTTCTTAATTTCAAGGTCTAAATCGCCAATGACGGTCTTATCCCCAAAGCGTTTGCAGACATTCTTTAAGACTACAAAGTTTTCTTTTTCCATGAGTTATATCTCCAATTGCTACTCTTGGTTATTGGCTTTGGAACGCGAGACGCGTGCTTCACCGACAAGAAAATCAAAAATCAAAATAATCGCTAACATGACAACAATTAGGATTGAGCCATAAGCAATCGCAATCCCGTATTCGCCGTCTTCCACTCGATTTAATATGTACGAGGTGGCAACGCGAGTTTCGGGGGTGACCAAGAAAATAATCGCGCTGACGGTGGTCATCGCTCTCACGAAGCTAAACACTAAGGTTGATAAAATCGCAGGGCGTAGGAGTGGCAACAGCACATGTGTAATGGTTTTAAGCGAGTTTGCGCGTAGGCTAAGAGAGGCTTCATCAAGTGCTTTATCAAGTTGGCCAAGACCGGCGATACCTGAGCGAATCCCTACCGGAACATTGCGCATTACCATAGAAATAACCACAATTGCCGCAGTACCCGTTAAGTAGATCGGAGCATCGTTAAACGCGAGAATGTAAGATACACCCGCAACCGTGCCAGGAACGGCGAAACAGAGCATGGTGGCAAATTCAATCACTTTCTTACCATGGAATTGCTGGCGAACCACAATATAGGCAATCAGCAGACCAAAGAAAGCGGTCAAAGGCGCAGCAATGCCAGCGTAGATCATCGTTGTGATAAGCGATGGCCATGCACCTTCACCAAAACCACTGCCGAATAGGTTTAAGTAGTTAGATAGGGTTAGGCTGTAGTCTACGCCCCAGTTAACTGTAAAGCTTCCATAGAAGATGCTGCCGTAGAGTAGGATGTTAAACGCCATCCAGAAGTAAAGTAGGCCACAGACCGCATGTTTTAGAGAGGTAGGCAAAGGTTGCACATCGCCGCGATAGGACTTCCCAGAGATGGTGACGTATGAGCGCTTACCAATCCATAGGTACTGAACGACGAAAATGGCGAGTGAGAAGAGCAGCAGAACCGCACCGAGAGTACTTGCTGATGCGTAGTCCAGTTGAGCACCTGCGATATAGAAATAGATCTGCGTTGCCAGTACGTCAAAGCTACCACCGAGCACAAGCGGGTTACTAAAGTCAGCTAATGACTGAACAAATATAATTAGGAAGCTATTAGCTAGTGCCGGTTTAAGCAGTGGCATGACGATTTTGAAGAAGGTTTGATAGCGGTTTGCACGCAAGGTATAAGACGCTTCTTCGAGTGAAGGGTGTAGTGACTTCATTGCCCCATCCAGAATCATAAATGACATAGGAGCAAAAGCGAGTACCTGTGCAAGCCAGATACCAGTGAAACCGTACAGCCAGTTGGTCTGTTGTAGACCAAACCAGTTGACCATGAGTTCGGTGATGTAACCAGAGCGACCCAACATCAATGTCACACCAAGGCCGACCACAAAAGGTGGCGTGACAATCGGTAAAATGGAGAATATACGTGCGATAAACGCACTGCGCTGCGCAATACGAGTTGTATAAATAGCGAAAATCAGACCAAAGAAAGTCGCACCGATACCAACAGCGATACCTAAGCCAACCGAGTTGATTACGATCTGAATAATGTGCGAGCGACTGAGGATATCGACAAACTGCCAAGCGACAAAGTTGCCCATTTCATCCTCAAACATTGGGACGAAAATGGCAAAGCTCGGATAGATAATAAAGACGGTGATCAACAGAACGATAGCGATCAGTGAGCCCACGACGAAGGCATCTCCACCAAGGTATTCTAGGCGTGAGAATGCGAGTGTCATGACGGCACCTAACACCGTAAACAACACTATGGTGGCATAACCCATACCGTGTTCGGTGTACCAAGAAGAGATCAGCACCAGCAGCATACAAAATGCGGAGTAGCCAATATCAAACTGATGACGACGTTTGGCATATTTGTTTTGTGTTTTTAATGGACGTAGCAGCAAAACAGCAGGAAGGCCGAACCATAACCACGAAATATTGACACCACTCCAACCCATGGCGGAATAAAACTCATCAGGAGTAGAGTCGATCAAACCATAGTCGAGAGCAAAGACAGGAAGAAGAATGAAAGCGACTACCAAGCTCAATATCCAGTAAAATACGGGATCGCGCTTAGTAAGTTCAGGGCTAATATGCGCGGTGAGTTCGTTCATAATTAATACCTAAATTTATGAGCAAGTAGGGTGATGACAAGCATCATCACCCGTTCCCAGTTGGATTATTGACCCATCTTGACGATGTTCACCCATTTGTTGATCAAACGTTTACGTTCGTCTGATGAACCGTACGTTTCCATATCGTAATCAATGAGCTCAAGTGTTTTAGGATCAAGAGCGTTTGGCGATTGCTCGGCAGTCGTATTGGTTAGGATTTGGAATGATTGACCTTTTTTCCATGCAGTTTCCTGACCCTCTTTCGACAAAACGAAATCCAAGAATTTCTGTGCATTTTCTTGGTTACGCGCTCCGTTTATAATACTTACACCGCCGATTTCGTAGCCTGTACCTTCACACGGAGCGATAAGTTCTAGAGGTGCGCCTTTTGATTGTTCTAGCGAGTAGTCGTGCAAGAAGCCGATACCGATAGCGACTTCACCACGAGCGGCGTTGCGCGATGGTGTTACGCCTGATTTAGTGTATTGAGAGACGTTTTTATCCAACGCTTTGAAGTAGCTAAAGGCTTTGTCTTCATCCCAGAGCTGTATAAAGGTGGCGAGCGCGGTATAAGCGGTACCAGAGCTTTGTGGGTCTGAAATTTGAACTTCACCCACATATTCCGGCTTAGTTAGGTCACTCCAGCAGCGAGGAATTGCCAAGCCTTTTTCTGCCAGACGGTCCTTATTGACCCCAAAACCTAGAATCCCCATGTAAACCGCAGAAGAGTAGTTACCTTTGCGTTTGGCTGGGTCTTTAAAATTGTCCATGATGAATTCTAATTGAGGGGATTGGTAAGCTTGGAGCAGATCCATCTCGCCAGCTTGCGATTGAGGATCGAGCGTACCGCCATACCATACGTCCGCACGAGGGTTCTTTTTCTCGGCATCAATTTTTGCCAGCGTACTGCCTGAACCATTTCGAACGAACGACGTTTTTACATCATACTTCTCTGAGAAAGCTTTTGTTGTCGCTTCGCACATGGCGTTGGTCGCACTACAGTAAACCACTAAACGACCATCGGCGAGCGCTTGAGGTGCAGCGATTGATGCTGCAAGAATGCAAGCAGAGAGTAGGCTGCGTTTTGTTCCAACTTTCATGTTATTTCCTCTTGTTGTATCCAACTGTAGGGTTGGTAAGTCCTTGCGGTATAAGGCAACGAGAGGGAATTTATCAGTTAGGTTATGGCTATCCCTGCCCGTTGTTGAGCTTTAACAAAAGGAAGAATTAACAGTCCAATTAACGCTGCTGAGAGCGTAACGACGCTGAAAAATCCTTCCCAGTTAAACTGGTCGATTACAAGTGCGAGCGGGTATCCCGCCAGTGCAGCACCAAGGTAGGCAAATAAGCCAACAAAACCGGTCGCGGTGCCCGCCGCATCTTTGTGAGAACACTCTGCTGCGGCCATGCCAATCATCATTTGTGGCCCAAAGACAAAGAAACCAATGGCAAAGAAGCAGCCAGATAAAATGATGAAGTTATCCAAAGGGGTAAGCCACAAAGCGGCCACAGAAACAAAAATCCCCAGAGCAAATAGCAGTATCATCGGTGCTCGGTTGCCGTGAAAAAACTTGTCTGATCCCCAGCCCCCAAAGAGCGAGCCGAGTAAGCCTCCTACTTCAAACATTGACACGACACCATTGGCACTGAAGAGTTGGTATTCGTGACGCTGAGTAAGATAGAGATTGCCCCAATCATTGATTGCAATGCGAACTACATACACCAATAGATAAGAGCTGCACAGCAACCATATATATTTGTTTGCCAATACGTAGGTCTTCACTATTTGCCAAAACGGTAACCCACGCCCTTCTGCTTCATGTGCAATTTCTATGGGGTCGTTAACCCATTCACCAACTGTGGGTAGCCCCATCGAGGTCGGCTTATCACGTAGTCGGAAGCAGAGCATTACACCAACGATAATGGCTAGACTTCCTGGGAGGATAAAGCCAAAGCGCCATCCCCAAGTTACCGCGGCAAAGCCAATCGTTATGGGTATTATCGCGCCACTTAAGTTGTGGCATGTGTTCCAAATAGACCACCAAAAGCCACGTTCAGATCGTGAATACCAACTGGTTAACAGCTTGGCGCACGGTGGCCATCCCCATCCCTGAAAAAACGCGTTTAAAGTCCAAAGCAGCGCGAACATAAATAGGGAAGAACTCAAGCCAAAGGCAATGTTGATCAATCCTGTAAAAATCAGCCCAAGCCCCATAAAGTAGGCAGGTTTGGTTTGATCACTCACCATACCGGAGAGAAACTTTGACACGCCGTAGGTGATATAAAATAGCGTTCCCAAAATACCGATGTCGGAAGTCTCCAGTCCTAAGTCGGTGATCATACTTGGCATCGCAAAATTGAGACTTTTACGGGTAAAGTAAAAAACACCATATCCGACATACATCACCATCATTAGCTGAACTCGCCAATAACGGTACATTTGGTCAATTTGATTTGGGCTTTTGTCAGCGACTAACACGAGCTCCTCTCCTTGGCATGAAAGAATGGTAACCAACCCATAGATGGAATGAATTAGACGGTTTTATATATCTCTAGGAAATTTTCCTAGTTTGGTGGAGATGTTGTGTTTTTTGTGGGTAAGTTAACAAATATCCTACTCCCCAATGAATTTGAGGTGATACTCATCGTTCCTCCGAGAGCACTGACTCGTTCTTCAATGCCTCTGAGGCCTTGTCCTTTCAGCCTCCAGTTCTCAGGTAGGCCTATACCGTTGTCACGCAGTTCTAAACTGAAGCGCACGCCGGGCACTAAAGAGAGTTGTACTTGATTGGCTTGCGAATGCTTGCAGACATTATTGAGTAGTTCTTGGACGATGCGATAAAGCGTCACCGCGGTAATATCATCAAGCCGTTCGGCAAAAATACCGAAGTTAAGACTAAAATCGATATCGCGCTCGGCAAACTTCATTTCCGCAACTAACTGTCGAATCGCACTTTCAAGACCTAGCTCATCAAGAGCATGAGGGCGTAATTGTTTGAGAAGCTGACGAGTTGAATCATGGATTCTTAGTGCTAACTCGTTGGTTGTGTTAGCAATATTGATTTGTTGTTCATCACCTGCCAATCGCTTTGCGAGCATTGATTGAATCTGAATCGCGGTAATATTTTGGCCAATCTCGTCATGAAGCTCGCGAGCCACGGATTTACGAATGTCTTCTTCAACATGGACGAGTTGGCTTGCCAGTTGCTGTTTACTGGCGAGTTCATTGGCGAGTTTTAAGTTAGCTTGATGAAGTTGTTGTGCAAGGAAGTACTGACGACTGATCGCGATACCTAAACCAAGACCAATAAATGCTTGGGTAGAGATAAAAGTTTGCAATTCTAAATCGCTATCGAAGGAGCCGGTTACCTGTCGCGCAGTAGTGAGCAAAATACTGTTCATTACGCTGGCCAGAACGCCCCCTTGCCATCCGTAACGATAAGCCATGAATATGTTGGGCAATAGAAAGATCAGCAGAGCCAAAGACTTCATCTGCTCGAATAATGTCAGCTCGGTAATTAAACCAATCGCAAAAAACAACAGGCACCAGATGAGGGCTGACGGGCGCAACACCACTTCTTGATGCACTAATGTTGGCGTGAGTGGCTGCCATACTTGGCGGCGCAGATAGTCATACACTAGGTAGAAAAACGGTGTGAGCAGAATGCCGCCAGTGAGTACCGCAATGCCACCTTGAAGCGCATACATGCCACCTAAGCCTACCGGTTTACTCAACAGCAGTAATGCAAAACCACAAACGTGAGCGTAGGCGAGAGCAAGTGCAGACAATGCGAGCAAGCGCTGCCAATAGATTTGAAGCGGTCTCCAAAACTGTTGAAACATGATCGCGATGGCATGGTTAAAACAGGCAAAGAGAATCAGAAGGTAGCAATAAATAGGCGCATTAGTTAATTGAACCAAGCTAGCCACAAGCAAAACCTCAGACATGGTGAACCAAGGCCAAAGTTTTCGCGTGGTTAAAGTATAGATAGCGAGTTTAAACCCAGTTGGTAACAGAAGACCGGCCAACAAAATATCAGGCGTTAGGTAGAGACTGACATTCCATAAACAAAACCAGCAAATAACATATCCCAAGATGGCAAAGCTATAACTAAAGCCTTTAGTTAAAATCAGTTTTGGTAATTGCTGTCGTCGAGTCAGTTCACTCATACAGGTTCATCACTGAGCAGCTTATGATGGAGTGCAAAGCGAATCAGATCGACGTTATTGGAGAGATCCAGCTTGCTGAGGATATTTGCGCGGTGGACATGAATGGTTTTATGACTGATGGACAGCTTGTTGCCGACTTCTTTCACATCTAAACCTTGAATCAGATGATCGAAGACTTCTCGCTCGCGTTTGGTTAGCTCTTTCAATGCGGAAGAGGCTGATGAGGCATTGCTAAGATTGACTAATGCGTCGGTACACAAGTAATGATCACCTGCGGCGACCTTACGAATCGCGGTGACCAATTCACCTGGTCCACAACGTTTCGAAAGGTAACCATAGGCGCCAACATCGATGGCTTTACTGACAAACGATGCTGAATCATAAATGCTGAGCATGATGGCTTTTAAGTCAGGTTGTTTTGCTCGCAACTTCTCTAGCAGTACTAAGCCACTCTCATCGGGCATCGATATGTCGATCACAGCAACATCTATGTTCGATACAGAAAGGACGCGATATGCATCACGTGCGTTATCAAACTCGCTGTGCACTTGTATATCGGGTTCACACGACAGGAGTTGAGCAAAACCTGAGCGGACCATAATATGGTCGTCGACAAGAGAAACAGAAATCATAGCGGTTTCCTTGAGGTAGCTTGTAGCAAAAGTTCTAGCAAAAGTGACATATTGAATTAAGTATCAACGCTAGTGAGAACAACTATAAGGAATTGTTGACTCTGTCAATAGATATCGTGGTATCCATCATTTCTGATGGTAAAAGTGCTAACACGAACCAATTTGTTTGAAAGTTGGTCCGTGTTTTTGGCACTGAATATCGAGCTTGTGAAGCAGGGAAGGGAAGCCCCAACCATTTTTACCTTCAACCACTTTTTCACCAGTCAAATACTCAAACAGAGTAGGCGCTAATGAACCATTGGCCTCCGATTTAAGTGGCGTTGCCGCTTGACCAATTGGTGTATAGCTGGTCAGTTCTCGCCACTGAGTGGCATTACACCATGTTTGGCTCTCATTCGGGTTCACACGTTCGTCAAACCTTGTTCCATCTCGATTGGCCATGATGCGTATTTGGCAGTGATTTTCACCGCAGGCTTGTTCACGTACGATCATATAATCCAATGAATCATCTAGGTAGTTTAGGGATTCGGCAATAATGTCTACGCTTTTACCTTGTGCATTGATCGGCTGCCAGTTGATTAACTCAGCGTAGACAGGCTGACTGTCCCACCCTTGCTTTGAATTGAATAGGTCGAACATGAAGTTGCCTCCAGTGGTTGAGGCGACAAAATTTGGTATGCCAATTTGGGATGCCTGTCCCTTGTTCGTCTTGTTCGCCTTGAACGGAAAAATACTCTGCGATAAGTTGACTAAGGTTTGGTTTATACCCCTGATGATTGAAAATGCTTGTTTTTCTTTAGAATCAGGATCATGCTACGAACCGTGAAAATCACACTGACTCCTCAGCAGAAAATCCTACTTCGCTCTTTATTTATAAGGATACTCAATGACTTCGGAGACGATTGCACTAACCCTCGCTAGTGTTGGCTTACTGGGTTTGATTTGCCAATGGGTTGCATGGCAGCTAAAACTTCCCGCTATTTTGTTTCTACTCATAGCAGGCTTGTTAGTGGGGCCTGTACTTGGTCTATTTTCTCCTCAAGAAGCGTTGGGGGATCTATTTTTTCCAGTTATCTCTTTAGCGGTTGCAGTGATTCTTTTTGAAGGCAGCTTGACGCTCAATTTTAAGCAGATCAAAGGGATAAGTAAGAGTGTTTGGAGCATAGTAACGATCGGCGCTGTGGTGTCATTGATTATTACTACCGTGGCGACGCATTATTTATTAGGCCTAGATTGGGCGCTGGCATTTTTGTTCGGGAGCCTGACGGTGGTCACTGGGCCAACCGTGATAGTTCCCTTGCTACGAACGGTCAGACCGAGCTCGAAGCTCGCCAATATTTTGCGTTGGGAAGGGATACTTATTGATCCTCTAGGCGCGCTGTTTGTAGTGATGGTATACGAGTTCATTGTCTCGCACAGTCAAATGCACAGTTTGGCGGTATTTGGTTTGATTGTGGTGATTGGCTTTTCTGTCGGCATCGCCGCAGGTGTGTTGGTTGCATCTATGATACGGCGCCACTGGCTACCAGAGTACTTACAGCCTTTTGCTGTGCTGACCATCTTGTTAGGCGTGTTTGCCTTATCCAATTACCTAGCACACGAATCGGGTCTATTGACAGTAACCGTGATGGGTATTTGGCTGGCGAACGCCAAAGGCGTCAACATCAGTCATATCCTCCACTTTAAAGAAAACCTGACCATTTTGTTTATTTCTGGCTTATTCATTCTGCTCGCTGCTAGGGTTGAGTTGAGTGACTTTGCTCAGCTTGGGTGGGCAGCTTTGGCGCTGTTTATCGTGATTCAGTTGGTGTCGCGCCCAGCTTCCATTTTCTTATCCACCTTGCGCAGCAATTTAGAAATTAAAGAGAAAGCATTTCTTGCTTGGGTGGCACCTAGAGGTATTGTTGCAGCAGCGGTGTCGTCTCTATTTGCCATTAAGCTAACTCAGCAAAATGTTGAGCAAGCCAACCTACTTGTCCCACTTATCTTTATGGTCATCATCGGTACCGTGGTGCTGCAAAGTGCCACCGCTCGTCCGATTGCCAATCTGCTTGGGGTCGCTGAGCCAGCACCAAGAGGCTTTTTAATCGTTGGCGCGAACGATGTGGCGAGAGCATTGGGTAAAGCGATTCAAACTTACGGTTGTCGCGTGCTTATGTCAGATACCAACTGGGATTATGTTAGTAAAGCACGTATGGGTGGTTTTGACAGCTATTATGGCAACCCGACTTCAAGTCATGCCGATGAGTACCTTGATTTGATTGGGATAGGGCAAGTGTTGGCAGTTACGCCCGATCAGCACTTAAACTCGGTGGCTAGCGTGCATTTCTCTAATGAGTTTGGTCACCGTAAGGTGTTTAGCCTGCAAGATAAGAAAGAGCAGGAGAGGTTAGATAAGCATAGCCATAACTCGGAACACGCCTACTCTTTGCTACTCGGAGGCACGACTAGTTACAAGAAGCTCGCGAGTCTGATTAGCCAAGGCGCAGAAATAAAACACACTAAGCTGAGTGATAGCTTTGGTTACGAGGATTACCAAGCGCAGTATAAATCAGCGACAGTGGTGCCACTGTTTACGGTTAACAGCAAGCAGCACATTCAAATGCTTGCTCAAGCTGATGAAACGGTCCCAGTGAGTGGCGATATTGTCGTTTCTTTGGTGAAAGAGAGTTAACACTCTTAGAGTGATTTCTTTTTAGTGCCTATTTCAGCGATTTGTGATGCATAGCCGTCTCCAATTTTGATCTGACGCAATCAAGCTTGTGACTACCTCTTTTGGGGTGGTCGAATACAATGACAACTCACATAAACTAGAGCGTAAACAACTACAATTAACACGGTTATACGTATGAGAAGCAGAATTCAGAGAGATACTCTGTCAGAAGGCGCTTCAACTAGGATAATGTGATGAGCAAGCCTAAAACGACAACTTCTGAAAGCCGTCGGCGATTTCTCCGCGATACGGCGCGAACGGCTGCAGGTGTGTGCGCCGCCGCAACCATCTTGGGTTTATAGTCAGTACAAATACAAATCAAATTTACATATGCTCATAAATCAAGCTATACGCCTGTTTTTGTTTGTAGGTATTTTCGTTCGCGGTTGTGAGCTCCTCCTTATAAACTACCTAGTAACCCATTAACTGCAACAGGTTTTCGGCGGTTTTAACCGCCTCTTTTCTGTTGGCGATATTGAGTTTCTGGTACAAGTTGCGAATATGGGTTTTGATGGTTGTCCCCGCTACATCTAGCTCTTGGGCGATCTGTTCGTTGCTAAAACCAGAATAGATCAGCCCGAGAACTTGCCATTCACGCTGAGTCAGTGGACTGGTGCGAACCAACTCTGGGATGTTCGGGTGGTTGACCAGCTTTTCAACAAACTCTTCATCAAAGTGAACAGAACTGCTGCGTTGAGTGGTTGAGATATCTTTGAGTAGCTGTTGTGCGCGGTGACGTTCTAAATCTCCCAGCTCATTCTTATGGTTGAGCTTCTCCAAGATATGACCCACTTTCGCGCCATCTATGAGGAAATTACCTAACATACCCGTCTGATTGGTCAGTGCTAATGCTTTCTTTAGTTGTTCACGAGCGCTCTCTTCGTCATCTTGTGAGATGGCGAGTACAGCGGAAACAATCAGGTTTCGGTTGGTGTCGGTCAGCAACTCATTTTCCTCTGCCTGTTGCTGGAGGAAATTAAGTGTCTCAGTGGCTTGGTCAAAAAGCCCTAGTATGATTTGCGCACGCGCAATATTACGCCACTGAAGTTGAGTAAAGTGGTTACATGCATGCTGAGGCTTAACTGTTGTTTCCAACCACTGTTTGATTGACTCGTGATCGCCGCGAGCCTGCCAAAATAGGATCAGAGAGAGCGAGGCGTTGGCAGTCCAGTCAACGTGATAGGTAGATTGTTTGAGTAAGTGAACAATCTGCTCGATAAACTTACCTGCCTTATCCAGCTCGCCTCGGCCAATCGCGATACGTGCCAGCATTGAGTAGCTATGTAAGTGCTTACTCGGGCTGTGGTTACCAAGGATATCCAGACCTTTATAGGCACATTCTTCTGCTTCATCCAGTCGATTCCAACACCATAGGATCTGGGCGCGTACACGAAGTAAGAACTCATGCAGCGGAACTTGTTGCAGTTGTTGTTCTTCTATCAGTTTAAAGGCGTTGTCTTGCACTTCGAAAGCGGCTTGAACGTAGCCCTGTGCAATCAGAATTTCACTTTGTTGCAGCATCGCCCATAAAGCCTGATGGTAGACCTGATACTGGCGAGCCAGTTTCTCTGTTTGCTGCATCATTGGCAGAGCTCGGCTAAGATGACCAAGTACGTGGTTGACCTCACCCACGACTGACGTCGCAACAATACGGCTACGGTAAACCGTGCTGTCCAACTGGCTTAGCGCCAGTTCTGCTAACTCTAGCGCTTGTTCTGGTTCGTTACGGTTAATGGCAACCTGAGCGCGAAGGGCATTGAACTCACCTTGCTCTTTGGTGCTTAGAAGCACATTGAGCTTACTCATCTCTTGGTCAGCTTTTGATAGCAGGTCACCAACATCGTTGTAGCGGTGCTGACTCTGCGCTAGCCAAGCCTGCAACATACAAAGCTTAGGTTCACTGTAGAGCTGTTCTGTGGTGAGAGAGTTGATCGCTTTTTCGAGTGTTTGCAGCTCACCACCATTAAACATCTTCCAGCCATACTGAGTCAGGATATCTGCGGTTAACTGGCTGTCTTTGGCTTCTTGTGCATGACGAAGAGCTTGATGAGGCGAGGAGAGTTTTAGCCACGCTTTAGCGGCTGCATGGTGGAGTTGCTTCTCTTGCTGAGGAATTCTCGCACTGCGCTCGTGAGCAAGGAACTCGGCAAACAGATTATGGAAACGGTACCAGTTTTGCTCTCCCTCGAGAGGGTGAATAAACAGACCAAAGCGATTGAGAGACTCGATCATGCTCAGTGCATCTTCTCGCTGAGTCAGTTCAGAGACCAGTTGATCGTTAAAGTGATCAAGGACAGAACACTGAAGCAAGAATTGGCGGGTTTCGGTATCTAAAAGATCAAACACTTCTTCTATCAGGTAGTCCCAGAGGTGTGCGTGGTTGAACTGAGAGAAAGACTCGGCCGACTGAGCGAGAGTTTTGTTTTGATGCTGCGCTTGCAGAGCGATCAACTGTAGTGCTGATGGCCAGCCTTCTACGTAGTTACGCAAATTGGTCGCGGTGGTATCGTCAATGCCATCGGCGATACGTTGATTAAAGAAGCGCGTTGTCTCTTCGGTATCGAAGGCGAGCATTTCGTCGCCGATCTCGATCATTAAGTCTCGCACGCGAAGGTTAGCCGTCCCCAGTGGTGGTGCTGCTCGGCTGGTCACAACCAGTGTGAGGTTGTCTGGCATATGCTTGAGGAAAAAGCGCATAGCTTCGTGAATTTCGTCATCAGAAATCAGGTGATAGTCGTCCAGAACCAAATAACACTCTTGATGAAATTGAGACATCTCAGTGAAAACTTCACCGAATAGGGAGTGAAGTGAAGAGAATTGGCGTTTTTCTGCAAGTTTTTGCGAGTTTGGGCAACTGCCATCGGTGGCTTTGTTCAGTGCCTGAAGCAGGTAGTTCATAAAGCGAAAAGAATCGTTGTCACTTTCGTCAATGCTGTACCAGCCGACGTGTGACTTGTCCGATAGCCATTGAGCCGCCATGGTGGTTTTACCATAGCCAGCGGGTGAGCGGAGTAGCACCAATTTGTAGAAAGGAGCCTGCTGGAGCAGATCTAATACCCTTGGTCGTACAATGGCGTTATGTAATCGACCCGGACGCGTTAACTTAGAAGGAATCCACATCTTTTTATTCCCTATTATCCTTCCACTTTCCGTGGAGCAGCGAAGTTACCCGAAGGTGAAACACTTAATTGTGTAAATATTAATCAGTAAAGCTTATTGGCAATGATGTTACTTGAGAACAATCATAACCGTTATTGATCAACAATGGGTTTTTCGCTTAATTCACATTTTGCTACCAGCTACGCCCCTTTATTGTGACGAATGTCTCTTATTGGATCTGTGTGAGATGAGATTTTAGTGCCTGTTTGCACGAGAAATCATGAAAATTGCACTGCGAAGTAAAACTTAATGTGATCGAGTATGCATATTCATCAATTGTGTATTTTTCTCGACACCTATCTTTAATAAACCAGATATAGGCTAAATTGGTTGACGGTGTGATCTCAATCACCCGAGCTGTGATGTTAGGAAAACTTAATGAGACCTAGATCACTGAGCTACTGGTTGTACGCCCTCTACGCCCTTTGTCCTCCTCCTAAAATGGCTAGGAGTAGGAGGATGTTTTGCCAATCATGTCGATGCACGATATGGCACAGATGGATTGAAACCAATAAGTGAGATTTCTCTAATGAAACCTACGCAACAGAAAAATTTTGATAAAGCAGTGTTCCAAGCTGATGTGAAAAAACACCTTTCAGCGACTTACGCTAAAACTGTAGAAACAGCGACTGCGCGTGAGTGGTACCTAGCAATGGGCAAAGCACTGGCAGAACTAACAACCTTTGACTTGCTTAAGACTGAGCAGGATCCGAAGATCAAAAACGCGAAAAGCGTAAACTACTTGTCATTAGAGTTCCTTATTGGTCGTCTGACGGGCAACAACTTAATCAGCATGGGTTTGTACGATCAAATCACCGTAGCGATGGAAGAGTTGGGTCAAAACCTGACTGACCTTCTTGAAGAAGAGCGTGACCCATCACTGGGTAACGGTGGTCTAGGTCGTCTAGCAGCATGTTTTATGGATTCTTGTGCAGCACAAGAGTACCCAACGGTGGGTTACGGTCTTCACTATGAATACGGCTTGTTCAAGCAATCATTCAAAGATGGTCGTCAGCAGGAAGCACCAGATGCATGGCGCGGTGTTGAAGGCTACCCATGGGAAGTGGCTCGTCCTGAATTGGCACAAGAGATCGGTTTTTACGGTCATGTTGAAGTGACGCATGAAAACGGAAAAGAAGTCCGCAAGTGGGTACCTGGCATGACGGTAAAAGCAATGCCTTGGGATCTGCCAATTGTTGGTTACGAGTCTGACACAGTATACCCACTGCGACTTTGGGAATGTCAGGCTATAGCGCCTTTCTCACTAGCAAGCTTCAACAACGGTGACTACTTCGAAGCGCAACACGCACTAATCGATGCAGGTAACATTACCAAAGTTCTATACCCGAATGACAACCACGAGAAAGGTAAGACACTGCGTCTAATGCAGCAATACTTCCACTCGGCAGCATCAGTTCGCGATATTCTGCGTCGTCACGAGCAAGCAGGTTTTGCATTGGCGGATCTGCCTAAGCAAGAGACTATCCAGCTAAACGATACTCACCCAACAATCGCTATCCCAGAATTGATGCGCATTCTTCTTGATGAGAAAGGGTTATCTTGGGATAAAGCGTGGGAAATCAGCTCGAAGACCTTTGCTTACACCAACCACACACTTCTTCCAGAAGCATTGGAAACTTGGCCTGAATCTCTGATCCAGCGTCTGCTTCCACGCCACATGGAAATCATTTTTGAAATCAACCACCGCTTCCTACAAGAAGTTCGTGCAATGTGGCCTGGTGATGGTGAGAAACAAGCTAAGCTATCTATCATTCAAGAAGGCTTCAACCGTATGGTTCGCATGGCTAACCTATGTGTGATTGGTTCATACGCAGTAAACGGTGTTGCCGCTCTGCACTCAGAATTGGTTAAGAAAGATCTTTTCCCTGAGTTCCACGAAATGTACCCAACTCGTCTACATAACGTGACAAACGGTATTACTCCACGTCGTTGGTTGAAGTTCTGTAACCCGGGCCTGTCTCAACTTATCACGGATAAGATTGGCAGCGAGTGGCCGGCGAAACTGGAACTGCTAGAAGGTATTGCTCAGTACGCTACTGACGCAAAATTCCAGAAAGAGTTCATGGCTGTTAAGAAACAGAACAAAGAGCGTTTGGCTAAGTGGGTTAAAGACAACATGGGCATCGAGCTTGATACCAATGCGATCTTTGACGTACAAATCAAGCGTCTGCATGAGTACAAGCGTCAGCATCTAGACTTGCTACACATCCTGTCTCTGTACCACCGAATCATTAACGAACCTGGTTTCGAATGCACGCCACGTGTTGCATTCTTCGCAGCGAAAGCAGCGCCGGGTTACCACCTAGCGAAAGAAATCATCTTTGCTATCAACAAGATTGCGGACAAGATCAACAACGATCCGCGTATTGGCGATAAACTGAAAGTGGTCTTCATTCCTGACTACCGCGTGAGCATGGCTGAAATCATTATTCCTGCGGCGGATGTATCTCAGCAAATTTCTCTAGCGGGTAAAGAAGCATCGGGTACGGGTAACATGAAGATGGCGCTGAACGGTGCATTGACTATCGGTACTATGGATGGCGCTAACGTTGAGATTCGTGAAGAGGTGGGTGATGAGAACATCTATATCTTCGGTCTTGAAGTTGACCAAGTCGTTGCGACTAAAGCAGCGGGTTACAACCCTTACGACTACTACCACGCAGATCCTTTGCTAAAAGCGTCACTAGACCTGCTAGTGGGCGAAGAGTTCACACCTGGTCAACCTGGCCTGCTAAGAGCAACGTACGACAGCCTGCTTGATGGTGGTGACCCATACTTATGTTTAGCGGACTTTGCATCATATGTTCAGGCGCACGAGGCGATGGGTGCACAGTACAAAGACCAAGCTGGCTGGGCGAAGAAAGCCATCTTGAATACGGCCTTGATGGGTAAATTTACCTCAGACCGTTCGATTCGAGACTACGTCAATAACATTTGGAAATTAGAAGCGGTATCGCGCTAATTGAACCAGACAAAGCCAAGGCCTAGCGCCTTGGCTCTACTCTTTATAACGATTTAATAACCCTACATTTTGAAGGTATAAGCAGTCCTTCGGAGAGAGCGATGAAACAAGATAACGCATTAAAACAAGTCGCTGAAATGGCGAGAATTGCCGACAGCTACGTAAGCGCGTGGGGAGATGAAGCAAAAGTTGCTGATGAAACAATTCGTCGACTACTCGCTTCTTTAGGCTATGACACAACCAATGATGAAACTCTTCTAAAATCAGCGGAGAAAAAGCACAAGCAAGAGGTGCTCGCTTCTGTTCAGGTAGTCCGTGATGGAGAGCCAATTGAAGTGGTGCTCAATCTTGGTGCGAGTGCTCGCGAAAGTGAGTTCAGCTGGCGTCTCGATACAGAGCAAGGAGAGGTACTTGAAGGCTATCTTCAATCGCAAATCGTTCGTGATGAGCGCAAAGAGGGTGGCCCTTTAGTGTTTGCATTACCAAGTGATATTGCTTGGGGTTATCACAAACTGACGATTTCTCGTAAACGTCGTAAAGCGCCTTATGAAATGACGCTAATTGTGACGCCAAAAGCATGTTACAAGCAGGATGCTATCGTCGATGGTAAGAAAATGTGGGGCCCAAGTGTCCAGCTTTATACGCTACGCACTCAGCATAACTGGGGTATTGGTGATTTCGGGGACCTGAAACAGTTAGTGGCAGATATCGCTTCCCGCGGTGGTGATTTTGTTGGTCTTAACCCTATTCACTCACTGTTCCCTGCCAACCCAGAAGGCGCGAGCCCATACAGCCCTTCATCACGTCGTTGGTTGAACATTCTCTACATCGATGTGAGCTCAGTACCTGAGTTTTCGCTTAGCATTGAAGCGCAGCAAAAAGTGGGCAGTGCGGAGTTCCAGCAACGTCTACAAAAAGCACGTGAATCTCATTGGGTGAATTACAGTGAAGTCGCGGATCTCAAAATGAGTGTGCTACCGCAGCTGTTTACTGAGTTTAAAAAGCGTCATCTGGATAAAAATAGCGAACGTGCACAGGCTTTCTTAGCGTTCGTCGAAGAAGGTGGCGAAAGCCTAATTCACCAAGCTGCGTTTGATGCTCTGCATGCGGAACTGCATGCGAAAGATTCAAACATCTGGGGCTGGCCAGTATTCCCGGAAGAGTTGCGTAAGTTTGAAAACCGCGCGGTTCAGGATTTTATCGAGCAAAACAAAGATCAAGTACATCTTTACATGTACCTGCAATGGGTGGCTGATATCCAAATTAAAGAGGCGCAGGCTCTAGCAGAAGAGAAAGGCATGTCTGTTGGCTTGTACCGTGACCTTGCCGTCGGTGTTGCGGATTCTGGTTCAGAAACATGGGCAGATGAAGGCAACCTAGTCATGGATGCGAGCATTGGTGCTCCACCAGATATTCTTGGTCCTTTGGGTCAGAACTGGGGTCTACCACCGCTTAACCCACAAGTGCTTCAAGCAACAGGTTACGATGCATACATCAAGCTACTGCGTGCGAACATGAAGCATTGTGGTGCATTGCGTATTGACCATGTACTGGGTTTACTGCGTTTGTGGTGGATCCCGAAAGGTGAAAACGCGACTCAAGGTGCGTACATTTATTACCCTGTGGAAGACATGCTCGCAATCTTGGCTCTAGAGTCTCATCGCCATCAATGCAGTGTGATCGGTGAAGACTTAGGTACTGTGCCGGATGAGATTGTTGATATTCTGCGTGACGCAGGTGTTCACTCATACAAGGTGTTCTTCTTCGAAACATCAGAAGATGACGGTGGTTTTATCTCTCCAGCACACTACGCTGAACAGTCTATGTCTGCTCTGTGTACTCACGATATGCCGACTCTACGTGGTTTCTGGCACTGTGATGACCTGAAGATGGGCCAAGAGTTAGGCCTTTACCCAGATGCCAAGCAACTAGAAGGTCTGTTTGCGAGTCGTCTAGAGTGCAAGCAAGGTATCCTAGATTCCGTTGCATGGCACGGTTACTTGCCTGAAGGCGTTGGTCGCGATGCTCAGTACGTACCTATGGATTCCTACCTAGCGGAAGCACTGCAACTGCACGTTGCTGCGGGATCTTCGACCCTGTTGAGTATTCAGTTGGAAGATTGGCTGGAAATGGACAAGCCAGTTAACATTCCAGGCACGGTTGACGAGTACCCGAACTGGCGTCGTAAGCTGTCGATGAACCTTGATGAGGTTTTTGCTCATGAAGGGGTAAATCGTATTGCTCATAAGCTCACCGAAGTTCGCGCTAAAGTGAGTAAATAAAACGGATTTACAAGGTGTACATGGAAAATTTTTCGGTCAGGTCACTCTATGTAAACGCCGAATTCGCTACACTGTTGTAACGCTAATTAAGCCCGCTACCTAGCGGGCTTTTTGGGTCATAGAACCCCTTTATATTTCAGCCAAACTCATTTGAATAAAGAAAGTTAGGTTAGGGAGAGAATAACTTGAAAACGACAACGTTAGATAAGGCGACAAAGATATATAACCAACTTTCACATGCGACATTTTCTGACCCTTTTTCTTTCATCGGCCCATTTCTAAGTGGTGAACAAGAGGCATTGCGTGTTTGGATGCCAGGTGCGGACAAAGTTGAGTTAGTTATTGATGATCAACGTATCGAACTTGAACGTGAGGACGCTTCGGGCTTTATCCTCAAACAAAACAAAGATCTACGCTTTAGCCACTATCTATTAGCCGTTGATTGGAATGGAACCGAACAACTGATTGACGACCCATATCAATACCACACGATTTACGCAGAGTATGACGATCTGCATACACCAAAAGAGATGTACAAGCACATGGGTGCTCAATTCATCACTTTGGAGCGAGATGGCAAACAGATCTCCGGTATCCGCTTTCTGGTTTATGCACCGCATGCGTCAGCGTGTAGCTTAGTCGGTGAGTTCAACCAGTGGGATGGTCGTCGCACGCCAATGCAGCGTCTCGATTATGGTATCTGGGGTATCTTCATTCCAAACCTCGCTGAAGGCACACAGTACAAGTTCGAATTAAAAGGTCCTAATGGTGAAGGCTTACCGCATAAAGCGGACCCTTGGGGCGCATACTCTGAGCAATATCCATCGTTTGCTTCTGTGACTTATGATCACAACCGTTATCAGTGGAATGATAAAACATGGCAAGAGCGAGAAGTTACACAGAAACGTAAGCAGGCGCTCTCATTTTATGAGCTACACGCAGGTTCTTGGCGCCGCAATGCCGATGGTGATTTCCTTAACTATCGCGAACTGGCGGATCAGTTAATTCCTTATTTAGTCGATATGGGCTATACACACGTTGAACTGATGCCGGTTTCTGAGCACCCATTCTATGGTTCTTGGGGCTATCAGCCGGTTGGCCTGTTTGCGCCAACCAGCCGTTATGGTTCGCCAGACGACTTCAAATACTTTGTTGATCAATGCCATCAGTCGGGTCTTGGCGTGGTGCTTGATTGGGTTCCTGCGCACTTCCCATCGGATGACCATGGCTTGGCGAACTTTGATGGCACGCCACTGTTCCATGATCCTGATCCTCGTCGCGGTTGGCATCAAGATTGGAACTCGTACATCTACGATCTTGGTCGTGAGCATGTTCGCCGCTTCCTCGTGTCTAACGCGCTTTACTGGTTTGAACAATTCCATATTGATGGTATTCGCGTCGATGCAGTGGCGTCGATGCTCTATCTCGACTACTCGCGCAGTCACGATCAATGGATTCCAAATGTCGATGGTGGCAACGAAAACTACGATGCGATCGCAACCCTTAAGTGGATGAACGAAGAAGTTTATAAACATTTCCCAAATGCCATGACCATTGCTGAAGAATCGACCGCTTTCCCTGGTGTTTCTGCGCCAACCTTTATGGGCGGATTGGGCTTTGGCTTTAAGTGGAATATGGGCTGGATGCATGACTCATTATCATACATTCAGGAAGATCCTGTTCATCGCAAATACCATCACGATACCATCACTTTCCCATTAGTTTACGCTCATAGTGAAAATTACGTTCTGTCTCTGTCACATGATGAAGTGGTTTACGGTAAAGGCTCTATTCACAACAAGATGCCGGGAGATGAGTGGCAGCAAACGGCAAACTTGCGCGCTTACCTCGGCTACATGTATGCACAACCTGGTAAGAAGCTCAACTTTATGGGCGCTGAGATTGGTCAGACGGCTGAATGGAATCATGATGATCAGCTACAGTGGTTCTTACTTGAATTTGAACGTCACCAAGGTGTGCAGAGCCTAACCAGAGATCTTAACAAGCTTTACGCAAGTGAAAGAGCGATGCACGAACTCGATTGCGAACCGCGCGGTTTTGAGTGGCGTCTACAAGATGCGGCAGAAGCCTCGATTCTGGCTCATGAACGTTTGAGTGACAACGGTGAGAGAATTTTGGTGATCACCAACTTCACACCTGTTCCTCACGACAATTTCAGGCTAGGCGTACCTTTGGCAGGCGAATATGAATTGCTGCTCAATACGGACAGCGCTAAATATCATGGTAGCGATTATTCAGTTGCACAACAGGTAACGACCGAGGCGGTAGAAAGTGAAGGATTGGCACAATCTATTTCACTGCGTCTGCCTCCACTAGCAACCGTATTCTATAAGTTTAAATAGCCAAATAATAAGTAACACAAGGGTCAGCTTCCATCGCTGACCCTTTTTTTTATTGGCTCAGATCCGGCTTAGAATTGTCTTGATAGTTGGGCAATTGCTGTTTGAGCCCTTCAAAGGTGCTGCGAGCGCTCTCTTTAGCCAATTTGTTGATTAGCCAGTTAGGCAGAGCACCGCCAGGATTAGCAAATGCGGTGTACTCTATTAACGTCATTCCGTTGGTTAGCTTTTGCAGTGTCCAAGTCGCTTTCACTGCGGTAATACGGATGTAACCATCTTGTTCGGGCAAACTTGCGGGAGGGGCATCTTTGATATTTAGCGTAAAGCCTATCTCATCCACGGAGTATTTTGAGTAAGTCACCATATCGCGATCTTTGGCGGGCCAGGGAGCGGAAAACTGGGTGTAGACAATGTTTTCGTTTGGTGAGATTTGCCTTACAACGCGGCTGTGACTGACGTTATCAATCCAGTTGGGCACATTCTCCGTGTCTTCTAACAGGGTGACAAAAGCCCCATAACTGGTTGGCGCGAACATACGTGCGCGAATTTCTACCAGTCCATCACTATGATGGCGGGAGAAGATGGTGATTCCGTCTTCGTCACCTTCAAATTGCCAATGGGTTGAGGCTTGGCAATAACCGATACCTGATAGCGTCAACAGGACAATAATGAGGCTTTTCCTTAAGCTTGTCATAACCTTACTCAACGATTAATTTGTGATTTAATTCAAGCATACTTACAGTACAGAGCAAAGTCTTCCTATTAGGAAAGGAGACAATTGGCATCCAAGGGTCGAACGGTTAGTGCTGCACGCGTCCGCGCAGGGATTTCGTTTGTGATTTGATTCCTTTACTCTTGAGCCTGCGCTCTTTAGACGCTCTGGTTGGCTTGGTTTCGCGGCGTTTTTTCTGCACCACCATCGCGCAACGGATAAGTTCCGCTAAGCGATTGAGCGCATCTTCTTTGTTCTGTTCTTGGGTACGGAACTGCTGCGCCTTGATGGTGATAACCCCCTCTTTAGATAGACGGGAATCCTTGAGGGCGAGTAGACGCTCTTTGTAGATAGCTGGCAGGGTAGAATGCTTCACGTCGAACTGAAGATGAATCGCAGAGGAGACCTTGTTGACGTTCTGACCGCCTGAACCTTGCGCTCGTATAGCGGTCAGTTGGATCTCCCAGGATTGAAGGGTAACGGTATTAGAAATCTTCAGCATTAGGGCTTACGACAAAAACAGACACCGACCTATTGTAGCTTTACTGAAACTCTTCGCCATGGTTTTCGAGTTTTTTGTGGCCACACTCCTGACAGACTACATAGCGATCAATCAATTCTAGAGAAGCCAGCGCACCACCGACGGCAGCACCAGTAACAAATCCAGAAAGAAAGGCCTTAAATTGTTCCTTTTTGCTTTTACCGTATTTAGACGGTTTCTGCTTTATCAGTTCTTTGTGCTCGGTCTCTTTGGCACATTTTTCACACCATTGGATAGTCATATTATCACCTTATCGCTCTCTTGCTGCCAACTGACGAAAATGCCAACGATTGTCAGTCTAATGTGAGTGAGTTCATATGTCATCACTGATCAATGGTAATTTATGATTGTAGTGCCGAGTCGCTAGCGGCAGCGATGGTAGACAACTTATGTGGCAATATTTGTTTGGATTCCGAACAAGGGAACCACGTTTACAGTCACCCTGCCTGTTGGTTCATCAGTGAGAAAATGAGCATTATAGCCTTAGCCAAGGTGGCGGAGAGTGAGAACTGCGCTAGCTTTAGAAGGGAACTTGTAACGGTTAGGTGACAGTATGCAAATGAATCCGGTTGGTTGGTTTGAAATCTATGTGAATGATATGCCGCGAGCGAAAGCTTTTTATGAAGCAGTACTTGAAACCTCATTGGAGCATCTCGAAGATGTCGCCAATATGGGGGTCGAGATGTGGCTGTTTCCCTCTGATATGGAGCAGTATGGAGCATCTGGTGCGTTGGCGAAAATGGAAGGCGTCGCCGCGGGTGGCAACAGTACTATGGTCTATTTCTCATGTCAGGATTGTGCGGTCGAGGAGTCTCGTGTTGAACAAGCGGGTGGCAAGGTAATGAATAGCAAATTTTCCATCGGCCCGCATGGATACATTGCCATAGTGGCTGACACGGAAGGCAATATGATTGGCCTCCACTCAATGAGCTAAAAAAACGCCCCCGATGTGAGTCGGGGGCGTTAATTTTAGTTGATAGTTGCCGCGGTTTGATGACCCATAGCAATGAGCGTATCGAGGATCTTTTCACCATCGGCACGCAGCCCGTTGTGCTCGTACTCGTTGGTAATCCACGCTTGTGAATTTGGAATCTTTGCCAAGGTTTCACGACTAATGTCCATTTCGACGAACATATCATCAGCGTATACCGCGCAGCTCACAGGTACTTTGTTATTGGCAAGCACATCCGCATGGTACAAGGGTGCCCAATCCTGTTTTGCTGCCAGTTGTTCTGCTGCTTGTTTGAGTGGTTTCAGGCAGTGATATTGGTCGAACATCCACGGAAACACCATCTCGCCGGTAAAGTAGAATGGCTTTTCTTTTGTGTAGTTAAATTCATCTCGTGTCTGACGAATACGATGAGCACTCCAGTTTGAAGCAAAGCTCTGGCAGTAGATCGACTCATGCAGGATGGCGTAGATAGGGTTGGTCTGGAAACCTTGTTCCATCAGCATGCTGTTGAGGAATTCGTAACGTAGCTGCGGTTTACCATTCACCTCAATCAAAGCATTTTCCAACGCATAGTAAGTTGGCAGGAAGGTATCACTCATGCCGAAGTTGATACCAATCTGCTGAAATTGCTCAACCGTGAAACGCTGCCCGTTGGGCAGAAACTCATCGTTCTCAAGCAGATGGTCGGCAATCTGCTTACACAGTTGCTGCGCTTGCGGAAACTGTTTGAAGAAAGCTTGGTTCTTTTCCATCGTACGCTTGAATGTCGCCTGATACACCTCATCAGGATGGCGGTGAATAGATGGCACACCTCCAGTGATGTAGCTACGAGAAAGGCTTTCAGGGAACAGTGACAGGTAAGTAAGTGAACAAAAACCACCAAAGCTCTGACCGAGAATCGCCCACTGGTTGATACCAAACTGTTGACGAATAAATTCCGCGTCACGAACGATATTGTCTGCACGGAAATGACTTAGGTACTCAGCTTGCTGCTCTGCCGAGAACGGAGCCAGAGTTTGATGGGTGATCACAGAACTATTGCCGGTACCGCGTTGATCGAGGAGTAACACTCGGTACTCTTGTAGGGCACGTTTTACCCAGCCATTGTGACCATTCTGGCGTGGAGACGGGAACCCCGGTCCACCCTGAAAATAGACCAGCCAAGGCTTAGTGCTGTCGCCATCGGCGACCAGTGATAGTTCACGAGCAAAGATTTCAATTGTCCCTTGTGCGCTGTCTGCGTAGTTTAAGGGGACTTGGAAATAGTGCGGAGTGTATTTAACACCAGCATCAATAAATGGGTGAGCTTTCATAATTATTATCAGGACTTCCGTGACTTAGAGATGGCGTATCTTATCCTGATGCGGAACAGATACCAATCGCCGTTTGGTGGAGTGAGGCATGTGTTCAGTGTCAGCTAGCCGCCAGTGTCTAGCTGTACTCATTCAAATTTTTCAAACAAGCCGTTCGCTTGTGCCCTCTGTATGAAAGGCATATCGCTCTCTAAACTACACCTATCAAGTTATCGGGAGGCGATCATGGCGAATCGAGTAATCAAGCAAATCATCCGCACTCATGCGACATCTGATGGTGATGGTGTGAAAATCCAACGTGTCGCTGGGTTTAACAATACGCAATTTTCACCATTTTTGATGGTCGATGAGTTGAAGTCGGATCAACGTAAAGACTATGTCGGTGGATTTCCTCCACACCCACACCGTGGCATTGAAACCCTAACCTATATGCTCAAAGGCCACTTTCAGCATCGTGATCATATGGGAAATGTTGGTGAACTTCGCACTGGTGGTGCGCAATGGATGGCGGCGGGTCGTGGCGTTATCCATAGCGAGATGCCCATTATGGAAGAGGGCGATTTGCACGGTTTTCAAATTTGGATTAACCAGCCTGCCCGCGACAAAATGAAACCCGCGCAATATTTTGACTTCCAACCAGAAACCATCACTGAACATAGCGGTGATGAACTTGGATTGCTGCGGGTATTAGCTGGAACCTTAATTGCCAATGGTGAGACGTTAACGGGGCCGCTAGACAGAACAGGGGTCGAACTGAGTGTTTCTGATTGGCGCTCTGAGCAAGGACAGCAACTTTCAATTGAGGTGCCAGAACACTTTAACATGATGGTTCTTAGCTATCAGGGCTCTGTGGCTATTGATGGTCAGGTAGTCAATCAAGGCGAACTCGCTCTGTTGAGCAAGGGGGACAAGGTGTCTCTGACCAACCTCGCATCGGGTGGGGTACTGATCTTTTCTGGTCAACCGATCGATGAGCCTGTTGTTCATTATGGGCCTTTTGTCATGAACAGCATGGCTGAAATTGAGCAAACCATTCGTGATTACAACGCTGGTGTGTTTGAAACCTATTAACTGAACCTTTGTGACCGCCATTCGGTCACTGACGACAACCCCAGAGTAATTGGAGTCACGACCGGATCTCGAAGCTAATCAAGCATGAACAACGTTCTTTCTAATCTGCCAATTTCTCTCAATGCTTTAGCTAATCCATTCTGTTTGGGGTAACTAGCCAGCTTTTTCATCATCAGAGAAGCGGTGACTGTCCCTTGCCTAATTGATGTGGCGAGACGCAATACCTCATCCCAATGTGGCTCGATATCTTTTGGTTTCAAACTTGTTGGAGAGATAATGGATTTAAGTCATTGATTAATAATCCATTATCGCTCTTATATTGACTCAATATTTATCACCTTCATTAATGTTCAAAGATCTTCACTCCCCTTTCTTTAAGTCTTCTGGCAACGTAATCGTATAATGACCTAACATGTTGATGTGTTTGTATATTGGTGGGGATAGCTGAGAGATATCTTCTTCTACAATTTCTTCACTATTGGATTTCATCTAATTTAATGCTTGCTGTACGTAGAGAGTGTTCCATAACACGATTGCATTTGTAACGATACCTAATGCGCCCAACTGATCTTCTTGTCCCTCACGATAACGCTTTTTGATTTCTCCGCGTAGACCATAGCAAACGGCTCTAGCGACAGTGTGTCGACCCTCCCCCCTATTGAGTTGTGTTAAGATCCGGCGACGATAATCCTCGTCGTCTATATAATTAAGCAAGTACAATGTTTTGTTGACTCTGCCGACTTCCATGATGCCCTGAGCTAACCAGTTCTGATGCTCGAATGGTTCTAAGCTTTAATGAACCGACTGCACGCATCATTTCATCCCACTGTTCTTTTGCTTTTGAAAGAGTCGTACAGCTTCGAGCCAAATCATCTAACGGTCCATAGGCAGCGGACTTATCTACTCGCCAGAATACTGCTTCTCCTGCATCAGCCAATCGAGGGGAGAACTGATACCCTAACAACCAGAATAACCCAAATATAATATCGCTAGCGCCGGCAGTATCTGTCATTATCTCTATGGGGTTGAGCCTCGTCTGTTGCTCAAGTATTCCCTCCAATACATATAATGAGTCTCGTAACGTTCCTGTCACGATGATACCTTGAAAACCCCGTGAGGTACGGGGCATTACTCATTTCGATTCCGATTTACGCGCTTGGCGGAGTGCCTTCACCATTCGATACAATCGCATCCATTTGCACTAGCGCACCAATTGGTAACGCGGAAACTCCAACCACTGTTCGCGCTGGAAGCTCTTCTTCAAAATAACTTGCGTATATTTCATTGACTGAGTCCAGATCCGCCATATCTGTAAGTTGGATGTTTATCTTAACGATATCATCCATCACATGACCGACACTTTCTATAATCGCCTTTAAGTTGTTCAAGCACTGCATCGCCTGTTCTTTTGCGCCAACCGCAACGACAGCTTTTGTAATTGGGTCTATAGGCAACTGCGCCGAAAGATTGTTGTAATGCGAAAATGCGACAGTTTGCGTCGATAGTGCGTGGCTAGGGGCGTTTTTAGTGTTGTTTGCTCTGATCACAATGCTATGTCGATCTTCTACCGCTTGTGGAGGAGTGCCGTCACCATGTGAGACTGTGGCATCTATCTGCACTAGCGCATTCATAGGTAAGCCCTCTGCAACCATCAACGAACGAGCAGGCATGTAACTTACCGCTCTGGCTATTGCAGAGTCAGGGAAGAAGGTGCTGTACACTTCGTTAATTGCTTCAACGTCTTCAAGGCTTGAGACCTGAATATTGATCTTAACGATATCGTCAAATGGAGCATCAATGCTTGCTAGTACCGCTTTGAGGTTTTTAAGACATTGAACAGCTTGCTCTTTGGCGTCACCCGCAACAATATTCCCCGTTGCTGGAACAATCGGTAGTTGAGCTGACAAATGGTTATAATGGGAAAAAGCAACAGTATGTGTTGATAGCAAACATGCTGGTGCATCAGCTGTATTTTTCGCCACTTTAACCAAATCACACGCTTCTTGAGGATAAGTTCCTTCACCATTAGACAACACCGCATCCATCTGAACTAGCGCTCCTTCTAGTGGCAGCGCCGAAACCGCAAGCACGGTACGCGTTGGGAAGTAGCCTTGGAAGAATGAAGAATACACTTCGTTTACAGCATCGAGATCCTGAATATTTTTAAGATATACGTTCACTCTGACGAGATCATACATGCCGTGACCAATGCTTTCGACTATAGCTTTAATATTCATCAAGCACTGCTCTACCTGCGCTTTCACGCCACCTAAAATCAACTTTCCAGTTTTAGGACTGACAGGCAACTGAGCCGAAATATTGTTGTAGTGGGAAAACGCAACAGATTGCGTCGACATCTGATTTAATGGGGCTACATGGATTCCCCCGGTTGTCAAACATCCGCTAAACTTCAAGTGATGGGTTTTGGACTGCCGCTCTACATTCGGTCTTTATATCGATGATTCGCAACATCGTGACCCTGATGACTTTGCGCGACTGCGGTGCCTTACTCGTTAGATGACATCTGATGTGTCCGCCGCATTAACAGGCTCTCCGCTAGTGGTCTTAACCTATCTCCATCCATTGCGTCTGCTATGACCCGGTGGGTGTATTCTTGCTACGCTGCTTGGGTTAATGGTTTCTTAAGCAGCGTAATTCTCATATTCCGTTTGGTTGTGTAATAGCGACCAGATAATTCGAGCATTCTTCGCTGCAAGAGCGACAATAGCACGGTTCATTCCTCGTCGTTCCAATACGTCTCGACACCACTGGCTGAGCCTGTCTTGTTTATCACCTAGATTAGCAATGACTGTTCTAGCACCATGGACGAGTAAAGTGCGTAGATACTTGTCTCCGTGTTTGGTAATTCTGCCTAATCTGGGTTTGCCGCCTGTTGAATATTGCTTTGGTACTAACCCTAGCCAAGCGGAGAAGTCTCGGCTTTTATCAAACTGAGAGCCGTTACCAATAGAGGCAAGAATAGCAGTTGCTGTTTGTGGACCAATGCCTCTGACTTTCATAATTCGTTGAACATTTTCGCTCACCCTTGAAAAAGCCTCGAACACTTGTTCAGTATCTACAATACGTTGGTTGAGTTGTTCAAGATGGTAGTATGCGTCAGCAATAACGGTTCGCGCTAAATGTGGAAGCTCGTTTTCGGCATCTTCCAAAATGAGAGGCACTTGCTTCATTAAAGAAGAGCGTCCCACTGGAATGATAAGACCAAACTCAGAAAGTAAGGCGCGAATCCGGTTCATTAGAGCCGTGCGTTCACGAACCCAATGCTCACGCATACGATGAACGGACAGTATGGCTTGTTGCTCAGGAGACTTTACAGGAACGAATCGTGTAGATGGGTGTTGGACAGCTTGGCAGATAGCCACGGCATCATTGAGATCGTTTTTACCTTTAGTTCTATGTGGAACAACATACTTAACCGCCATAATACGAGCATCATGTCCTAATTTATTAAGCGTTCTTGCCCAATAATGTGCACCACCACACGCTTCGAGTCCTATACGCATAGGTGGCATATTTGCTATTGTGGTCAGTAGCTTAGAGCGAGTAACTGATTTATGAAGAGTCACTTTACCTTGTGAGTCAACAACATGAATACTAAAGTGGTTTTTAGCTAAATCGATACCGCCAAAATAAGAATAATCAGACATGGTGCCTCCAGTGCTAATAAGTACCACGTAAGTGTGGCAGATCCTCGTGAGGGGGAATCCATGTCATTCGTTATCAGTGTTTCTTGAAACTTTTTTGATACCGATAGTCATGTCGATATTTCTCCTTGTATGGCGACTCGTAGAAGTGCTTATTTTTAGGAAGCTATAAACCAATCACCGGAAGCAAATAATTAGCCCTGCTTCTCGCTGGGGAAACAGGGCCATTTAAGTCTTGTTTTGCTGCTACTATTTAAACGGGGCAAAACAAACTGTCATCGAACGTTATAGGGTACTTAGGAAACCATTGATCTTATCTTCGTGATGCTTGATGGTTTCTTGCGTTGGGATAACCGAATCTTTATGCGTGAAGTAAACCAAAATAGCCATTTGAGCCGTCAGACGGTTTTCAGCTTCATCGAATGCCACGGAGTATCCACTCTCTAGTGCGCCACGAGTCACTTCTTCTTTGTCGTTTGCTGGCAAGCAGTGAAGAAGCATTGCGCCAGGACGAGCTTTTGCCATCAGCTCTTCAGTGATGACGTAGTCCGGCATAAATGCCGCCAAGCGCTCTTCTTTCTCGTCCATCTGAGTCACCCAGTAGAAGCTGTCGCCGTAAACCACATCACAATCACTGATACGTTCCACGTCATCGGTAATTTCAATCGTACCGCCAGACTCTTCACAGAAGTTGAGCGCCATATCAATCCATTCTTGCTCCATATGGTACTTCTTAGGGCCAATTTGCTTAAAGCCCATACCATATTTTGCACAAGTCAGCATCAAAGAACGACACACATCCGTAGCATCACCCATAAACGCCAGCGTTAAGTCAGATAGCTTACGTCCGTCGGTAATATGCTCTCTGATGGTGTATAGGTCAGCCAGCATCTGGGTTGGGTGGAAACGTGTATCAAGGCCATTGATAACCGGCACTGTCGACATGTTTAGCAAACCATCCAAGGTTTCAGGGCTATTGGTACGAGCCATGATGACGTCACACATACGTGATAGAACGCGAGAGGTATCATCAATCGACTCTTTACCTCCTAGGTGAATATCTTTCGGCGAAAGGAACAGCGCGTGACCACCCAGTAAAGTTGCGGCTACCTCAAACGATACGCGAGTTCGTGTAGAGCCCGCTTCGAAGATCATACCCACTGACTTGCCTTTAAACAGTTGTGGAATCGCATTGTCTTTACGTGCCTGCTTTAGGTACGTCATTAACTCCATCATGTTATCCATCTCTTCAACAGAGAAGTCTTTCATTGATACCATGTGCTCAAGGTTTGCTTTGTTCAGTTCAGTCGCGCTAGAAGAAGGTAATTTCATAATATATTCCTATTTTTCGTCGTTTCACGGTGTCGTTTAAGTCGATCTCGTGATGATTTCGTTTCGGTTGGATTTAAACTTTGTTGTTGCTGTTTTTATGTTTGAGGCGATGACCTCAGGTTATATTCTTGGTACTTGCTGAGTAATGCAGTGGATATTGCCGCCACCGAGCAAGATCTCTCGCGCTGGAATGCCATTAACCTCATAACCTGGGTAGAGCTCTTCTAGGATTTCAATCACGTCGTCGTCATAGCGTTTATCCAGCAATGGCAATACTATTTGCTTATTGGTAATCAGATAGTTGGCGTAGGATGCCGCTAATCGCTCACCCGCTTCACGTTCCATCCCTTCTGCAATATCAATCCCTGCTGCTTCATCGGCAGACATATACAAAGGACCTGGCATTGGCAGCTTGTGTACTTTGATTTCTCGCCCTTTAGCATCGGTTTGGCTTGTGATGTAGTCATACGCTTCTCGGCTGATTTCATACTGAGGATCGTTTTCATCATCACACCAAGTCAGCACGACTTCGCCCGGCTTAACCACATGTAAGATGTTGTCTACATGGCCATTGGTTTCATCATTATAGAGACCACGAGGTAACCAAATCACTTTCTGAACATTGAGGTATTCACACAGCACTTTGGTCAGCTCTTTTTTACTCAAGTCTGGATTACGGCTTTCATGCAATAAGCACTCTTCCGTTGTATAAAGCGTGCCTTCACCATCCACATGGATTGAGCCGCCTTCCAATACGATAGGTGCTCGATATCTTGAGTCTCGGATGGTTTCACACATTTTTTGTGCGACTTGATTGTCTCTGTTCCAAGGTGAATACAAACCATCAACGAAACCACCCCAAGCATTGAATTCCCAGTCAACTCCGCGACGCTCTCCCTTATCATCAACGACGTATGTTGCGCCAATATCACGCATCCATGAGTCATCGGTTGAGACTTCTAGAACTCGAATATCTTCAGGTAAGCGAGACACCGCGTTATCGTATTGAGTTGAGCTCGCGAGCATCGTCACTGGTGTAGTTTTACTGATCTGCTCGGCAACCTCCGAGAACACTTTCTGCGCTGGTTTCGCTCCGTCGCGCCAGTTATCTGTACGCTCTGGCCATGCCATCCAAATTTCATTGTGTGGCTCATGCTCACCAGGCATTCTGAAACCATCATGTTTTGGTGTGGTATCAATAACTTTCTTCATTGCTCTATCCTCCAACTTAAGCTTGAGCTTGTTTATTTTCTGCAGTGTCGCCAGAGCTACCCTCTTGCTCGCTTTGTGCTTTTTTGCGCTTGAGAGCCCCCAACAAAATCCATTCACCAATCAAGACTGTCGCGATAACACCAATCAAAACTGGCCCTGTGTATCCCCAATCTGCCACCGTGAGATCGAGTGCCTCAGGGAAGATAAATAGAACCACCGCTTGGAAAATCACGAAGAAGCACACAATCGACATCAGCCATTGAGCGGGCATACCTCCCGGCACTTTGAATGGGCGCTCACGTTGGCCATCAACCACACGCAGCTTCAGATACGCTGGGAACATGAACAGATAAGGAAGTAAGAAAATGCAGCTTGAGAAAGCGAAGATAGACCAGAACAGATCATCGTTACCTTGAGCAAACAACGCGTACGACAAGATGACAACCGTTGAGACTATGCCTGTAATGTTGTTCGCGCCAATTGGAGAACCCTTCTCTGATACTTTTGCCACTGGAGCAGGCAGTTCACCTTCTTGAGCCGCTTCTGCTGCCGCACGGCTTGCCCCCATCGTCCAACTCACCATGTTGCCGATAAGCGTGAGTAGAGCGAACGTGCCAAAGACGTAAACCATTGCCGTGCCAAACGGACCTTCACCAAATAAGGTTTTAAAGGTGTCGATCAGGCCAGCCACAAGTCCAATGCTCTCAACAGGTAACGCCATCAAAATTCCAACAGTACCGAAGATGTATAGGAAAGCGGTGATACCGATGGAAAGGAAAACAGCCTTAGGCATGTCACGGACGTCTTTCATCTCTTTGGTCATCGTCGCGACAAGCTCGAAGCCCATTAGGTTGAAAACAATGGCAGGTAGAAATGAGACCGCTGAATCTAATGAAGGCATCATTGCTGGCAAAGTGAACTCATTGGCAACGCCGTTTTTCATCGCGTAGATAAATCCGCCTACACCTAATGTGCTGATTACGATTATTTTTAATACCGCGCCAATGTTCGTTACCCACACGCCAATATCAGCAGACACATTACAAATCCATACCGTTAGCCAAGTTAACAAGATACAAATTGCGATCTGCCCCCATAGCGACAAGCCCGGCATAAACAGCTCTGCGAACATACCCGCGAACATGATGTAGACGGCAGGCATCCACAAGCCTACGTTGATCCAATAAAACCAAGTGGTTCTTACTGCCCATTTAAAGTTGAAAGCTTGTTTTACCCAATCGTAAATCCCCCCTTCTCCTGGATAGGCGGTGCTTAACTCTGAAGTGATTAGTCCGTAGGGAATAACAAAGAAGACCAGCATTAACACCCACCAGCCAATAGCGCTAACGCCAATACTTGCTGACGCGGTTAATGTGTCGACTACTAGCACAGCACACAGTGTAAAGAGTGCTATCCCAGTGACCCCCATTTTTCCTTGCGTTTCGTTGCTCATCGCTTAGCTCCTTAATATCTAATTCGGAACTTATTAAACGGCAAAGCGATGAAGTGAACTGGGATGAAAATTGAATATCGGTTTTGGGGAAGAAAACTCAGATTACAAATGAAATAGAACCGACAAAAACTGGATAAAAAGCAACCAAACACTGAATGATTGATTTTCATCAACAAAAGTACTGTTTATTTATTGAGCGTCTTAAGTTGAAAACAAGATCACATATCCGATTGAATTCGCGATTATTTTCACTTTCTGTGATGGGGTGGCAACTAAATAGACTCACTTTTGAGCAGAAATCGAATTGTGATTTTTATCGCCAATAGTACTCTGATATTTCAATAGAGTATCTCCATCTTACGTGGCTTTTAGCCAGTCATTATTTGGAGATTAAGAGATGTTGAAGCCTATTATTGTTGTTGCGGTCGGTGGTAATGCGCTGCTGCAACGCGGAGAAGTAATGAGCTGTGAAAACCAGCAAAAGAGTATTGAGCAAACAGCAAGTTCATTAGCAGCCCTGAGTAAAGATTATCGCTTGGTTATCGTGCACGGTAATGGCCCTCAAGTGGGATTACTCTCTCTACAGAATGATGCTTATAAAGAGTGCCCGCCGTATCCGTTTGATGTATTAGGCGCTGAAACCCAAGGTATGATCGGCTACTTAATTCAACAGGGGTTAAATGCTGCAATCGAAGACCGCTTCACCACCACAATACTGACGCGCATCGTTGTTGATGAAAATGACCCTGCGATCGCAGACCCAAGCAAATTTATTGGCCCTGTTTATACCGAGCAGCAAGCTAAACTGCTGGCTGAAGCCAATAATTGGGTCGTAAAACCAGACGGTGTGCATTGGCGCCGAGTTGTTCCATCTCCTGCACCTAAAGAAGTGTTAGAAATAAAAGCAATTAAAGACTTACTAGAGAAAGAGCATCTTATTATTTGTGGCGGCGGTGGCGGCGCACCAGTTATCGAAAAAGACGGTGCCTATGTCGGCTTTGAAGCTGTGATTGATAAAGATATGACAGCCGCATTGATTGCCGAAGAAATTGGCGCACAGCACTTACTGATCTTAACTGATGGGACTCATGTTTGTTTGGATTGGGGCACGCCACAAGAACAAAAGCTAGAAAGAGTATCGGTTAACGAGATGAAGGGATATCACTTCCCTGCAGGTTCGATGGGGCCTAAAGTCGATGCATGCTGCCAATTTGTGGAAAATACCAAGCAACATGGTCATATCGGGGATCTTTCCTGCGCACTCGAAATCATTGAAGGGAAATCAGGCACACATATCCAAGTGTAGTTTTGATCAAGCTCGGTTTTTGCCTAGATATTCATACGCACTAAACAAAGGGTTAATGACGTCAAACTTCATATTGATAAGATTGATTTTTGAGCATCAACCCTTTATTTTTTAATCTGCTTTGACAATAAGTGACGACAGTTTTATGCGAAAAGTAACGACAAAAGAGAAACTTACAAAAATCCATAACGCCGTTGCTCAATTAATGGAAAGGCGCGAAGCGACAGATATCTCTATGTACGATGTGGCAAAAGAATGCGGTATGGCCACCTCAACCGTTTATCACCACTACCCGAATATCGAGAACCTATTTCATAGCTTATTGGACGATGTGTTTACCGATTTCGACTCACTACTTGGTCAATGTATCGATGCCGACAAAGTCACCCATTGGACTGATATCAACCGTATGATCGAAACCGCTTATGTGGACTACTACAACAATAATCCAATCGCGAGAAAGCTGATTTTAGGTCGCCATACTTTTACTGAACTTGGTCACGCTGACACCAAACATGATTTAACATTGGGTAAAGAAGTCGAAGCAATCTATCGTCAATTCTTCGATGTCCCCCAGTTTACCCAACCCATCAATGTATTCGCTATTTCACTGCAAGTCGCCGACAAGATATATTCACTGTCTTACCATGAACATGGCTATATTACCCCTGAACTCGCTAACGAAGCCCTTCGTTTAACGGAGTCTTACCTTCAGCTTTATATTCCGCATATTTGTCAGAAGTCGGTTTGGGGCGGTTAAGTAAGTTAAATTGCTGTACAAAAAATGTTCATGAAAACCCCTTAAGCAAATCAGGCTTTGTTGCCTAAATCGATGGAACTAAATCTAGAAGCTACGATCTGATCGGCTACACCCATCAATCGTCGTAGCC
>NZ_JBNJOJ010000037.1:0-43691 GCF_050113655.1 Vibrio sp. TRT 29B02
AGAAACTTAGAGCCTTTATAAGCCATCTGCAGGATCGTTCAACCGATCATTTATCTCTTAACTGATCGGCATTAGCCTTTCGGCTCCTTTTTCTTAAAAGCGACTAATTATTCGCCTTTAGCTGCTTTGAAAGCGTCAGCCATAGCGTTACCGAATGCCGCTTCATCAGCGCTGTTCAGTGTAGCCATTGCTTCTTGCTCTTCAGCTTCATCTTTAGCTTTGATAGATAGGTTGATTACGCGGTTCTTACGGTCTACACCTGTGAACTTAGCTTCAACACTGTCACCAACACTTAGGATTAGAGTAGCGTCTTCTACGCGGTCGCGAGAAACTTCAGAAGCGCGGATGTAACCTTCTACGCCTTCTTCAAGTTCGATAGTTGCACCTTTAGCGTCTACTGCAGTAACAGTACCGTTAACTAGTACACCTTTCTTCTTCTCAGAAACGTAAGCATTGAATGGGTCATTTTCCATTTGCTTAACGCCTAGAGAGATGCGCTCACGCTCTGCGTCTACTGCTAGAACTACTGCAGAGATTTCGTCGCCTTTCTTGTACTCACGTACAGCTTCTTCACCAGCAACATTCCAAGAAATGTCAGATAGGTGAACTAGACCGTCGATGCCGCCGTCTAGACCGATGAAGATACCGAAGTCAGTGATAGACTTGATCTTACCAGTAACTTTGTCGCCTTTAGCTTGCGCTTCAGCGAAAGATTGCCATGGGTTAGCTTTACACTGTTTCAGACCTAGAGAGATACGACGACGCTCTTCGTCGATTTCAAGAACCATAACCTCAACTTCGTCGCCAACATTAACAACTTTAGATGGGTGGATGTTCTTGTTAGTCCAATCCATTTCAGAAACGTGTACTAGACCTTCAACGCCTTCTTCGATTTCAACGAAACAGCCGTAGTCAGTTAGGTTAGTAACGCGACCAGATAGTTTGTGACCTTCTGGGTAACGCTTAGCGATTGCTACCCATGGATCTTCGCCTAGTTGCTTAAGACCTAGTGATACGCGAGTACGGTCACGGTCGAACTTAAGAACTTTAACTTGGATCTCGTCACCAACGTTAACGATCTCAGAAGGGTGCTTAACGCGCTTCCAAGCCATGTCAGTGATGTGTAGAAGACCGTCAACACCGCCTAGATCTACGAACGCACCGTAGTCAGTAAGGTTCTTAACGATACCTTTAACTTCTGCGCCTTCTTGTAGAGTCTCTAGAAGCTCATCACGCTCAACGCTGTTCTCAGATTCGATAACTGCACGACGAGAAACAACTACGTTGTTACGCTTCTGGTCAAGTTTGATAACTTTGAACTCTAGCTCTTTGTTTTCTAGGTGAGCAGTATCGCGGATTGGACGCACGTCTACTAGTGAACCTGGAAGGAAAGCACGGATACCGTTTAGTTCAACAGTGAAACCGCCTTTAACTTTACCGTTGATGATACCAACAACAGTTTCAGCTTCTTCACAAGCTTTCTCAAGTACGATCCAAGCTTCGTGACGCTTCGCTTTCTCACGAGAAAGTTGAGTTTCACCGAAACCGTCTTCTACAGCGTCTAGAGCCACGTCTACTTCAGAACCAACTTCAACTTCAAGTTCGCCAGCAGCGTTCTTGAACTGTTCAGCAGGGATAGCAGACTCAGACTTAAGGCCAGCGTCAACAAGAACAAAACCGTTCTCGATAGCTACTACAGTACCTTTAACGATAGTACCTTGTTGGAATTCAGTCTCGTTTAGAAACTCTTCAAAGAGTTGAGCAAAAGATTCAGTCATTATTTAATCTTCAATAAATTAAACGTCCACGGGTGTCCTACCACATGGGGTTATTAACTTCGCCGGTCATCATCCTTGCGACCAACGTTCTTACCTAGCAGCCTAGGCTACTAGCTTAGATTCGATATATTGTAGTGCCTTTTCTACCACTTCGTCGATACTCATCGCAGTAGAATCTAGCAAAAGCGCATCCTCAGCAGGGCGTAATGGCGCTACTGGGCGGTTACGATCTCGGTCGTCACGCTCTTGGATCTCGCTTAAAAGGTCGTCAAATTTAACATCTAACCCCTTGCCTTGCAACTGTTTAAGACGGCGACTTGCTCGCTCTTCAGCACTTGCGTCCAGAAAGATTTTCACTTCAGCTTGAGGGAAAACAACCGTCCCCATGTCACGACCATCAGCCACCAAACCTTGACCTTCCGCAAAAGCACGCTGACGACGCAAAAGGGCTTCGCGAACACGCGGTAAAGCAGCGACCTTTGATGCAGCCATGCCCGTTTCTTCTTTACGCAGTTCACGAGAAACATCTTCGCCTTCAAGGATAACCTTGACCAGCTCGCCTTCAGCCACAAACTGTACATCCAAATGGGTCGCCAAAGGAACCAGCGCATCTTCCGATTCAAGATCAACGCCATGATGAATTGCAGCTAGAGCTAAGACACGATAGATAGCGCCAGAGTCTAGTAAATGAAACCCTAGTTTTTTTGCAAGCAGCATACAAAGTGTGCCCTTGCCGGCACCACTTGGTCCATCAACGGTTACTACCGGTGTATGAGACGACATGTTTTACTCCGTGTTGTTTTCTGATCAACGTTCGACTCGTTGACCTTGTTTCGGCGTGGAATTATAGAGGGAAATGCCCACAGGTTCTAGGCAGGATTTGTCGTATGCGTAAAAAAGAGCGCCAAGGCGCTCTCCAATCAGTTTATAGCTTAATTCGGTCTCGGTTCTGCGCCACAATTGCAGCACCAATACCTTTGACTTTCTCGAGATCCTCGGCACTTGTGAAGTGACCATTGAGCTGACGGAACTCGACGATTGCCTGAGCCTTCGCCAATCCGATGCCTAACAACAGGTCGGCGAGCTCCTCCGCACTGGCTTGGTTGATGTTCACCGTGATCTCGATACCTTGATACTTGGCATCGGTGCTAGCGTCTTCAGCTTGGGTGATGGCAGGAAATGATAGTAGAAGAGTAACTAGCAGTAGTTGTTTTAACATTTTAGTTTCCTTGTTTACTTATGTGCAGGCCCAGACTAACCACTCATCACCAAAAGAAAACCGTGTAAACATTAAAACAAAACGGACTGCTGATGCAGTCCGTTAATATAGATATATCAATTACATTTGAGCTGATTATTGCGTCACAATGTAATATTCGATATCGATAGTCTTGCGCAGGATACTGATCAAGCCAGAAAGGTCTTGCTGAGCATTCACTTGTGTCAGTTGTGCACCAATCTGCTGGTTGTATTGCGGGTCAAACTTTGATGCGACATTAACAAGCTCAACCACGACCACATCACCATTGAGGTCTTTCGCCTGAGCAAACTCTTTTTCGCCATCGACAGGTTTCGCCATTGAGAAAACAACGTCTGCAAATGGTGAACTGCGATCTAGTGTTTCCATCTCACCGAATGACAAACCACTCTCAGCCAATAGCTCTTGCTTACCTTGCTTAAGTTCAGCAACTAGGTTTTGAGCGAGTTCGATAGCGGCTTGCTCGCCTTTCACATTGGCAAGTGACTTAGTAACGTCAGCACGAACTTGCTCCAACGGTAGAACCGTTTCATTGCGGCTATCTTCAACACGGACAACAACGACATGCTCAGGGGCAACTTCAATCACTTCTGAGTTGAGACCATCTTCTTTCACTTCAGGACTTACAATCGCTTGTAATACCGCAGGGGCATTCAAAAGCTCAGGAGCGTCTACTTGAGAGATAAAGTCTGTTGTCTCGATCTTAGCGCTGATTGCTTTCGCAGCTTCATCTAGTGAATCCGGATACTCAAACGCCACTTTCTCTAGTTCACTTTGAAGCGCATAGTATTGATCAACGGCTTGCTGGTCTCGTAGCTCTTGTTTAACTTCCTCTGCAACTTCTTGGTACGATTTCGCAACTGAATCTTTGAGCTCATCAAGTTTAATGATGTGGTAGCCAAAGTCTGATTTAACAAGACCTGTCATATCACCCACATTTTTAAGCGCAAACGCAGCTTCTTCGAATGAAGGATCCATCACATCACGTTCGATCCAACCCAAAGAACCGCCTTCAGATGCACTACCGAAGTCATCAGATTTCTCTTCAGCCAGTGCAGCAAAATCCGCACCTGCATTAAGCTCATCTAGGATGGCTTGCGCTTTAGCTTCATCATCACCCTCAATTAGGATATGACTTACACGACGCTGCTCTTCTGAAGAGTATTTATCGATGTGCTCTTGATAGTATTTTTCAGCTTGCTCGTCAGAAATCTCAATGTTTTCTTTTAGCTTTTGAGCTGATAATTCTACGTAAGCTACTTTAACTTGCTCTGGGCGCGTATAACGCTCAGGGTTTAGTTGGTAATATTCGTTGATCTCTTCTTCTGATAACTCTGCTTTAGCCGCAAAGTCTGCCAGAGAAAGGGTAACCTTTTTGATATCACGAGTTTGGGTCAGTAACTTGCTTTGCGCTTCTACTTCACCCGGCAATGAGAAATCACTACCTTGAATTGCGGTCATCAGTTGATTACGCACTAGGTCACGGCGTAAATATTCTGCAAAGCTATCTGCTGAGAAGCCAGCTCGACGTAGCGCAGCCTGGTAAATTTCTTGATCAAATTTGCCATCAACTTGGAACTGAGGCATTTCTAGAATCATGGTACGAACTTGAGTGTCGCTTACGCGCAGCCCTAGCGACTCTGCGTGTTGCTCTAGAAGCAAGTCATTGACCATACGATCAAGAACTGATTTACGGAAAGACTCTACATAGCTTGGGTCAGCCAATAGATTTGAGAAGTAATCACCAAGCTGAGCTTGCATACGATTACGTTCGTTTTGGTAAGCCTGTTCGAACTCACCACGACCAATTTCAACATTGCCTACTTTCGCCGCAGAGTTATTTGAGCCACCTACAATGTAACTACCAACACCTGCAAATACGAACGATAGGATGATAAGCCCTAGGATAATTTTAACCGCGATGCTGTTAACGCCTTCGCGTAATCGGTCCATCATACTTAAACTACTCTCCGCTTATGTGCCGTACATAAGCCCACTTTAAATCCGTGAGTTCGGCACATTTCATAAATAAAAAATTGAATAGCGCGATAATACCAGAAAAAGAAATGCGCATCAGTATGATGCGCATAATTTAAAAAGGTTCTAAAAAATCACCTCAAGTGGCGATTTTTTATTAGTTGCAAGAATCTTTAAGAGCTTTACCAGCTTTGAATGCAGGAACTTTAGCTTCTGCAATTTGAATCTCTTCACCAGTCTTAGGGTTACGGCCTGTACGTGCTGCACGAGTACGAACACTGAAAGTACCAAAGCCAACTAGAGCAACTTGATCACCAGATTGAAGAGTTTCACCAACTGCTTCGATGAATGCATCTAGAGCACGACCTGCAGACGCTTTAGATAGATCTGCATTTTCTGCGATTTTTTCTACTAATTGTGTTTTATTCACTGTGATTCCCCTTTGCGCTGCCTGTTTATATTTTTATGGCAGCTATACGTTCCATTTCATTTCAAATTTGCGACAAACCCTTATTTTTCAAGGCTCGCAGCTATCGTCGATAACGTTAGCGTCCAAAAAAAACGCTGACAAGCATTTTTGTGCTTATCAGCGTAATCTTTTACTTATTTTTGCTGCACATCACTATTTTGCGGCAGCAAACTCCACGCCTGAAGGCTCTTTTTCTAACGCAACTTTCAATACTTCATCAATCCACTGTACCGGAATGACCTTAAGATCGGCGATAACATTGTCAGGAATTTCCTCCAAATCACGCTCATTATCTTTAGGAATCAGCACTGTTTTGATGCCGCCACGGTGCGCTGCTAGGAGCTTCTCTTTAAGACCACCGATTGGTAAAACTTCACCACGAAGGGTAATTTCACCTGTCATCGCGACTTCTGCTTTTACAGGGTTACCCGTCAAGCTCGACACTAGCGCTGTACACATCGCAATACCAGCACTAGGGCCATCTTTCGGCGTTGCACCCTCTGGTACGTGAACGTGAATATCACGCTTCTCATAGAAGTCAGAGTTAATACCCAAAGCTTCTGCGCGAGAACGCACCACTGTCATTGCAGCCTGAATGGATTCCTGCATGACATCACCAAGAGAACCCGTCTGAGTTAGCTTGCCTTTGCCTGGCATTGATTGCGTTTCGATCGTCAGCAGGTCACCACCGACTTCAGTCCACGCCAAGCCAGTCACTTGACCGATGCGGTTGCTATCGTCTGCTTTGCCGTAGTCATGACGTTGAACCCCTAAGTATTCTTTGAGGTTGTCCATGTTGACGGTAACGGTTTTAAGCTCACTGTTGAGCAAGATGTTTTTCACTGCTTTACGACAGATTTTTGAGATCTCACGCTCTAGGCTACGAACGCCCGCTTCACGGGTGTAGTAACGAATAATGCCAATGATTGCTGAGTCTTCAATGGTAATCTCGTTGGCTTTTAGGCCGTTACGCTTGATCTGCTTGTCGACCAAGTGGCGTTTAGCAATGTTGAGTTTTTCATCTTCTGTGTAACCCGACAGACGGATCACTTCCATACGATCCAATAGAGGACCTGGAATATTCATCGAGTTAGACGTTGCAACGAACATCACATCAGACAGGTCGTAATCGACTTCGAGGTAATGGTCATTGAATGCGTTATTTTGCTCAGGGTCCAATACTTCCAATAGCGCCGATGATGGGTCACCACGCATGTCTGAAGACATCTTGTCGATTTCATCGAGAAGGAACAATGGGTTCTTCACACCAACTTTCGACATTTTTTGAATTAGCTTGCCAGGCATTGAACCGATGTAAGTACGGCGATGACCACGGATTTCCGCTTCATCACGTACGCCGCCAAGTGCCATTCGTGTATATTGTCGACCAGTAGCTGCTGCGATTGAGCGGCCTAGGGAAGTTTTACCCACACCAGGAGGCCCCACTAGACACAAGATAGGGCCCTTGAGTTTGTTAATACGGTTTTGCACCGCTAAGTACTCAAGAATGCGCTCTTTAACGCGCTCTAATCCATAGTGGTCTTCGTTAAGGATCTCTTCTGCTTTAGCAAGGTTCTTCTTCACCTTAGTTCGTTTGTTCCAAGGCACCCCTAGCATCCAGTCGATATAACCACGAACAACCGTGGCTTCTGCCGACATCGGAGACATCATCTTGAGCTTTTGTAGCTCTTGTTCTGTCTTCTCGCGCGCTTCTTGAGGCATCTTAGAATCGATAATTTTCTGTTTCAGAGTTTCAAACTCATCAACACCATCTTCACTTTCACCAAGCTCTTTCTGAATAGCTTTCATTTGCTCATTCAGGTAGTACTCGCGCTGAGATTTTTCCATCTGCTTCTTAACGCGGGTACGAATGCGTTTTTCAACTTGCAACAGATCGATTTCTGATTCCATCTGCCCCATCAGGAACTCTAAACGTTCTGTAACGTCAAGTAACTCAAGAACAACTTGCTTGTCTGCCAATTTCAGAGGCATATGGGCTGCAATGGTATCCGCAAGACGTGCGGCTTCATCGATACCATTCAGAGATGTCAGCACTTCTGGTGGAATCTTCTTGTTGAGCTTAATGAAGCCTTCAAACTGGTTAATTGCACTGCGGACAATGACTTCCTGCTCACGCTCATCTAACTCAGCAGTCGTGAGATACTCAGCATCAGCATAGAAAAATTCGTTTTCAATAAAGTGGTTAATGCGCGCGCGCTGCTGGCCTTCAACGAGTACTTTAACAGTACCATCTGGCAGCTTTAGTAGTTGAAGGATGGTCGCAACGGTACCAACATCAAACATATCGCCTTGAGTCGGTTCATCGGTATCCGCTTCTTTCTGCGCTACCAATAATACTTGTTTGTTGTTGTCCATTGCTGCTTCTAAGCAAGCAATAGATTTTTCACGACCAACAAACAATGGAATTACCATATGCGGGTAAACGACTACATCTCTTAGAGGTAGTACGGGGATCTCGATACGTTCGGAACGTTCCAAGTTCATATTCTTCTCTCTTCCGCTTAGTCCTATGAGCAGTATATGGGGGCTAATTGGTTGGATTCAATGAAAGAATAAAAAAAAGGGAGTAATTGATTACCCCCTTTCTATCTACTTCAATTTCTGTGAATCAGATTATGATTCTGCACCAGCAGCTTGATTATCTGAGTTGCTGTAAATAAGCAGTGGTTCAGACTCACCCTTAATTACCGACTCATCAATCACAACCTTACTAACATCTTTCATCGATGGTAGTTCGTACATGGTCTCAAGTAGCACGCTTTCTAGAATCGAACGCAGACCACGAGCACCCGTCTTACGCTCCATTGCTTTCTTAGCAATCGCACGCAGTGCATCTTCACGGAACTCAAGTTCTGAGTTTTCAAGCTCGAATAGTGCTGCATACTGTTTTGTCAGCGCATTCTTCGGCTCACACAGAATTTGAATCAGTGCTTCTTCATCCAGTTCTGTCAACGTTGTTGTTACTGGTAAACGACCAATAAACTCAGGGATCAAACCATATTTCACTAAGTCTTCCGGTTCTACCTGAGTAAACAGCTCGCCGACAGTCTTAGTTTCGTCTTTAGAACGGACTTCCGCTCCAAAACCGATACCCGTACCTGTCGCTACACGTTGTTCAATCACTTTATCTAGGCCAGCAAAAGCGCCACCACAAATAAATAGAATCTTAGATGTATCTACTTGTAGGAACTCTTGTTGAGGGTGCTTACGACCACCTTGAGGTGGAACCGATGCAACCGTACCTTCAATAAGCTTCAATAGCGCCTGCTGAACGCCCTCACCCGATACATCTCGTGTAATAGATGGGTTTTCAGCTTTACGAGAAATCTTATCGATTTCATCGATGTACACGATACCACGCTCAGCTTTCGCTACGTCGTAATCACATTTTTGCAGAAGTTTCTGGATGATGTTTTCTACATCTTCACCAACGTAACCCGCTTCAGTCAGCGTCGTTGCATCGGCCATAGTGAACGGTACATCTAGGAAACGAGCCAGTGTTTCAGCCAGTAGCGTTTTACCACTACCCGTTGGACCGATAAGCAAAATATTACTCTTACCTAGTTCAACACCTTCGCTCGTTGTATCTCCGTTACGTAAACGCTTATAGTGGTTATAAACGGCTACTGCTAACACTTTCTTAGCGTAATCTTGTCCAATCACATAGTCGTCAAGGTGTTCACGAATGTCTCTTGGCACTGGTAGCGCCTCAGACTGCTTCTTAGGGAGAACATCCTTAATTTCTTCACGAATGATGTCGTTACATAAGTCGACACATTCATCACAAATATAGACTGATGGACCAGCGATTAGCTTGCGAACTTCGTGCTGGCTTTTACCGCAGAAAGAGCAGTAAAGAAGCTTACTACTACCGCTCTCTTTGCTTTTATCTGTCATTCGCTAACCTCTTAGCCTTTACTCATATGACTTGAGTGTATATCAATATATACCAATGTTGCTAGTTATTCACCGCGATGAGTCAGAACCGCGTCAACTAAGCCATACTCTACTGCTTGTTCAGCCGCCATGAAGTTATCACGATCAGTATCGCGCTCAATCACTTCTAGAGGCTGACCTGTATGCTCTGCAAGAAGTCTGTTTAACTTCTCTTTGATCGTTAGAATCTCTTGAGCATGAATTTGAATATCCGAAGCTTGGCCTTGGAAACCACCTAGCGGTTGGTGAATCATTACACGCGAGTTAGGCAATACATAACGTTTACCTGGCGCACCACCAGCAAGTAGGAATGCACCCATTGAACACGCTTGTCCCATACATACTGTGCTCACGTTTGGTTTAATAAACTGCATAGTGTCGTAGATTGACATACCCGCAGTTACGCTGCCACCCGGAGAGTTTATATAAAGGAAGATATCTTTGTCAGGATTTTCTGATTCGAGGAAAAGTAGCTGTGCCACGACAAGATTTGCCATGTGATCTTCTACTTGACCAGTTAAAAAAATAACACGTTCTTTTAGCAAACGAGAGTAGATATCGTAAGAACGTTCACCACGGGAAGTTTGTTCAACCACCATCGGTACTAGCGCGTCTAGAATTGGCGACATTGCATTTTTTTCTTGGTAGCTCATATTCTTATGTCCCTAAAATAAATGGCCCGGATGATAATTATCATACGGACCATTGTTAGCAGAATAGTTAACGCGAAGTCAACCTTCTAAGCAATATATTGCTTATTACGCAGGCTGTTGGTTCATTAGCTCGTTAAAGCTAACCGTTTTTTCAGTAACCTGTGCTTTAGCGATGATAGCGTCGATCGCTTGTTCTTCTAGAGCAACGTTACGCATGTTGTTCATCATTTGCTCGTTTTGCTCGTAGTAAGCAACAACTTCAGCTGGATCTTCGTAAGCAGTCGCCATCTCTTCGATAAGCGCTTTCACTTTCTCGTCGTCCGCTTTTAGCTCTTCAGACTTGATGACTTCACCTAGTAGAAGACCTACAACTACGCGACGCTTAGCTTGCTCTTCGAACAGCTCACGTGGAAGTTGAGCAGCCGCTTCTGGGTTGCCACCGAAACGCTGTGCAGCTTGCTGACGTAGAGCACCAATTTCTTGGTCGATTAGAGCTGCTGGTACGTCGATTTCGTTCTCTTTCACTAGACCGTCGATAGCTTGCTCTTTGATGCGGTTCTTAACAGCTTGCTTAAGCTCACGCTCCATGTTCTTACGCACTTCAGCTTTAAGAGCGTCAACGCCACCTTCAGCAACGCCGAACTTAGCAACGAACTCGTCGTTTAGCTCTGGAAGCTCACGAGCTTCAACTTTGTTTACTTTGATTGCAAACTTAGCCGCTTTACCTTTTAGGTTTTCTGCGTGGTAATCTTCTGGGAAAGTCACGTCGATGTCGAATTCCATACCAGCAGTCTTACCTGCGATACCGTCTTCAAAACCAGGGATCATGCGACCAGCACCCATTTCTAGTGGGAAGTTTTCAGCTTTACCGCCTTCGAACTCTTCACCGTCGATAGAGCCTACGAAATCGATTGTTGCACGTTTGCCGTCTTCAGCCGCTTCTTCAACTACAACCCAAGTTGCTTGTTGTTTGCGTAGAGTGTCGATCATCTCTTCAACATCTGCGTCTTGAACTTCTGTTGCTGGTTTTTCAACAGTGATGTTCTCTAGACCTTTAAGCTCAACTTCTGGGTAAACTTCAAAAGTCGCGTTAAATACTAGATCTTCGCCTTCTTTAACTTCAACTGGAGCGAAAGTAGGTGCGCCTGCTGGGTTGATCTTCTCTTTAACGATCGCTTCGATGAAGTGACGTTGCATTACTTCACCCATTACGTCTTGACGTACTGCTTTGCCGTACATCTTCGCAACCATTTTTAGAGGCACTTTGCCTTTACGGAAACCATCGAAACGACGGTTTTTTGCGATGTTGCGTAGTTCCGCTGTTACAGCATCTTCGATGTTTGCAGCAGGAACAGTAATGTTTAGACGGCGCTCTAGGCCCTCTAGCGTTTCAACAGTAACTTGCATTATTCATTAACCTCAAAACTGGCTCAGAAAACTGAGCTTATGTGCCCTATCCTCTTTCGGACAGAACCCATCCTTGTTTGTACTCTATGAGTACTCTTTTATAAACCGAGTATCGACAATCGAACAAGCCAATTGTCGGACTAATGAGTGATATCTTTTCGAAGGATATTCGGTAAAGGTATCTCTGATTAGCCTCAAGATAAAATTCAGACGCAGCATTCTACCGAGCAGATCGTTAGCTGTCGAGCCGAACCCTACGATCGCTGCGGGATTACCCTAAAAACTCACTTAACTGCTAAAAAAAACACCAATAAAGCAGTCTTTGTTTCCAGAAATGGGGACATTAATGCCTTTTTCAATGGAAACTAACGTTTTTTTTTGATTAAAGATTAAAAGTCGATCTAAGTCCGGTTTTATCACTCAATTTATCATGATGAGTAAACACATTTGTAACAAAAACATTTACGCTATGGCGGAGTGATGTAGTTTGGCAAGGATTAAGATGTTGACGTATCGACGGGGTAAGTTCTCTCTGCTTGTTCTGTACGTAATTGCGATCATAGGTGGCTCTAGTTGGATTTGGAATTCAAGCGAAAACCACCTTATCGTAACGCATAAGGAACAGCTCGAACGCTTTGCTGAGTTCATCTCCAGCAAATTGGACAAATACGCGCACCTGCCACAATTGATTGCTAAAGATAGTGAGCTAGTTTCTGCACTTCAGTCGCCTAATAACTCCGCCCAAATCGATCTGACCAACCGTTATTTGCAGCACATCAACCAAACCATCCAGTCGACTGACGCCTATCTGCTCGACGAGTTTGGCAATACTATCGCATCGAGTAACTGGGACCTAGAACGATCCTTTATCGGTCGAAACTATGCTTGGCGTCCCTATTTCTCCGACGCGATTCTCGGTAAGCCTAGCCAATACTTTGCGCTCGGTTCTAGCTCAAAACAGCGTGGTTATTACTTTTCACACCCAGTCACTTATGCGGCCGAGATCATCGGCGTGATCGTCATTAAAATGGATTTAACTGCGATTGAAGCTAACTGGCAAGACAAGAACAATATCTTTGTTGCTACAGACGCCAATAACGTAATTTTTATGTCAAGCAACGATGACTGGCTGTTTAAGAGTCTAACCACGCTCTCAGAATCAGCTCGTCAGTCCATCCTTAACAGTCGCCAATATCTGGATACACCGATTCGCTCATTTGGTCTGGTGGGCGATCTAACTCAGGAACATTCCGAACTGAGGAACCCAAACCTACCCGGATTTGAGAACGACTATCTCGTTTCATCTCGTTCATTGGATAAACACAGCTTAACTCTGCGTGTCCTCACCTCTAAAGTGACCCTGTTGTGGTCAGTGCTGAGTTACTCGCTCATAATCAGTTTAATGTTCGTCATTGCGTACCTCTCGTTTGCACTGGTACACCAGCGTCAACTCAAAAAGCGTCAATTCGAACAGTTACAGTCGGAAGCGAAGCAGAAGCTTGAGTTTCTTGTTATGGAACGAACCTCTGAACTTCAAGCTGAAATCAGTGAAAGAAGCAAAACAGAACAAGTGCTACGCCAAACACAAAATGAGCTAATTCAGGCAGCTAAATTAGCGGTATTGGGGCAAATGTCAGCCAGTATCAGTCACGAGCTCAATAATCCCCTCGCAGCAATACGCAGCTTTGCTGACAATGGTCGACGGTTTTTGGAGAGAGAAAGTTACGATCGAGTCGATGATAATCTCTCACGCATTTCCGCTCTGACGGAGCGCATGGCAAAAATCAGTAACCAGCTGCGCACTTTCGCCCGTAAAAGTGACAGTAATGATGTGAGCAAACTGGACGTGAAGCCACTGATTTGGTCGGCGAAAGAGTTACTCTCTCCACAGTGTAAGGCCAAACAGGTTGAGCTAATTCTTGAACTTGACGAAATATTGCCCGCTGTTGAAGTCAACCCAATACAATTTGAGCAAGTACTAATCAACCTTGTTACCAATGCAATCCAAGCGGTCGAGGAACAAGAGAAACGCAGAATTAAGATCTCGACCTCGGTGTCCAATCACCAACTGCACATTTTTGTCGATGATAATGGACCCGGTATCGCTTATAGTGAGCAACATCAACTGTTTGAGCCTTTCTATACCACTAAGAAGAATGGACTTGGATTGGGGCTATCAATTTCACAACAGATCACCCAAGCGATGGGAGGGGAACTCGACGTCGCGGACTCGCCTCTGGGAGGCGCCCGATTTGTAATCACTCTCCCTGTCGATGCCTAATCAAGGAATTAAGATGTACGATGTTATCTTCATTGATGATGAAAGCGATATTCGCCTAGCGATCGAACAGAGTTTCGAGCTGGAGGATATCAGTGCCCGTTTTTTTGCTAACGCTGAAGATGCTCTATTGGCGATAAAAAGTGACGGTCTACCGAAAGTCGTCATCACCGATATCTGCTTACCGGGTTTGTCTGGCGAAAATATTTTATCCAGCATACTGCACCAAGACGAAAACATTCCGGTCATTCTGATAACGGGACATGGCGATATCTCGATGGCAGTTAATGCCCTACGCAATGGCGCGTATGACTTTATTGAGAAGCCCTTCCCAATTGATCGTTTGATCGATACCACCAGACGTGCGTTGGAAAAACGCGAACTCACTTTAGAAAACCAAGAATTAAAACGCAGCCTTAAAGCGAGTCAAGCGCTGGGTCCACGCATCATCGGTGACACCCCTTCCATTCAACTCCTCCGCGATACCATCGTCCATATTGCAGACACCAATGCGGACATCTTGCTGTTTGGCGAGACCGGCACAGGTAAAGAGCTGTTTGCCCGTTCTATTCACGAGCAAAGCTCTCGGCGCGACAATAACTTCGTAGCGATCAACTGTGGTGCTGTACCAGAAAACTTGATTGAAAGTGAACTGTACGGCCACGAGAAAGGCGCTTTTACTGGTGCAGACTCAAAACGAGTGGGTAAATTCGAACATGCCCAAGGCGGTACACTTTTTCTCGATGAAATTGAATCGATGCCCCTTCAAGCGCAGATTCGTTTGTTGCGGGTTTTGCAAGAGAGGGTCATTGAGCGTGTGGGCTCCAACGAACTGGTTCCTATTGATATTCGCGTCATTGCCGCGACTAAGGTCGATTTAAAACAGGCGGCGGCTGAGGGCTCATTTCGCGAAGATCTCTACTATCGACTGAATGTGGTCACTCTAGAGCTTCCTCCGCTCAGGCAGCGCAAGGAAGATATTCCGACGCTATTTCATCACTTTTTGCTGGTTGCCGCTTCACGCTATGGTAAGTCCGCACCAGCTATCGAAACTCAGCAGATTCATCAACTGATGACGCACGATTGGCCGGGAAACGTTCGCGAACTGAGAAATGCCGCCGAACGTTTTGTACTATTGGGAAGATTAACTCAATTTGATTCAGAGTCTGCGTTCGCAAGCCGAGAGATGAGTCTCGCCGAACAAATTGCGGAATTTGAAAAGAGTGTTATTGAACAAGCACTTAACCAGTGTCATGGCAGTATTAAGCAAACCATGGATAGGTTACAACTCGCGCGTAAAACTCTATATGACAAGATGCAAAAATACGGTTTGGATAAAAGTAACTATAAAGGTGAATAAGCGGTTCATTTTATATTCAGATTGAAAGCGTTAAGTTAGATGCATCAAAAGGAACTGATACAAATGAGCTAAGAATTTAGTTCATCCACTGTCCTAACAACAAAGCCCCGGATAACGAGTTATTCGGGGCCTTCTTTTTTAGTTCCGTTATTTGGTGATGATTTCAGGGCCCATCAAGGTGGTTGGTAACCACGTTGACACCCAAGGAACATAAGTCACGATAATCAGGAATAAGAACATCACCCCTACCCAAGGCAAGGCGGCTTTCACCACTTGCATCATCGACATCTTAGCGACCCCTGCGGTAACAAACAGGTTGAGACCAACGGGCGGCGTGATCATCCCTATCTCCATGTTCACGACCATCATGATACCTAGGTGAATCGGGTCAATGCCTAGTGCAATAGCTATTGGGAACACCAGAGGTGCAACGATGATAAGTAGACCCGATGGTTCCATAAACTGACCGCCAATCAACAGCAGTAGGTTGACCACAATCAGGAAGGTAATCGGACCAAGACCAGCAGATAGCATCGATTCCGTAATCATCTGAGGAATGCGCTCTTCGGTCAGTACGTGCTTAAGGATCAGTGCGTTTGCAATGATAAACAGCAGCATGATAGTCAACTTACCTGCTTCGTAAAGCGTGTGTTTAGTATCTTTATGCACAAACGCCTGCACGATTTTTACCAATGCTGGTTTGGTATTTTCCTTATCTGCAAATGGCCCCATATCCTTGTAGATAAAGTTCGCGATTAAGAACGAGTAAACCGCAGCCACGGCAGCCGCTTCCGTTGGCGTAAATACCCCACCGTAAATACCGCCTAGGATAATAACGACCAGTAATAAACCCCAGCTCGCATCTTTTGCTGAATCAAACATCTCCTTCCAACCGACAAATGGCTGTTTTGGAAGGTTCTTAACACGCGCAGCGATGTAGATGGCAATCATCAACATCACCCCAGCCAGAAGACCTGGGATCACGCCACCTAGGAACATACGACCAACCGATACATCCGTCGCCGCTGCGTAAACCACCATCACGATAGAAGGCGGGATCAAAATACCCAGCGTACCTGCATTACAGATAACCCCAGCCGCGAACTCTTTTGAGTAGCCGTTTTTAATCATACCCGCGATAACAATACTACCGATGGCAACAACTGTCGCAGGCGATGAACCAGACAGGGCTGCAAACATCATACACGCAACAACCGATGCCATGGCGAGACCACCACGGAACCAACCGACCATGGCAATAGCGAAACGGATAATACGTTTAGCAACCCCACCCGTAGACATAAAACTAGAGGCAAGAATGAAGAATGGAATCGCGAGTAGCGTATAGTGGCCAGCAAAGGCATTAAATAAGGTCTGAGCAACGGAAGCCAGTGACGCATCAGAGTGCATCATCAGGAAAATAATGCTCGATAAACCAAGGGAAATAGCGATTGGCACACCCACAAGCATAAAGCCAATCACCATGATGAATAAGAATAGAATTTCCATGGCTTAGCCCTCCTTGCTCTGGTTATTATTACTTTTAGGTTCCATTGCTTCTCCAGCGTCTTTGAGTTCCTCTTTCAGAGCTTCGAGCTCTTCTTCAGCCTCGTGACCTGCGATGAGACGATCCAACTTGCCAGTAATAATTTGCAACGTAACTTGAACAAAGCGGAAAGTGAGTAACGCCATACCTATAGGCAGTGCCATGTACGGAATGAATCGAGGTAATTTTTCGTAACGCTCACCTTCATTCAACCAGTCAGCCAAAAACTGCAACATTTCCGGCATCGGAATATCGTCGGTTTCATACCATGCACGTTCAGTTGCGAACGGGTACCAGTAGTTCCAAGAGCCAATAAGCAGCAAGATTGAAAAAGCCAAACAGGATGCCGCAGCGATCAGCGCATAAACTTTACGCAGATGGTCTGGCGCTAGGTTAATAACAACATCAACACCAATGTGAAAATGTTTTTTCACGCCGTATGATGCCCCGACGAGTACCATCCAAGCGAACATGAACACGGTTAGCTCAAGTGCCCACAAGATGTTGTCATTAAATACGTAGCGAAATACTACATTGGCAAAGGTGAGCATGGTCATCGCACCCAAGAAGAACGCGATCAGAGTTTCCTCAATTGCGTCTGTCACCCTGCCAATTCTGGCAAAAATAGACTGTTCCATAAGTTACTTCACTTTCTCAAAAGAAAAGAAAGGCCCTCTTCCCGATATATCCCGAGAAGAAAGAGATACTAAGAGGGCCAAAGGTTAGGGGAAATTGTTATTATTTATTTGATGCGATAGCCGCTTCGATCAGGTCAGAGCCGATATCTTTCTCGAACTTCTTCCATACTGGCTGAAGCGCAGTTACCCACTGTTGGCGCTCTTCGGCAGTCAAGGTACGAACGACACCACCCGCTTCAATGATGTTATTTTTGTTCGCAAGGTCGACACGCGAAGATTCAGCATTACGCTCAATCGTCACTTCTTCAATGATTGTCGCAAGCTGCTGACGTTGGTCTTCTGGTAGACCTTTCCAGAAATCGTTTGACGTAACGACTAGGTAATCAAGAATACCGTGGTTTGTTTCAGTGATACCGTCTTGAACTTCGAAGAATTTTTTACCGTAGATGTTAGACCAAGTGTTTTCTTGACCATCAATAACTTTAGTTTGTAGACCACCGTAAACTTCTTTGAATGACATTTTCTGCGGGTTACCGCCTAATTGCTCAAACTGAGCAACAAGAACATCGGATGCTTGCACGCGGAATTTCAGACCTTTTGCATCTTCAGGAGTGATAAGTGGCTTGTTCGCAGACATCTGTTTCATGCCGTTGTGCCAGAACGCTAGACCTTGAAGACCGCGACGTTTCATCGCATTTTTCAGCTTCTCACCCGCTTCTGAGTTTTGGAAACGGTCAACCGCTTCTACATCTTCAAATAGGAATGGTAGGTCGAAAATACGGTACTTCTTGGTGAACTTTTCAAACTTTGATAGAGAAGGGGCAGCAAGTTGCACGTCACCGTTAAGAAGAGCTTCTAGAACTTTGTCATCATCATACAGAGTTGAGTTCGGGAATACCTGAAGACACACTTTACCGTTCATCTCTTCATTAACACGTTTTTCAAGTAATGAAGCCGCGATACCTTTCGGGTGCTTATCTGTATTCGTTACGTGACTGAATTTAATCACTGTTTCACCTGGATCACAGTTAGCCGCAGCGTTGAAACTGGTCACAGCAAGAATCGATGCAGATAGTAGAGTCAATGGCTTGAACATTATTATTCTCCTTGTTAAATGAACAACCCCATCACTGGGTGTTGATATTTCTATAAGGGCAATAACTAAGCCAACTTTCAATTAATCATAAAAACATCTATAAATCATAAGTTTAATAAAAACGTCCCGACTGCCACCTGTTTTTAAATCACACTTTTTTATAAAAATGGGTGGATTTCCACCCATCATATTTATCACAACGGGTGAATTTACACATATTTAACAAAGACTCATTATAAAAAACAAATGGCAGCCCTTGGGCTGCCATTTTTGTTACTAGAGATTCGACGGGCAATAAGGAGACGAAATCGCCCATCTCCCCTCAAATGTGCACGAAGCTTCTTCATGCTATAGCTCTAAGCATAGTTGACTATGTGCATTTTTCTAACAATATTGTTAACAAATTAATCATTAATGAAAGTCGATGCGTTTCTCTGTTGTTGCATCAAAGAACACCGCTTTAGAGAGGTCAAAGTGCAAAGGTGCCACTTGACCTGCGACCACATCAAACTCAGGAGAAAGACGACACGCGACTTCTTGCTCGTTGACTTTGATCATCGCAATCGTATCTGGACCCGTTGGCTCCAAAACTTCCAGCATCAGATCAAGCTTGGTGCTTGCTTGTGAATCCACATTCTCGCTATCTGTAATGTGTTCTGGACGAAGCCCAATAACGATCTCTCGTCCATCTTGCTCACGCATTGATGCCGGTAAACTAATGTGATGTTCTTGACCGTTGCTGCCCTTCACTTTGATCACAGGGTTATCCTGCGCATCCAGATCGACCATAGTTTTGATGAAGTTCATCGACGGTGACCCCATAAAACCGGCGACAAACATATTGGTTGGCTTGTTGTAAATCTCTTGCGGAGTGCCTAGCTGCTGAAGTTCACCATCCTTCATAACTGCAATACGGTCGGCGAGAGTCATCGCTTCAATCTGGTCGTGGGTCACGTACACGATGGTCGTTTTAAGCTGTTGATGAAGGCGCTTAATCTGATGGCGCATCTCTACGCGAAGTTTCGCATCAAGATTCGATAACGGTTCATCAAACAGATATAGCTTAGGGCGGCGGGCCAGTGCGCGCCCCATTGCGACACGTTGACGCTGACCACCCGAAAGCTGTGAAGGTTTACGGTCTAACAGATGATCAATTTGCAGCATGGTTGCAACTCGCTCAACTTCTGCATCTATCTCAGCCTTAGGCATCTTGCGGATCTTCAGACCAAACTCGATATTGCCGCGAACCGTCATATTTGGGTAAAGCGCATAGGATTGGAATACCATCGCAATATCACGGTCTTTCGGTTCAACCTCTGAGACATCATTACCGTCGATAACAATCTCACCAGAACTGATATTTTCCAATCCAGCAATGGTGTTCATCAAGGTCGATTTACCGCAACCCGAAGGCCCAACCAAGATCAGGAACTCGCCTGAATCAATGTTAATGTCGATACCCTTTAAGGTTTCTTGCTCCGCTTTCGGGTAGGTTTTACGGATCTGTTTAAGTTCGAGTGTTGCCATGATAATTATCCTTTTACCGACCCAGCCGTTAGGCCGCGAACAAAGTATTTTCCTGCTAATACATAAACTAATAGTGTTGGCAGCGCCGCGATAATCGCCGCAGCCATATCAACGTTGTACTCTTTGACACCAGTACTGGTGTTAACCAAGTTATTGAGTGCAACAGTTATTGGTTGAGTTTCTGAGCCTGAATAAACCACCCCGAACAGGAAGTCATTCCAAATCGCTGTGAACTGCCAAATCACCGTCACCATGATGATAGGCGTTGAGATTGGTAACAGAATCTTGAAGAAAATAGTGAAGAAGCCTGCACCATCTAGCTTCGCCGCTTTAACCAGTTCATCAGGGACGCTGATATAGAAGTTGCGGAAGAACAGTGTAGTAAACGCCATACCGTAGATAACGTGAACAATCACTAGCCCAGCAGTGGTATTCGCCAAACCTAACTTGCCAAGTACTGCTGCCATCGGCAAAAGGATGACCTGAAACGGAATGAAACAGCCGAACAGCAATAGGCTGAAAAACAGATTTGAACCACGGAATTGCCATTTGGTCACAACGTAACCATTAAACGCGCCTAATAGAGTTGAGATAGCCACGGCCGGAATAACCATCTGGAAAGAGTTCCAGAAGTAACCTTTAACACCTTCACACTTAACACCAGTACAAGCACTGTCCCATGCTTTAAACCAAGCATCGAACACCCACTCAGTTGGTAAACTCATTAAGTTACCCGCTTTGATATCTGGCAAGGTTTTAAATGAGGTAATGAACATTACGAACAGTGGCATCAGGTAAACCAGACAGAAGAACACCAGTGTCGAATAGATAAATAGTCGAGAAAAATTGACACTACGCATCATGATTTTTTCTCCCTAAGTTCAGAGTAAAGATAAGGTACTAAGATGGCTAAGATACCTGCTAGCATCATCATCGCACTCGCCGCACCCAGACCTATCTGACCACGAGTAAATGAGTGAGCATACATAAATAGTGCAGGCAGATCGGAAGAGTAACCAGGTCCACCGGCTGTCATAGCGGTCACCAAGTCAAAGCTCTTGATCGCAATATGAGAGGTAATAATCACCGCGCTGAAAAACACCGGGCGCAAACACGGCATAATGATTTGCCAGTAGATAGTCGGTAAACTTGCGCCATCAATTTGCGCCGCTTTTATGATCGAAGAGTCGATACCTCGCAAGCCGGCTAAAAACATCGCCATGACAAAGCCAGAGGACTGCCAAACCGCGGCAATAACCAAGGTATAAACAGACATATCCGAGTTAACCAACCAATCAAATTTGAACTCGGAGAAGCCCCAGTCCTGCATTAATTTTTCGATACCTAATCCCGGGTTAAGAATCCACTTCCACGCCGTACCGGTCACGATGAATGACAACGCCATTGGATAGAGATAAATGGTACGGATCGCCCCTTCCTGACGGATGTTCTGGTCGAGGAAGATAGCCAAAGCCACTCCCAAACCAATTGCCACCAGCATAAACAGCAGGCCGAAGATACCTAGGTTAGTGATTGATGTGATCCAACGGTCGTTCTCCATTAGCTTTTCATACTGGGCAAAACCCACGAAGTTAAAGCTAGGCAGAAAGCGCGAGTTGGTCATTGAAAGTGCCGCCGTCCAGAAAATGTAACCATAGATACAAACCACAGTCACAAGCACTGTCGGGGCAAGAACGATTTTCGGCAGCCAATGTTGAAGTCGGTCGCCTAGGTTAACCTTGGCTTTTGACTTCTTATCAGACCGAGTAACAACATGCTCCATAACGAGTCCTTACGTCATAAGACCCTAATCAAATTCCTGATCGGGTAATAGAGAAAGGGCAGACAGGCTCCCCACAAGCCTGCCTGCCCTTTGGGGGTGTACTTAAACGAGCGAAGTTTAAATGGCGGCTTTAACGGCCTTAGCCAGTTTTTGAGCCGCTTGCTTAGGATCCGCTTTGTCATCATTGAAGAAGTTAGTCACTACGTCGTAGATGGCGCCTTGTGCATAGCTCGTTGTTGATAGACCGTGCGCCATACTTGGTACTAGGTCACCAGACTGAGCGCTCGCCTTAAATGTCGCCATAGAGTCCAGTGCACACTGGTCAAACTTAGACATATCCATATCTAGGCGCACAGGAATTGAACCTTTGTTTAGGTTAAACACCTCTTGGAACTCTTTAGTTAGGATTGTACGAGCTAGATCTTGCTGAGCTTTCTGATTGTCTTTGTTGCTAAGCTCGAAGAAAGCGAAGCTGTCGATGTTGAACGTGAACTGTCCATCCGTACCTGGAGCAGGTGCACAGATGTAATCTTTGCCTGGAACTTTACCAGCAGCGGTAAACTCACCTTTCGCCCAGTCACCCATGATTTGCATCGCCGCTTCACCGTTAATCACCATTGAGGTTGCAACGTTCCAGTCACGTCCTGGTGAGTTTGCATCGATGTAGTCACGCACCTTCTTGAACTTAGTGAACACTTCCACCATCTTGTCACCAGAAAGCACATCCATGTCTAGGTCTACAAACGCTTTGTTGTAGTCTTCACTACCTAGTACATCCAATGCGACTGCTTCGAATACAGTGGCATCTTGCCAAGGCTGACCACCATGAGCGAGCGGTACAAAACCAGCGGCTTTAATTTTTTCAGCCGCAGCAAAGAACTCATCCAATGTGGTTGGCAACTCTACGCCCGATTTCTTAAGCACTTCAGGGTTAGCCCAAATCCAGTTAACGCGGTGAACATTGACCGGCACTGCGACGTACTCACCGTTGTATTTCATCACTTTGGTGACTACTGAAGGTAGGATTTCATCCCATTTTTCTTGTTTTGCTGTGCTCTCAAGAGAAGTCAGGAAGCCAAGACCGCCCCACTCCTGAATGTCATGACCTTTGATTTGTGCTGCTGATGGTGGATTACCTGATACAGCACGAGTTTTCAAAACCGTCATAGCAGATTCACCGCCACCACCAGCTACTGCGAAATCTTTCCAAGTGTGGTTTTGCTCTTCTAGCATCTGTTTAAGAACAGCAGCAGATTTTGCTTCACCGCCCGCAGTCCACCAGTGAAGAACTTCAACTTCACCAGCAGTTGCAACATTAGCAGCAGACAAAAGAGAGAGGGTAAGTAGGGTTTTATTAAGTTTCATTATTATCTTCCATGTATTGGATTAGACATTCAGGCCAACAGCTCAATGACCCCAAGCGTTCTTGCTTGTACTAAACAGAGTCTATCCAAATTGAAATTTAAGATTGAAACAAACGGTAAACGCCACGTAACAATTATGTTACATTACACCTCTAGGTTCGATGGAATATAGATTTGGGCGCGTAAGCCTTTTCTGGGTAAGTTATCAATAATGAGATCTCCGCCATGTCCGTGAAGAATATTCCGGCAGATACCTAAGCCTAAGCCATGCCCATTTTCATCATTTGCCAATCTAAAATAGGGTTCAAAAACGGCTTCGAGCTTATCTTCTGGAATACCTGGACCATGATCCTCAATGACAATACTGACCCACTCCTGATTGGTGAGCACTTCAATCTCAGCACGATGACCATATTTTACTGCGTTATCGACTAAATTACTGATCACTCGCTTGATCGCTAATGGTTTCGCAACAATTGGCTCAATTGGGTAGGGATCAAACTCAACCGTTTGCTGGTGTTGGTTCAATGGTTCAATCACACTCAGTATCATCTCATTGAGATCAATGTAGGCATTGTTTTCATGTAGGTCGGTGTCACGGACACACTGCAACGCCCCTTTAACCATCATTTCTAGTTCATCAAGGTCACGATTAAACTTGTCGCGTTTGGTGTCGTTTTCAAGCAACTCGGCCCTGAGCCTTAAACGTGTGATGGGTGTTTTCAGGTCGTGGGAAATCGCCGAGAAAAGATGCTCCCTATCCGCTACATAACGGCGTATCCGCTGCTGCATACGATTAAATGCACGCGTCGCGGTGATCAATTCGCTCGCCCCCTCTTCCTTTATAGGCGCTTGATCGATGTCCATGCTCATCTCATTCGCGGCCTTAGCTAATCGCTTGAGTGGCTTGACCTGACGCCGTACCAACAAGTAAGTAAGGAACAATAAAATCGTGGTAGAGAAGAGCAGAAACATCATCTGTTCACGACCGATCAAGGTATCGTCGAGAGTGACATACGGTGCAGGTAATAGAGCCGCAATATAGACCCACTCATGGGTTTTTAGCTCAATTTGTACCACGAGAATCGGTGGTTCAATGGGATTGAGCGTCAGCGTATGGTGAGCCCACGACTTAGGTAAGTCATGCAGATAAATATCATTTTTGAGCAGTCTCAAGTTATCTGGATGAGAAAAGTCGACTTGAATCGACTCGACCTTAGGTAGCTTTTTGGCTAACACACTTTCAATTGCTTGCAATGAAGCTAACTTCAGCGGGGTATCTTCTATCGGGTCGACGATTAACTGCTCTTTATTGAATGAGACGAAAAAACGAGTCCCGCCCATATTTCGGATCTGATCCAATACAATATGGCGATACTTGACCGGCAAAGATTGAAAGAAGGTCACTGTCGAAGAGAACATATTTGCCATGCTTTCAGAAGCAGAGCGGATACCTTCCAGCTCCTTCTGTTTCGACTCGGCGTACCAAATAGTCGTCGCCACACCTTGAGCGAGCACAACCGCCAACAACGTTAACCCCAGAGTTCGGCTGACTAGCGAATTGGGCTTGAAACGGCGTAACCAATTTTGCAATTTATTGCTCATAACTCACAGGCACCGCGAGAATATAGCCATTACCACGCATCGTTTTGATGTAATGCGGGAATCTTGCACTGTCACCTAACCTTTGGCGCAATCGGCTAAGCTGGACATCGATACCGCGTTCAAAAGGTAACGCTTCTCGACCGCGAGTCGCGAAAGAGATGGTGTCGCGGTCAAGTACTTCATTTGGACGTTTAAGAAATAGCATCAGCAATGCAAAGTCACTGCCTGACAAGTCATGAGACTCATGGCGCTCGACATGAGTAATTCTGTGTGCCAAGGGATCCAGTTTCCAATCACCAAATACGATGGTTTTAGCGATAACACTGGCAGGCAGCTCTTCTACTACGTTAACTCGGCGCAACACGGCTTTTATCCGTGCGGTGAGGTGACGTGGATTGAACGGTTTTGCGATATAGTCATCTGCACCAATCTCAAGGCCGATGATCTGATCGGTATCATCGGAGACCGCAGTGAGCATAATGATGGGGACAGAAGAGTGACGGCGCACTTGCTGACACAAAGTAAAGCCATCATCTCCCGGCAGCATCACATCAAGCAGGATAAGTTCAGGATAACCCTGTTGTTCAAGATACGACTTCATCTGTTCGCCGTCATTGACCGCATCAACCTGATAACCTTGCTTCGTCAGGTATTCTTCCAATAACTCACAAATCTCTTGATCATCATCGACAACAAGAATTTTAGCTGACATACCCTTACCTACTACTGAGCGACTTTAGTACTGAGGAGTGTAAACAGTTCTTATTCGGTAATTTGTAAGATATTACTTAGAATTTGAACCCCTTGCGGACTCACATCACATCTTATTAACAAAAAACGAATTATCGAACCTTCTAACCAAACCCATCAACCGCACCCTACTCAAAGAGAAACTCATCGCTTGGAGCCCACGTCATTAAGATGAACAGCTAATCTCCATCTTTTTGCCCCAATCAGGTGGTAGGTTGGCATACTGACTCATCTCAGGCTGCTCATCAAAAGGGTTTCTCAACAAGGTGGCAAGGCGCTCTACTTCGCTGAAATCGCCCTCTTCTGCTCGATCTATTGCAATTTGAGCGAGGTAGTTACGCAAGATGTACTTCGGGTTTACCCGACGCATGGCTTGACAACGTTCGGCGGCGGAAACCACCTCTCCATGGCCATTATGTTCATGCTCACAGCGTTCTAGGTATTGTGCCAACCACTGATTTATCGCCTGCTGGTCGACAAAAAGATCCAGTACCGCTTGAATCCCTTTGATATCGATCGATGACAATTCGCGTAAAAAACGCGTGTAATCAATACCCTGTTGATGCAACAACTCAAACATTGCACCAAACAGTTGCGTATCACTTTGCTGCTGACTATTGATACCCAATTTACTTCGCATCAGACGGCTAAACTCCTGACCTAACAATGGCTCAAACTGCGATAGTGCTTGTTCTAGATCCTCTCTCAATATGAGAGGAGACAAGCTGTGAGCTAAGGCTGATAGATTCCAAAGCGCAATGCGTGGTTGTTGATTAAATGCATAGCGCCCTTGGTAGTCAGAGTGATTGCAAATATAACTTGGGTCGTAATCGTCAAGAAAACCAAATGGACCGTAATCAAATGTATCGCCAATGATCGACATATTGTCCGTGTTCATTACCCCGTGCGCAAAACCATACGCCTGCCATTGCGCTATCATTTTTGCAGTGCGTTGGACGATTTGATCAAACATCGAGAGATAAGGTTTCTCATTGTCCCGTGCTGAGGGGAAGTGCCACTCAACAACTCTGTCAGCTAATAACTGAAGCTCTTCAAGTTGATTGGTATAGAAGAAATGCTCGAAATGACCAAAACGAATATGACTGCGTGCCATTCTAATTAATAGAGCACCTTGCTCACACTTCTCTCTATAGACAGGGGTATCACTCACCAACATCCCTAAAGCTCGCGTCGTTGGAATACCAAGTCCTGCCATCGCTTCACTGCATAGATACTCACGAATTGTAGAGCGCAATACTGCCCTGCCATCCCCCATCCGTGAATAAGGCGTTAAACCTGCACCTTTAATATGCAAGTCAAAGACTTCGTTATGATGATTAGTCAACTCACCGAGCAATAGACCACGGCCATCGCCTAATTCAGGGTTATAAACACCAAATTGGTGTCCTGCATACTTCATGGCAACAGGCGGCGAGTTTTCTATGATGTATTCGCCAGTCAGAAACTGTTTCAGATCTCCGTCAGGAGCCTGTAGGGGTAAATTAAATTGCTCAGCAAACTGTCCGTTCCAAATAATCCAACGCGTATTATCAAGAGGTTGCGGTGCGACAGGCGTATAAAAAGCATCTGGCAAGGAGGCAAAACGATGAGAAAGTGACGACAGCGAAAACATATACAAACCATTAACAGTATGAATCACTGCGAAACTAACATAGCAAATGGGTGAGATCCAGAACTGCCTTGAGTCTCCGTACACTTAAGTGAGTAATTACTTCCTCGTCAAGGCTTGTTCGAAAACTAAATAATACTGAATACCAATAAAATACCGAACAATGAAAACAGACAAGTACGGCTGATAACGCCAAAATTGGAAGGTTGGATCATTTCTTGATGCTGCATAAACCACTCTCTCTTTTTTGTTACATAGTCATTACAATATGATGAATTTTCAATATTTTCACAATGCACACTAAGATTAAATTTTTATGACAAGCGTCTACACTTTTTATTCCCCCTTTTCTAACTATGGATAATTAGAACAATAGGGGGTAAATCACTTAAAAGTTTACTATGTTCATATACAATAAGTAGAGCATTATTATAACGTATTTAGTCAGGAGGCCATGATGACAGCATTTTTGAAAAAATTCTCGCTTCATCATATATTTACTGCTCTAGCGGTTATCCCGCTGCTCCTTGCATTGTCGATGGCTGTAGAGCTTTCACTCAATCAAAAGGCAACGGTAGAACAAGCAAACAAAGACAAAGAAATCATTCAGCTGACATTGCTGTACGATAACTTGGCCCACAATCTTGCTGTAGAACGTGGACTGACAGCTGGTGTATTAGGCAGTAAAGGCGCATCTGAGCAAGTCGCCAAACTTAAAGAGCAACGAACCTCGGCAGATAAACATATTTCCGCGTTTAAAGCCTTTAACCCACAATATATCTCGACTGACCTAGCCACCAAACTTAAGCAATCTGTCCTTTCCGAGCTTTCTCAGATCAATGATATTCGCAGCCAAGTCGATCGTTTATCTCCTCAAAGATCACCTTTCGCCTACTATTCGAATCTCAACCAACTTGCGATTGACAATGCAACACTACTTATCTCAGGTGTTGCGAACTCTGAAACCATTAGATTAGGTAACTCGCTGACTTCTATCATGACCATTAAAGAGAGAGCTGGACAAGTCCGCGGGGCTCTAAATGGTGCATTCGCACGTAAGCAATCGTCACAAGGTCAATACACGGCGATTGAAAACTATCTTAACTCGGGTAAGTACAGTGAAAGAGCCGCAATGTTAACCATGCCTAGCGAATACTTAACCCTGTTTAATGACGCGAAGCAAAATCCGATTTGGAAACAAGTTGAAGAGATCCAAGAGCAGTATTTGGCGCAAAAAAATAGCCTAGACAATCTGCAAGGCCCATCGGCGTTAGCATGGTTTGGCGCGGCGACTGAACGCATTAAATTGGTCAATCAAATCCGCAATAACCTAGTGGAAAAAATGACCACCATTGTAACTCAGCAGGCTGATGCTGCAATGTGGCAGATGAGCGTAATGATCGCATCGACACTCTGTTTAAGTATCATTCTTATCGGTGGTTTGGTCATTAGTCTTTCAAGCCTTAAATCCCGCGTTGGTGAACTGACCTCTGAATTGGCACATATGTCAGAAACCAACAACTTAAGCGTGGTACTCAACTCCGAAGGTAAAAACGAACTGTCACAAATATCGTTCAGTGTTAACGGACTAGTCTCAAGTATCAAGAGCTTGCTGCTTCAAGTCACCGATAGCAATAGCCACAGTAACGAAAGACTGGCACAAATGGTGAAAGGCGCCGACGACTTAGGAGACAGCAGCCGAGCGACAGCGGATAAATGCAGTAACATTGCCACCGCTATGACCGAGTTATCTCAGTCGAGTCTAGAAATTGCAGCATCCTCTGAGCGTGCTCTTGAAGAGACCGAGCAGATGACCAACAAAGTCCTGACTTGCCAACAACAGAGCCAAGCTTCGTACGATATTGTAAAAGCGTTGGTTAGCCAGATTGAACAAACGCAAAGCTGTATGCTTCAGCTTGAGCAAGATGCCCAAAGCGTGAGCAAGATTGTTGATACTATTAATGGCATCTCGGAGCAAACCAATTTACTCGCACTCAACGCAGCGATTGAAGCGGCTCGTGCAGGTGAACACGGCCGTGGGTTTGCAGTGGTATCATCCGAAGTCAGAGATCTTGCTCAGCGCAGTAAAGAGGCGACGGAGCATATTTCTCAACTGCTTGGAAATATCACCAACAACACTCAAACAGCAGTGAGCAACATGCATAAGAGCCGTGAAGCCACAGACTCTACCTTTAATTCCGTGTCTGAGGTAAACAACAGCGTCTCTCAGCTAGAAACATTGATTGAGACGGTGAATCAACATATCACCAGTATTGCTAACTCAACTGTCGAACAATCTAAAGCGAGTGAAGCGGTCGATCAGGATGTCGATGTTCTCACTGAAATTGCTCAGACTACGGGGCATCTCGCTGACACAATGAACGATATTGTGGCGAGCTATCGAGAAGAGGTGAACGAAGTCAACGAGCAGTTACAAGAGTTCAAACTCGCGTAATGAAGCAAATCATAAAAAAGTGGCCATGTGCCACTTTTTTTATTTTTGTAAGCTCAAAGAGATACGTACAAAGTCACCATCTTCAAATTCGACTTTATGCTCAAATAAGGATGACGAATAAATCGTACGCATAAAGGCATGCTTTTCACCGTGAGTCCCACGAAACAACATAGAAATATCCGCAACCAAGCGATTACGATTGTTGAAATGAGCGTTGAGATCCGTAGAAAGCACACACAGCAAACAGCCTTTCGGGTTATGTTTTAGATCCACCTCTTGAGGACTTGAAACCAACACTGTGGTGTTTAACTCCCTCTCTAAGGTGTTAACCAACAGCAAAAAACTGTCGAGATGAGGTAACTCGTCCCCTTCTACCGGCGGGAGTAAATTCCCAAGCATCCCTTCCATATCTAAGCGCTGTGAGCGAGCATGGCTGACTAACGAGCGCACTTTCTTCTTGAAGGGTTTGTATTTCTTGCTATTTGCAGCTTTGTTAAGCCAAGCAGAAAGAATATCGTTCACATCGGAACGTGGCTTTCTCGCCAAAGACACTGCGGTATGATTAGTGCGCAAATGAAGTAAAGCGTGAAGAGCAAGTTCTGCTAATAGCGGCTCAAATTCAGGTTTAATTTTAGTATGGATACTGCGCATGGTTCACTAAAGGTAGGTACTCGGTTCGAACTTGGCCAAGACGGAAACGTCAGAGGAGCGACATGCTACCGAAAAGCACAGCTTATGTACAGAGAGCATATTAAATCGGTTGAAATAGCGCAGAATATAGGTTGCGTATGTAACGATCCACCAGCACCACAGAAACGACAAAGCCCCGATAACTCATCGAGTTATCGGGGCTTCTGAATAAATGGCACGCCCTGTAGGATTCGAACCTACGACCACATCCTTAGAAGGGACGTGCTCTATCCAGCTGAGCTAAGGGCGCGCTACAGGGACAGGATTATACGAGTTCGAGGCGTTAAAACAAGAGCTTTTCTTAACATTCTGATCTGAATGACTAAAAAAAGGCCACTGAACTCTTATTTGATTAAAATCACCACAAAGCAAACGTTTGCTTATAGATGTTCGTCAAATAATTTGCGACAATGCGCTGCAAATACGTCGCCATTCATTTCTTAAGGAAAGTCATGACAGCTCAAAATATCGATGGAACTCTTATTTCACAAACTGTTCGTTCAGAAGTTGCAGCACGTGTTAAAGCTCGTAAAGAGGCGGGTCTTCGTGCACCAGGCCTTGCTGTTGTGCTCGTTGGTGAAGATCCTGCGTCACAGGTTTATGTCGGAAGTAAACGCCGTGCTTGTGAAGAAGTCGGTTTTGTTTCCAAATCATTTGACCTTCCAGCGACCACAACCGAGCAAGAACTGCTTGCGTTGATTGATGAGCTTAACGAAGATGCTCAGATAGATGGTATTTTGGTTCAATTACCCCTTCCTGCGGGTATCGACGCCACTCATGTGCTAGAGCGCATCCACCCAGAAAAAGACGTTGATGGTTTCCACCCTTACAACGTTGGTCGCCTAGCTCAACGCATCCCTAAGCTTCGCTCTTGTACGCCAAAAGGGATCATTACTCTACTAGACCGCTACAATGTCGAACTACGTGGTAAGCATGCCGTTATCGTAGGTGCATCAAATATTGTTGGCCGTCCAATGACTCTTGAGTTGTTGCTAGCAGGTTGTACAACAACAACGTGTCATCGCTTTACTAAGGATCTTGAGAGCCACGTTCGCCAGGCTGATGTGGTTGTAGTCGCAGTAGGTAAACCTAACTTTATCCCAGGTAACTGGATCAAAGAGGGTGCTATCGTGGTCGATGTGGGTATTAACCGTCTTGAATCAGGAAAACTGGTCGGTGACGTCGAGTACGATAAAGCAAGAGAAAAAGCGAGCTTCATTACACCTGTACCTGGTGGTGTGGGACCAATGACAGTGGCAAGCCTAATCGAAAACACCATGCTGGCGTGTGAGCAGTTCCATACCAAGAAGAAATAGCGTAGAACTGGAGAAAGTTTGAAGGGTCGGTGCTTGGCGTCAGCCCTTACCTCCTTAAAGGCTCGGAAGCCGTATTTGGAAATAACTCCAAAAGAAAAAGGAGCTCTATAAGCTCCTTTGCTAACAAATTGATTCTCTACAGTGTAATTCTGTCCGCTAAATGACTAACAGCAAGTGCAAAGTAATAAGAGCGATTCCACTTCATCAATACATTGTAGTTGTTGTAAACCAGATAGACTCGGCCGTTGGCATTGTCTGGTGCCGTCAACCACGCATTGACATTCACTTGTGGCAATGCGCTTCCATCGTAACGTGTGATACCAAGTTGATTCCACTGCGCTAAGGTTTTCTCTTTACCCTCGACACGTCCCTCTAGGTTCATGTCGAAACCCTTTGGCAGTTTTACCTGACGCCCCCAAGTGTAAGTGTCGTTCCAACCTGACTGACTTAAATAGTTAGCGGCGGAAGCGAACACATCCGCTTCGGTGTTCCAAATGTCCTTCTTGCCATCCCCATTACCGTCAGCGGCAAAAGATAGGAACGAACTTGGCATGAACTGACATTGCCCCATCGCGCCAGCCCAAGAACCTTTAAAGTCCTCAACGGCAATATGACCCTGCTCAAGGATTTGCAACGCCGCCATGGTCTCTTTACGGAAAAAGTCCTCACGACGACCGTCATAAGCCATCGTCGACAGCGCATCAATCACAGGGTAATTACCCGTAAAACGACCAAAGTTACTTTCTACGCCCCATAGTGCAACGATAAACCGTGGCTGAACGCCGTACTCTTCACCAATGCGACTCAGCTCAGCATAGTGCTCTTTGTAGAGCTCTTTAGCTTGTTTTACTTTCCAATCGGGCACTGCGCGTGGAATATACTCATCTAGGGTGAGCTTCTTCTCAGGCTGATTCTTATCGGCTTTCACCGCACGCGGTTTGTGGGTGACATTATCGAACGCTTGCTCAATAACCGCCTCAGAAATACCGTTTTGGCGAGCCTCAACTTTTAAACCTTCAACGTATTCCTCAAAGCTCACTTCATTAGCAAAAACCGATGAGGCGAGCGTGACCCCTAGAGCGACTGACATTAGTTTTTTCACATTGCCCTCCTTGAGCAACAGAATCTAACAGTCCGAATATAATTTTATTCTTCTTCAGACTGCTGACGAGCTTGTTTTTGCTCTTTATATTCATCGAGTAAATTTTTCGGTGGTGGCGGTAGTTGAAGGAAAAAGCCGTCATCTTTCAGTGACTGCTTCACTTTCTCTACGTCTACTTGAGCCAGCGTACGCCCCTCTAACTTCACCACCATAACCATAATAGGTTTGCCAAACATCTGCATTAATGTGTCAGGAACTTGTGAGAAATCATCCTTTTTAGGGATATATAAGTAAGCACCTTCTTTTTTAGAACTTTTGTATATTGCACAAAGCATTGGAAGCCTTTTATCGTTTTAATTCATGGAACGTCAATGTTTCGCTATTTTTTTAAGCAAAACGGTCAATTGGGCACAAGATAACTTGCTGAGCTTATTCTAGGAATATAACATGACAACCCTAGTCTCAGGCAACGCCCTTAAGAGGTTGTACGTAAAAGATGTCAAATACTCCAGACCTAAAAGGCAGTAGCTTCACTTTGTCAGTTTTGCACCTTTCTGACAACGATGTGGAAAAAACTATTCATTTCTTACAACAAAAGGTCGAGCAAGCCCCTGCTTTCTTCGCTCACGCGCCCGTGGTAATCAATATCGCGAAAGTAGAAAGCGATCTTGACTTTTCGAGGCTAAAACAAGGCATATCTCAAGCTGGGATGATTCCTGTCGGCGTTACTGGCTGTAAAGACAAGCGAACGCAAAACTTGGCTTCTGAGGCCAACTTTGCCGTGATGTCTGCCAGTAAGTCGCCTGCTCAAGCACCTGCAAAAATGAGCGCGACAAAAATTGTTCGTACTCCAGTTCGCTCAGGGCAACAGATCTATGCCAAAGACAGCGATCTTATCGTACTGAATCATGTCAGTGAAGGAGCTGAGGTTATCGCAGATGGTTCTATTCATATCCTCGGAACACTTCGTGGCCGAGCGATTGCCGGCGCAAGTGGGAACACAGGTGCAGTCATCATCTGCAATAAACTTAATGCCGAATTAATGTCGATTGCCGGACACTACTGGCTTACGGAGCAATTCTCCGAAGAGTTCTGGCAACAAAAAGTTATGTTCAGTTTGAACGACGACTCGCTCAAGTTCGAGTTGTTAACGATTTAATATTATAAGGAACACATAATGGCACGCATTATTGTTGTCACATCAGGTAAAGGCGGGGTGGGTAAAACAACCTCCAGCGCCGCTATCGCATCAGGCCTGGCTGTAAAAGGAAAGAAAACCGCGGTTATCGATTTTGATATCGGCCTACGTAACCTTGATTTAATCATGGGTTGTGAGCGTCGCGTTGTGTACGATTTCGTTAATGTCATCAATGGTGAAGCAACATTAAACCAAGCTTTGATTAAGGACAAACGTACCGACAATCTATTCATTCTTCCTGCTTCACAAACACGTGATAAAGACGCTCTGACCAAAGAAGGCGTGCGCCGCGTTCTTGATGAACTGGATGAGATGGGCTTTGATTTCGTTATCTGTGATTCACCTGCTGGTATCGAGCAAGGCGCTCTGATGGCGCTATACTTTGCAGATGAAGCCATTGTGACCACCAACCCAGAAGTCTCTTCAGTACGCGATTCAGACCGTATTTTAGGTATTCTCGACTCTAAGTCACTTCGTGCCGAAGAGGGGCTTGAGCCTGTAAAACAGCATCTGCTGCTTACACGTTACAACCCTGCTCGCGTTAATCAGGGTGAAATGCTTAGCGTTGAAGACGTAGAAGAAATTCTGCATATTTCGCTTCTTGGGGTTATTCCAGAAAGTCAGGCTGTGCTGAACGCATCAAACAAAGGCGTACCAGTCATTTTTGATGATCAGTCAGATGCAGGTATGGCCTATGATGATACGGTAGAGCGTCTGCTTGGCCAGCAAGTGGATTTCCGCTTCCTGACCGAACAGAAGAAAGGGATTTTCAAACGACTTTTCGGAGGCTAAATGTCATTACTAGAGTTTTTCCGTCCGCAGAAAAAAAGCTCGGCCAACTTAGCCAAAGAGCGTTTACAAATCATCGTTGCAGAGCGTCGCAGTCAAAGCGACCCTGCACCGTCTTATCTGCCTCAGCTAAAGGAAGATATCCTTAAAGTCATCGGCAAATACGTCGCGGTTGATCCATCAATGGTCGACCTATCTTTTGAGCACAAAGATGATGATATTTCCGTTCTTGAGCTCAATATTAAGCTTCCAGATGACGAAAAATAGAAGCTAGAAGCTAGAAGCTAGAAGCTAGAAGCTAGAAGCTAGAAGCTAGAAGCTAGAAAAAAGGGTTGACGTGAGAGCGTCAACCCTTTTTGTTTGTGAGAATAGAAGCTACCAAGTGTCACCGTATCTCAAAAAAAAGCCCCAGTCTTTCGACTGGGGCTTGGTCTTTTCCCGATAAGTAGGTTTCGTGCTAGCGAAAACCTATCTCAAACTGAATCTTACTTATTACGCTTCAGCTTTTGCTTTTTTCGCTTTAGGCGCGTCTTTCGCTACTTGGTCAGCTTTCTTTTTGATAACTGTAGTACCTTCGAAAGTTTCACCTTCTACGAACGCTTTACCGTAGTAAGAAGCAAGTAGAACTTCTTTTAGTTCAGTGATTAGTGGGTAACGTGGGTTCGCACCTGTACATTGGTCATCGAACGCTTCAACTGCTAGTTCATCTAGTTTAGCAACAAAATCAGCTTCAGATACACCAGCCGCTTGGATAGACATTGGGATATCTAGGTTAGCTTTTAGTTCATCCAACCATGCTAGTAGACGTTCAATCTTCTGAGCAGTACGGTCACCTTCTTGGCTTAGGCCTAGGTGGTCAGCAACCTCAGCGTAACGACGACGTGCTTGTGGACGGTCGTATTGAGAGAATGCAGTCTGCTTAGTTGGGTTGTCGTTCGCGTTGTAACGTACCACGTTAGAGATTAGTAGTGCGTTCGCCAGACCGTGTGGTAGGTGGAACTCAGCACCAATCTTGTGCGCCATAGAGTGACAAACACCTAGGAATGCGTTCGCAAATGCTACACCAGCGATAGTTGCTGCGTTGTGTACTTTTTCACGAGCGATTGGGTCGCCTGCACCGTTCGCGTAGCTTGATGGTAGGTACTCTTTTAGCATCTTAAGTGCTTGTAGAGCCTGACCGTCAGAGTATTCGTTCGCTAGAACTGATACGTAAGCTTCTAGAGCGTGAGTTACTGCATCGTAACCACCGAATGCTGTTAGAGACTTAGGCATGTTCATAACAAGGTTAGCATCAACGATAGCCATGTTTGGCGTGATTTCGTAGTCAGCTAGTGGGTACTTAGCACCAGTCTTGTCGTCAGTAACAACTGCGAATGGAGTAACTTCTGAACCCGTACCTGAAGTTGTAGTGATACATACAAGCTCAGCTTTCTTACCCATTTTAGGGAACTTGTAGATACGTTTACGGATGTCCATAAAGCGCATTGCAAGTTCTTCGAAGTGAGTTTCTGGGTGCTCGTACATTACCCACATGATTTTCGCAGCATCCATCGGAGAACCACCACCTAGAGCGATGATTGTGTCTGGTTGGAAGCTCTTCATTGCTTCAGCACCTTTCTCTACTACAGATAGAGTTGGATCTGCTTCTACGTCGAAGAACGTTTGAACTTCCATGCCTTGAGCTTTAAGTAGGCGTACTACGTCATCTGCATAACCGTTGTTGAATAGGAAACGGTCAGTTACTAGGAATGCGCGTTTCTTACCTTCTAGGTCGCTAAGTGCGATTGGAAGGCTACCACGACGGAAGTAGATAGACTTAGGTAGTTTGTGCCACAACATGTTTTCAGCTCGCTTCGCTACAGTTTTCTTGTTGATTAGGTGCTTAGGACCTACGTTCTCAGAGATAGAGTTACCACCCCATGAACCACAACCTAGAGTTAGAGAAGGTGCAACGTTGAAGTTGTACAGGTCACCGATACCACCGTGAGTCGTCGGGATGTTGATTAGGATACGAGCAGTCTTCATCTTGTCACCGAAGTAACGGATGCGGTCTGCATTTACGTCTTGGTTAGTGTATAGACCAGACGTGTGACCGATACCACCGATCTCAACCATTGTTACCGCTTGAGCAACTGCGTCTTCGAAGTTGTCTGCACGGAATAGACCAAGCGTTGGAGATAGTTTCTCGTGTGCAAATGCGTCGTCGTAAGATACTTTGCCTAGACCTTCACCAACTAGAACTTTAGTGTCAGCTGGTACTGATACGCCTGCCATTTCAGCGATTGCTGGAGCTGGTTGACCAACGATTTTCGCGTTTAGTGCACCATCGATAAGAAGAACTTTACGAACTTTCTCTGCTTCTGCTTTGCTTAGAACGTAAGCTTTGTGAGAAGCGAAACGCTCTTTAACTTCGTCATATACTTCATCAACAACGATTGCAGCCTGCTCAGAAGCACATACTACGCCGTTATCGAAAGTTTTAGACATTAGGATAGATGCTACAGCACGTTTGATGTCTGCTGTTTCATCGATAACTACAGGAACGTTACCTGCACCTACACCGATTGCTGGCTTACCAGAAGAGTATGCTGCTTTAACCATGCCTGGACCACCAGTTGCAAGGATAAGAGCGATGTCATCGTGCTTCATAAGAGCGTTAGAAAGCTCTACAGATGGCTGGTCGATCCAACCGATGATGTCTTTTGGAGCACCTGCTGCTACTGCTGCTTCTAGAACAAGTTTCGCTGCGTCGTTAGTAGAGTTCTTAGCACGTGGGTGTGGTGAGAAGATGATACCGTTACGAGTCTTCAGAGAGATCAGAGATTTGAAGATCGCTGTAGAAGTTGGGTTAGTTGTTGGTACGATACCGCAGATGATACCTACTGGTTCAGCGATAGTCATAGTACCTAGGTTGTCATCCTCTTCAAGGATGCCACATGTTTTTTCGTCTTTGTATTTGTTGTAGATAAACTCAGAAGCGAAGTGGTTCTTGATTACTTTATCTTCAACAATACCCATACCAGATTCTTCAACCGCTTGTTGAGCTAGCGGGATACGAGCTTGGTTAGCTGCAAGAGACGCAGCGCGGAAGATTTTGTCTACTTGCTCTTGAGAGTAAGTAGCGAACTCTTCTTGCGCTTTCTTGACGCGAGCAATCATTGCATCTAGTTCAGCCATATTAGTTACAGGCATAGGGATTCTCCTAAAATTAGCAAATATTAAAAACTTTTTATTAAGAGTGCTGTTCGGAAGTCTTCTTTGTCAGCAATCAGAACAGGCTTCTTAGTAAATTGCTTTCAAGGCTGAGTATATTATTTCAGGTTGTGAAAAAAATTGACCCAGATCAGTTCTGAAAAACTATTTACCTAATAAGTGGTACACCAATCCCAAAAACAATCGTAACCCAATGATAAATAACAATTTAGATCACATTTTATTATTGAACAAAAATAAAGCAAACAGTCAGACAACCACGAAAAATCTCAACATCTTGTAAAAAAGTTTCATTTTTTGGCCACAAACTTACATGTAGTCCACAAACTTTGTGCTACTGAGAGTATATCCAATGGATCATTTCTCTCTACAATTGGACTTATTTTTTATTGAAAATGTGCAATTGTTAACGTTTGTGTAAACATCAGCCCGCAAGCTCGTTCATTCTACGTAACAAAGTGTGTCATTTGTGTTTACTATTCTTTCAATAATAAGATTTTCTCAGTAATGAAAGAGGTTCTGCTTTAGTTTTTTTCATTCGTCGATGAATATATTTTCGACTATATTCCGCAAATGACCTGTTCCCTCTGTTGATTACTTTTAGGATCACGAATGCAAACGTTCGAAATCGCTATATTTTTGCAGTTCTTTCTTGGCTTGGTGGCGGCGGTTAACCCCGTTGGGATCATGCCGGTATTTGTTTCATTGACTGGACATATGACTCAGGAAGAGAAGCACAAGACTGCCGTTACCGCTAACATTGCCGTCGCAATTATTTTGGTTGTCTCGCTACTCGCCGGACAAATGCTATTGGATATGTTTAGCATCTCTCTCGATTCGTTTCGTGTTGCCGGTGGCCTGCTGCTGCTAAGTATCGCCTTCTCGATGATGAGCGGTAAATTGGGCGAAGATAAGCAGAACAAGCAGGAGAAAACCGAATACGTCAGCCGCGAACAGATTGGTGTGGTTCCACTGGCTATGCCTTTGATGGCCGGTCCGGGTGCGATCAGCTCAACCATCGTCTACGGTTCTCGCTACCCTGCGATGTTCGACACTATGGGGATCATCGTCACTATCCTGCTATTCAGTCTTTGTACTTGGCTGTTGTTCCGCTCAGCGCCTTTAATTGTTCGCTTTCTTGGCCAAACCGGAATCAACGTCATCACTCGTATCATGGGTCTGATCCTCGGTGCACTGGGTATAGAGTTTATCGCTAACGGTCTGCGTAACCTGTTCCCGGGTTTAGCCTAATCTCGCTATCTTCTGGTATGATGTTGCCATTCATTTCGTGTTTAACAATGACAGTGCAACATCATGCCTCGCAAGCCTTTTAAACATCATTTGTATGTGATCATTTTCGGCACCCATACCCCTGCCGGTCGCGCCTTTGATATCGCGCTGATTATTGCCATCATCGCCTCTTTGGCAGTGTTGATCATTGAGTCCCTACCTAATGTATTAGACGATTGGTCACAACAACTTCGATACATCGAATATACCTTTACCGCACTCTTCACAATTGAGTATCTACTTCGACTCTATTGCTCACCTAAACCCAGTTCCTATGCGATGAGCTTTTATGGGGTGGTCGACCTACTCGCAATTCTTCCCACCTATTTGGCTATCTTCTTCCCTGGGGCGAGCTTTATGGGCGTGGTACGTCTGTTACGTGTGATGCGTATCTTCCGTATCCTAAAACTGGTGCGTTACCTTCAAGATTCAAACATTCTGATGCGTTCGCTATTGATGGCTCGACGTAAAATTTTCATTTTCTTTAGTGCTGTGGGAATTTTAGTCACCATCTTTGGTGCGCTGATATTTGTTATTGAAGGTCCTGAGAATGGATTTACCAGCATTCCTAAAAGCATTTACTGGGCAATCGTGACGATCACAACCGTTGGCTACGGAGATATGGTGCCACAGACAGATTTAGGTAAGGCGATTGCGTCGCTAACAATGTTGCTCGGCTACTCGATTCTTGCGGTTCCGACCGGGATTATTACCGCCGAACTAAGCAATGAGATGAGTGCCCACAAACAACTGGTCAAGTGCCCAAACTGTAACCGAGCGGGTCATGATTCAGATGCTATGCACTGTAAGTACTGCGGTAGCCAATTGGCAGACCCAGATAAGCGTGTTGTAGTAGAGTAGAGGCAAGAAAAATTGAAGGGTTGACAATAGTTGTCAACCCTTGTGTTTTTAATTCAGATAATTAAGACCAACAGAACCACGATACTCAGTTACTTTCGAGGCAATCACTGCTGTTGTTCTCGAAGCGCAGCGTTCTAAACTCTCGCCTCTCTTAAGCTTTCTCAGCCAAGATGATTCGCAATGTGCGGCGTAGCGGCTCTGCTGCACCCCAAAGTAGCTGGTCACCGACAGTGAACGCGTTTAAGAAATCATCGCCCATTGCCATCTTACGGAGACGACCAACAGGGATAGACAGTGTGCCAGTCACTTTAGCTGGCGTCAGCTCTTGCGCGGTGATGTCACGATCGTTTGGAATCACTTTAACCCAATCATTATGAGTTGCGATGATCTCTTCAATCTCATCCATAGGTACATTCTGCTTTAGCTTGATAGTAAGCGCTTGAGAGTGACAACGCATCGCACCGATACGTACACAGGTACCATCGATAGGAACCGGTGAATCTTGGAAACCAAGAATCTTGTTCGCTTCAACACCCGCTTTCCACTCTTCTTTGCTTTGACCATTGTCGCGCTTCACATCAATCCATGGGATCAATGAGCCTGCTAGAGGAACGCCAAACTTGTCTGTTGGGAACGAACCGCTGCGCATGGTATCAGCAACTTTCTTGTCGATATCAAGGATAGAGCTCGATGGGTTAGCAAGTTCACTGCTAACTGAGTCATTGATTACACCCATTTGAGAAATAAGCTCACGCATGTTCTGTGCACCAGCACCCGAAGCCGCTTGATAAGTCATGGCACTCGTCCATTCAACCAAGCCTTTTTCGAACAGACCACCAAGACCCATTAGCATCAAGCTAACCGTACAGTTACCACCAACAAAGGTGTTAGTACCAGCGTGAATACCTCGCTGGATTTGCGCCAAGTTTACTGGATCGAGTGTGATGATAGAATCTTGCGCCATACGTAAGGTTGACGCTGCGTCAATCCAGTAGCCCTTCCAACCAGCTTGGCGAAGTGCTGGATATACTTGCTCCGTGTAGCTACCACCCTGACAGGTAATGACGGCATCAAGCTGCTTTAAGCTTTCAATATCAAATGCGTCTTGTAGCATTCCAGCATCTTTGCCTACCTTACTATTTCCAAATAAGGGAGCTGGGATGCCAATTTGAGATGTGCTGTAAAAAACTGGTTCAATAAGGTCAAAATCTTTCTCTTCAACCATACGTTGCATAAGTACAGAACCGACCATGCCGCGCCAACCAACTAAACCTACTCTCATTCTCAACTCTCCGTGTAATCAACTTAAATAATGGGATACCCCAATATTCAATTTTCGAAGCAAAATCTCAAGGAAAAATTGCATCAAATCTGTAACTTTTATCTGCTCCCACTCCAAATAAGTGCAAAACCTACATTTTGCTCCCTTTTTGTTCGATTGTTATTTTCACAAACAAAACAAATGCTTCTTAAAACATAAGTGAAAAATACGTGCCACACCTTGATTACATTTCAAAACATTTCAACTCATTAAAATTAACGAATTACCATATATTTAACCACAATAAATCACCATTACAGACTCAAATCACATTGAATGGACATTTTATCGAAATATTATTCTAACTACGGTAAAGTGCCACTCGTACCAAAAAGGAGTTAACACTCGTAAAGCAGATAGTGCAGTGGCTTCTATTTGCTCTTGCTCACAACATTTATAAGAGGCTCTGTATGACGCAACTTACCCCACGTCTACCCAGCTTGATCCAGGTTATCGTCTCCCTTGGATTGTTCCTATTGATGGCATTTTCGTTCACTGCCCAATTGGATCTTCCTATCCAGCTTGCCCTATACATTGGCTGGTTCATTATCATGGTGCTCGGCATACGTTTAGGACACCAGTACAAGGATCTTGAGAAAGCAGCATTGGACGGCATATCCAACGGCTTGGGAGCGGTACTCATTCTACTGGCAGTCGGTGCGCTTGTTGGCACTTGGATTTCAGGCGGTATCGTTCCTACCATCATTTACTATGGTCTGAAAGCAATTCACCCTTCAATTTTCCTTCTTGCAACGATGATCATCTGTTCACTGACGGCACTCGCAACGGGCACATCATGGGGTGCGGCCGGCACCGCGGGTATTGCGATGATGGGGATTGGTCAGGGACTTGGCGTTCCAGCACCGATTACCGCTGGTGCGGTACTTTCTGGCTGTTACTTTGGCGATAAGATGTCACCACTGTCTGATTCCGTGATCCTAGCTTCTTCGATGTCCAACGTAGAAGTCGTAGAACACATTAAAGGGATGCTGCCAGTGGCTTTAATCAGCTACATCATTACTGGCATCATGTTCACCGCGTTTGGTTTCCACTACGCTGGCAACGTTGACATGACTCAGGTGCAATCTGTTATTCAGGCGATGGAAGAGCAATTCTACATCACCCCTTACTCATTCGTCCCTGTCGTGATCGTTCTTGGTCTACTGGCGATGCGTATGCCTTCATTCCCTGTGATCAGCTTCGGCTCACTTCTCGGGATTATCTGGGCGGTGATGATTCAAGATGTTAACTTCCTTCAAGCATTCAACACTGCGTGGGCACCTTTTGAAATCTCATCTGGCGTAACGTTCATTGACTCAATCCTAAACCGTGGTGGCATGTCATCAATGCTAGGTTCAGTTGCAGTCATTGTGTTTGGTCTAGGATTTGGTGGCTTGCTCGATAAAGTGGGTGTGCTAGAGACCATCGCAAAACTATTTGAACGTCGAGTGCAGAGCGCAGGTTCACTTGCCACAAGCACGATTGCTACCGCCTTTATGGGTAACGTTTTCGGTTCAGCGATGTATGTGTCACTGATCCTAACCCCTAAGATCTGTGCTAAGAACTATGACCGTCTAGGTTACAAGCGTAAAAATCTTTCTCGTAACGCAGAGTTTGGCGGTACCTTGACTTCGGGCATGGTGCCTTGGAGTGATAACGGTATCTACATGGCGAGCATCCTTGGTGTCGCAACACTTTCTTATGCGCCGTTCATGTGGTTAAGCTTTGTTTGTATCCTCGTCACCATCATTACGTCATATATGGGTTGGTTTGTTGATAAATGCGAACCAATTGAAGACGCTGAATTGGCTTCAGAGGCTCAACAACCAGAGCAGCTGGCTAAGCAAACGGTTTAACCTCTATTGACTACGAAAAAGCGCCTAATCTGGGGTAACTCCTATCACTTAACGTGTTCGGAACGAACAGGGTAGCGAGTTTTACTCATACGAACGGTCCTTGATTTGGGCCGTTTTTTTCGTTCTGGCAGAATGTAACGCTTCACTTGCTCTCCATTGCCCTCAACTTCCCAATGCTCGACGTAGACATCCATTTCGCCAATAACTTAGCCAATGTTTCCACTGGCATATTGGTGATCCACTGCTGATTTTCTTGTTGGTGCTGTTCTGAAAACAAAAAGTTAGCAACAAAGTAGCCACTTTCTTAGTCGGTGGCTAGACGGAGTTACTTACCTGTTTGAGGGTCTAACGGGGTACTACGATACTTTTCACCAGCTAAAATGTCGTAGTGAATCACCGTATCGCTATTAAACTGAGAAAAATCAAAGTAGACACTTTCTGCGTTAGACTCTGATTCTTTTGATATCCTTTTTTGATTGAAGTAAAAGTCACATCCGATTGCTCCAGCCCAGACTTTTCTTAAG
>NZ_JBNJOJ010000038.1:0-43305 GCF_050113655.1 Vibrio sp. TRT 29B02
GGCTACGACGATTGATGGGTGTAGCCGATCAGATCGTAGCTTCTAGATTTAGTTCCATCGATTTAGGCAACAAAGCCACCATTCCTGGCAATCCACCCAGCGCACTGCTCAATGCAAAAGGATGTCCATTTAAAGAGCGGTGTGCAGATTACCGACCAGAATGCAGTGCTTCTGTGCCAGCATTTCGTTCACTGACCCGCAGTCAAGGTCTGGCATGCCATGTTCACGCACCCAGCAGCATCACATCGATCGCGCGTTCAGCTTAGGAGGAATGATGAACAAACCTGACATACTGCTCTCAGCGCGAGAGCTGAAAGTACACTTCGCGATCAACAAACACATCTTGCCAAGTAAGCGTAAAGTGGTAAAAGCCGTTGATGGCATCGATCTCGATGTTTACCGCGGAGAAACCTTAGGTATCGTTGGCGAATCAGGGTGTGGAAAGTCGACACTGGCACGTGCTCTGTTACGATTGATCGAGCCGACAGGCGGCGAGCTTTATTGGAAAAGCGAAAATATGCGCCATTTTGGCAAACACCAGCTCTCTAAACGACGCCGTGAATTCCAGATGGTATTTCAAGATCCCTCCGCCTGTCTCAATCCTCGCCTGACAATATCCGAGTGTATTGCCGAACCGCTATTGACTCACGAACCACAATTGAGTCGCAAAGAGGTTGAAAGTCGTGTGATTGCAATGATGGACAGAGTGGGTCTGCTTGCCAGCCAGCGTAACCGCTATCCACATGAGTTTTCGGGCGGACAATGTCAACGCGTCGGCATCGCACGTGCTCTGATCCTAAAACCTGATCTGGTGGTGTGTGATGAACCCGTCAGTGCACTTGACGTCTCAATTCAAGCTCAGGTAATCAACCTGCTTGATGATCTTAAACAAGAGATGGGGCTCACTCTCGTCATGATTGCCCATGACCTCAGCGTAGTACGCCATATCAGCGACCGCGTTATGGTGATGTATCTCGGCAAGCCGATGGAAGTCGGACGTTATGACAAAGTCTTCGACGATGCCCAGCACCCTTACACTAAAGCGCTCTTATCCGCTGTACCAATCGCTAACCCTACACTGGCGCGTCATCGTGATATCCAATTGTTGCCAGGCGATCTACCGTCACCTATCAATCCACCGAGTGGCTGCGTTTTCCGTACCCGTTGTCCAAGTGCAACCGACCTTTGTGGGCAACAAATGCCAACACGAAGCGGTCAGCCTGAACACCATATTTTCTGTACCCATACTCTATTAGGAAGTTGAATTATGACTTTACACTCTGTTCCTCAGCGACTCTCCGCCCTGCGTCAAGGCATGGTCGAGCATCATTACGATGCCTATATTGTGACCAATAATGATCCACATGCCAGTGAATACTCCGCTGACTATTGGTTGGCAAGGCAGTGGATCTCCGGTTTTACTGGTTCAGCTGGTGATGTTGTCGTTACCCGAGATGGCGGTGGTCTTTGGACTGATGGACGTTACTACATACAAGGTGCCGAGCAACTGCAAGGCTCTGGACTGGAACTGTTTAAAGCACGTCTGCCAGAAACACCAACCATTCCCCAATGGTTAGCGCAAACTCTGCCACAGAATGCCATTGTTGGCGTAGATGGCCGCAGTATCAGTAAACAATTCTATGACGAATTGAAGAAAGCGTTCGCCGACAAAGCAATCCAGGTGGTGCTCGAAAACGATCTACTCTCACCCATCTGGGAAGATAGACCCACTCGACCAAAGGCATGTCTGTTTAATCATCCGGTCAGTGTCGCAGGGTTAACCGCAAGCGAGAAAATAGCTCAGCTTCGCCAATACCTGACCAAGGAAAACGCCGACGCATTGCTCATTTCTACCCTTGATGATGTCATGTGGACACTTAACGTTCGTGGCGCAGATACCGCATATTGTCCTATTTCAGAAGGGTATCTGTTGATTGATAAGCAGAACTGCCGTCTGTTTATCGATAATGACAAACTGACGCCAGAGGTAGTGGGTACACTAAACGAACATCAGGTTCATATTCATGAGTATCAACATCTTATTACCGCATTAAATCTACTCTCAAACCGGACTCAGTTGATCTATACAGCCAAAAACACCGACAGTTTACTGATTAGCCAGCTCAAGCCAGAGCTTGATCTGATCAATCGCGCCTGTCCTGTCACCGACATGAAATCACAAAAAAACACCACTGAACTGGCGAATATGGAAGAGACATTGCGCCGAGACGGAGTTGCAGTCGTCAAGTTTATGAAGTGGCTTGATGAGCAAGTACCTAGCGGCTTAGTGACGGAACTTAACGCGGAGCAGGCACTAATGGGCTACCGCAAACAAATTGATGGCTATTTAGGTGAGAGTTTCAGAACCATCGCTGGATTTGCAGAGCATGGGGCGAAAATGCACTATGCCGCCGATGAGACAAGTTGCTATAACGTTGATGAACGTCACTTCTTATTGGTGGATTCTGGTGGTCAGTACCTAGGTGGAACCACAGATATTACGCGTACCTTTCACTTCGGTACGCCAAACGAACGTGAGAAATTTGATTACACCTTGGTGCTAAAAGCGGTGATTCGACTAAGCCAAACTCGCTTTATGCGAGGTTCAACAGGTTCCAACCTCGATATTATGGCTCGCGGTGTGCTGTGGCAGCATGGTATCGACTATAAATGTGGCACTGGTCATGGTGTCGGCATGTGCCTTAATGTCCATGAAGGTCCACAAAACTTCTCACAAAATCCTGCGGAAGTCGTACTTAAACCCGGTATGGTGATCACCAATGAACCAGGAATCTATCGTGAAGGTATCCATGGTGTGAGGATTGAAAACATCATGAAGGTGGTTGAAGTAGAAAGTAACGAGTTCGGCACTTTCTACGGCTTTGAAACCATTACGCTTGCGCCAATTGCAACTAACGCCATTAACAAGTCCATGTTGGATGCCAGCGAAATCGAATGGCTAAACCACTACCACCAGCAGTGCTGGCGGCAGTTGTCGGTTGATCTCGCCGATGATGAACAGGCATGGCTAAAACGAGCGACTCAACCGATATTTTCACGATAACCATAATATTCACTTAATATACGAAACATAGATGAATTGCATGCACAACGAATAATTCGTCAAGGCGACTCCATTGAAACATAACAGAATTCAATAACCACAAAGGCCCGATAAGGGCCTTTGTTATAAGCATTCATTATGTCACTGATTTATTAGGTATTGATGAAGGCGATCTTTCATCTCAGCTCGGTTGTGCTTCATGAGATGCATCTCTTCATCACTAATGGGCGAGTCACGCATCTCCAGCTTTCGAATATCTTTGTCGAGAGCATTGTATTCTCTCATCAATTCTGCGAACTCCAGACTCTCTTTTGCTAATGCTTGTATTGTTTGCTTATGTTGTGGAAATTCCTTAAGTAGTGAGTGATCTTCACCGAGCATAGATAACACCTCCTTTTTCGAGAATAAAACAACTGGTTATTTTTTAACCATAGCAGTTAATGGAATTGATTTATGCGATCTCCCGCACTGAGTAGCAGGAAAAATGGTCTGGCTCAATGCCCCCCCCTACTAACCTCATTGCTTTTGATAAAAGTGAGCAAAGTTAGGAATATACTGCTCCCATATTGGCGGTTTTCCTATATGGGCTTCAACTGCCGAGATAAATGCTTTGACCAATGCCGTTTGTTTACGGTGAGGATAGAGGGCATACAAAGCGAGATCTCCATTGCACAGCGTATACTGTGTGAGGAGAGGGCGTAGCTTCATCTCGACAATCGACCGATTGAGGTTGGAAGACGATATGGTCGCATACCCTAATCCATCCTGTACCGCCGCTATGAGAGTTGCCACGTCATTTACCTTACAGTTTCCCTTCATCTTGTAGTTGAGAAATGTTTCCCCACCCGGCTGTTCACTGAGTCTCATCGTATCAACGATCAATGAACGATTACTGTAAACAACAGAAGGTAGCTTAACCAATTCATCCGGAGTTTTCGGCTGCCCATAACGTTCAATAAACGTATCTGATGCTAAGATAACCGCTCTGATATCAGCAATTTTCCTCGCAATCAGGCTCGAGTCATCCAATCTTCCTAAACGAAATGCGACATCAAAGTGGTCAGAAATAATGTCGGAACGCTTATCATCAAGCAGCAGCTCAATCTCGACATCAGGATAATTTTTAAGAAACTGGGTAATCACAGGTTGAAGATGATTCTGTCCAATATGGAGAGGAGCCGTTACGCGAATGCGCCCCTTTGGTTGTGCATGGTAAGAATCCGCTATCGACTGTACGTGATGCAACGTGCCAACCAAATTCCGTGCTTGCTCTAAGATCTCTTCACCCGCAGGAGTCAGTGAGAAAGAGCGTGTCGAACGGTTGAGCAACTGCACACCCAGTTCTATCTCTAGTTTCTTGATTTGTTTGGATAGTGATGAGTTATCCATATCATTCAACGCCGCAGCCTTAGCAAACGAGCCCTGCTGCACGACATCAATAAACAGAGAGAGTTGATTAACCAGTGCCATCTCAGCGCCTTACTTTTGCGAACGTTGCCATTGCACTAACCACTTGTCCAAATGGTTAGCGAACTGCTGGCGATCAGCCTGACTAAGCGGCGCAGGGCCTCCCGTCTGAATACCACTGCTACGCATGGTTTCCATAAAGTCACGAATATTAAGGCGTGACTTTATGTTCTCTTTGGTAAACATTTCACCGCGAGAACTCAATGCATGACCACCTTTGGTAATAATCTCGTCTGCAAGAGGAATATCGCTGGTGATCACTAAGTCACCGACTTGGCAGCGCTTAACAATTTCGTTGTCTGCGACATCAAAACCAGGTTGTACTTGCAACATAGTCACTTTCGGCGACGCTGGGGTGCGGATAAATTGGTTAGCAACTAAAGTCACCTCGACACCAGTCCTCTGAGAGGCTCGAAATAAAACATCACGAACCACGACCGGACACGCATCTGCATCTACCCAAATCTTCATCAAACTCGATTCCTTAATCTTCTCTAATTAACGCAATCATTAGACCGCAATTTGTTGAAGCATAATAGCGTTATTTAAAGCGTACAGCAGTTCCAGTATCGAAACTAACCTTACTCCCTGCAAATCTTTTTGACTAGAAAGCCCGACAGGCAAACAACCCCATTGCGTTTCGCGCGAGTTGACCCACAAACACGCCAATACGCTCAAAGTAAAAAGCCCCTGAGAGAGGGAGCTACTCAGGGGCTGGTAATCGGTTCACTCGCATTCACCTAAGTGGGAAAGACGCATCGTTAACTGACAAACAACCACACGCCAACTCCCATCATCAATGTTCCGGCAATTCTGTTCATTAAACGGACATTTTGAGAGTGACCCAGTAAGCGTTTCAATCCTTTTCCACCCGTGGCATATAGCGTCATGCAGATAAATTCAAACACTAAGATAATCGAGACGAGTACCACAAGTTGTGGCATGAGATCGGCTTTTTGATCGATAAATGGTGGTAGAAGAGAGATCATAAAAGCCCAACCTTTGGGATTCGCAATAGCAGTGACAAATCCTTGAATCACCAAGTCCCAATCACTTTGTGGTACCGCAGCCTGCTGTTCCAGATTGATCGCGAGTTTGCCTCTTGAACGCCACATCTGGATGCCAAGATAAAGTAGATAACCACCACCAATAAATTTCAGTGCAACGAACAACCAAGGATAGTTGAGCATAACCGCAGCAATACCGACCACCGCCGCTATCGCCACTAATCCAACGCCCACCAGTTCACCCGCCATCATCCACAAGGCTCGTCGGTAACCGATACTCATACCTAATGTTAGAGCAAGCGTCATGCACATCCCCGGAGTAATGGAGACAAAGAAAAAAGTCGGAATAAACATTCCCAGCAAAGCAGTATTCATAGAACCTAGATCGTGAGTAGTAGTAATGCGATCTAACATAATGCAATGTACAGCCAAACACCATACACCGACATAAGCAATAGAGGCACAGAATGTCCCTATCAGTACGAGAAGCGACGTATCGAAAATTACGACTCTAACTGAATAACTCCTGACTATATATGCACTTTTCGACCAACCCTATGACTATATGCATTTGGATTCTCACGTAATGAGAAAGGATTCTATTTTAACAGCTAGGATTTTCAGTGTTAATTTTGCGATTTTATAGATAATAACTTTGCACAATTTAGTTAACACACCGTTAAACACCACAAAAAAGCAGTGACAGCGGTCACATCTACACATCCCCTCCACTATTTTGCTTTCTTATTTTTTCATTCGCCTGCTAACCTCCTGCTCGCCTTGAAATGAACTCAGGGTGCATAACTATAAGGAGTGTTCTCTATGAATACCAAGAAGCCAATGTCGTTAACCAGCCGTGTTATTCTCGGTATGGTAGCGGGTATCTTGACAGGATTTGCGATTCGCAGCCTATTTGCTGACAACGGATTTGTCGATGCATATATTGTTAATGGATTATTTGAAGTCGGTGGACAGATCTTTGTCGCCAGCTTAAAAATGCTTGTTGTACCACTGGTGTTTGTTTCACTGGTTTGCGGTACTAGCTCATTAAAAGACCTTTCTACTTTGGGTCGTATGGGAGGCAAAACCCTTGCTTTCTATATCGCAACCACGGCAGTTGCTATCACATTAGCACTGACTATGGGTAACCTATTCCAACCGGGTGCAGGCGCTGACCTAACAGCGGCAAGCTCATTCAAATCTGCTGAAGCTCCGTCGCTTGGTCAGGTGATCATTGATATGTTCCCGACTAACCCAATTAGCGCAATGGCTGAAGGTAAAACACTTCAGGTCATCGTGTTTGCCGTGCTATTCGGTATTGCGATCAGTGCAGCAGGTAAACCAGGTGAACGCATCGCTTCATTTTTCTCTGATTTGAATGACGTGATCATGAAGCTGGTTGCGATTCTGATGAATCTGGCACCATACGGTGTATTCTTCCTGATGGCGAAGCTGTTTACAGGTCTGGGCTTAAGTGCAATTGTTAACCTTGCAGAGTACTTCCTCGTACTGGCTGGCACGCTACTTTTGCATGGTTTGGTGACTTACAGCCTGATGCTGAAAGGCTTTACTGGTCTTAGCCCAATCACCTTCCTTAAGAAGATGGAAGACGCAATTATGTTCGCTTTCTCGACGGCGTCTTCAAATGCAACGATTCCAGTGACAATGGAAACGGCTAAGAACCGCATGGGTGTTGAGAACCGTGTGTCATCGTTTACCGTACCATTAGGTGCAACGGTGAACATGGACGGTACTGCAATCATGCAAGGTGTTGCGACTGCATTTATCGCACAGGCGTTCAACATTGACCTGACGATGGGTGATTACCTGATGGTGATCCTCACAGCAACCCTAGCCTCTATCGGCACGGCAGGTGTTCCAGGCGTTGGTCTAGTTATGCTAGCAATGGTACTAAACCAAGTAGGTCTACCGCTGGAAGGTATCGCACTGATCATGGGTGTTGACCGTCTACTCGATATGATTCGTACTGCTGTTAACATCACTGGTGACAGTGCCGTGACTATTATTGTTGCTAAGTCTGAAGGTGCACTGGACGAATCTCGCTTCAACGACCCAATGGCAGGTGCGGCTGAAGAAGAAGTTCACTTAAAACGCTCTGAAGCTTAATCGCTAACCCGCGTCAGACAAACTAAAACGCCTCGATATCACTATCGAGGCGTTTTTTATTTATCGACCTACATTACTTGGTTGGCATTGGCAGAATTTCAAACATGCCGTCAAAGTCATCTAAGGAAGCCGTCAGTTGATTAATCAGGTCCGCATTACCATTGATTTTCACTTTGCCAGACTTCAACAATTGATCGAGAGATGCTTTCCCCAACACCATTTCTGTCATGTCAGTCTTATTGATCACTAACTCTACATCCGTGTTTGGCATCGTCTCAACGGCGATGTTCGCCATATTTGAGTTCGATACTTCGCCAAAATAACGCTCATTGATGTCTGGATGGTGGATACCAAAGCTAAAGTCCAACCCTGCCTGCTCTGCTTTTTCTGCATTCAGTCGCACCGCTAAAAAGTCGAGGAACATACCGGTTGGTGTATTGGCAATCACATCTGCTGAGGCCAGTTTAATCGAAGGTTGTACTTTACCGGTTCTTAACTCTACAGCACCTTGCAGATACGAGTTGCGCCATGCCATTGTCTCTGATTGATAGCCTTGTTGTTCAAAGCTATCTGCAAGCGCAAAACGGTAATTAATGTTATCCGGCTGACACTGCACCAAGTCATTAAACAATTGTGACGCTTGCTGGTATTCACCTTTGCTGTAGTGTGCCTGACCTGCTTTGTACAACGTGTCAGCGCCTGCGGCGGCTACATAAACACAAGACTTGTCCTTAGTTTGCAACGGATTGGTGTTCACTGGGTTCATGTCGTGATAGCCAAGATACAAATTCACCACAGCACGAGCGTTGTGACTGTATGAACCGTGGTAACCATTGGTGTGCCAAGTTTGTAACTGGGACTCTGGAATGATCTTTTCTATTTCACGCCCTACGTCATGAATCTTCACACCATGGTTTGCCAAACGCATCGCCTGATTATGGATAAAGCCATAATTGTCACGCTGAAGCGTCATGTAGTCCGAGATCTCATTGTTCTCCGTATTCGCTTCATTCCACACTGGCGCTGAGTGTGCCGCATGAATATTATCGACCAATCCGCTATCAACATAACGCAGTTTTAGCTCAGTAAGATATTTAGTCCATACTAAGGCATCACGAACTTTAGCCCCTCGGAATGTGTAGATATTGTGCATACCGTCATAAGTGAGTTCTGCTGTGTTTAGGGAACGATATTTGGGAACGTAAAGCACAATTTCAGCTGGTGCTTCCGCACCGGGCATATTGATCGCGTGAAGTTCAAGGCCATCAATAGTAATGACTTTCTCACGTTCTGAGATTTCTTGGGTTGGTGCAACCAAAGTCACTTCTCCGCGCGAAGTGCCCAAGCCAAGAGCATTATCAACAATACCCTGAGGGTTGTTATCTAAAGTGGTACCGTATTGGTAGTTAGCACGGCGACTCATCGCGGTACCCGCTATCACATTTTCATCTGCCAGCTCTTTAATAAAGTCGTTTGGTGCATAGATCGGCGCACCTTCAATGAAATCACCAGACTCTATGATGCCTCGAGAGCCGCCAAAATGGTCAGCGTGCATATGCGAATAGATCATACCGGTAATCTTGTGTTCACCATTGACCTTTGGCAGATGCATTTTGGCAAATTCCCATGAGGCAGCGGCGGCTTGCTTGGATAACAAAGGATCATGAATAACATAGCCATTATCAGTGCGGTAGATAGTCATGTTGGACAGATCCGCGCCTCGGACTTGGTAGACACCATCCGTCACTTGATACAGACCACCAGCCGCATAGTTGAGCATCCCCTGACGCCAAATAGACGGGTTTACCGTTGCTGGCAGTTGTTCAAGATTCATCTCCGCCATGTAATCAAAGCGCTTTTTTAACTCGCCAGCCTGATGACTACCAAATTCCGCAATAAGACCTTTCTTGGTGCGCTCAAATGCTGATACATCTTGCCAAGGCAGTTGTTTAGCAAGTTCTTGGTTTGCACTCTTAGTATGCTCAGTCGCAGGGTTGCCTTGGTACGTTTCTAAACTGGCATAGTCAGCCAGAGCAGAGTGTGAAACGATAAGTGCCAATGAAATCGCTGAGGGTAAAAAACGTCGAGTCATAGGGAGCCTCATAGTGTCTCGTTATTGGGTACAAATGTACTTTATTCAATTGACACATCTAAATACATGCATGTAACTTTATTTGAAACATCGCATTTTGTTATGTATTGAAGGAACCAGAATGAGCAATGACAACATTGACCTCAATTTGCTGAAAATATTCATTACCGTTTATCAACAGCGTTCGATTACTCTTGCCGCTGAGGTATTGGGATTAACCCAGCCAGGTGTTAGTGGTGTCTTGAAACGTTTGCAGAAACAACTCGGCGTTCAACTGTTTGTTCGAGCTGGTCGCGGAATTGCGCCTACCCATCAGGCACAAGAGTTAGTGCGCCAAATTGAACCTGCGCTGAGTCAGATTCATAACGCGATACAAGGTATTGAAGCATTTTCTACCGAGCATTCACGTCGTTTTGTGGTCTACACAACAGAGCCCATCATGCTTACCTTACTGCCGAAAATCGATGCGGATAAGGAACTGGGGAACGTTGAAATCGAACTACATCCAACCTTGTCGAGTGAAGAGAAACTGATCAACAACCTCAATCGACAACAAGCCGATCTCGCGATTGATTTTGCCAACTACTCTGCCCCTTCATTCTTTTCTGAGTTCTTGTTTGACGATCAAATCTGCATCATTGCCCGCCGGGGACATCCAAGGATTAATAAGTCAGTCGATCTCCGACAATTTTACGAAGAGAAGCACGTTACACTAAAGATGAGAAGGGAACAGGCTTACCTCGCCGACTATTTCACCGAAGAGTCAATTGGTGAGAGACGAGTTGCTGCGGAGTGCGACTCGCTAGTGTCGCAGATGACCATGATTTCCAACAGTGACTGCCTCGCCGCTGTGGTTAAAAGCCTTGCCAACCAGTTTGCAGATAGACTCGATTTACAAGTTATGGATGCACCTTTCACCAGTATCCCTGTCAAATATCGCTTAATGGCCCACAATCGAATGAAATTCAATCCAGCCAACCAATGGCTACGTAATAAACTCAAATCCTACTTCATTAGCGGGTAAATATTTCTTACACAAGGAATATCCTGACAATAATAATGGAACCGACCCATAAAAATAGAGGTTTAACTAATTTATACTTCACTAACTTAGTAATTGTCTTTATTTAAATTAAATGAAGGTTTTTTTACAACACTCGTTCAAATATCACCACATTTAACTGTATACATTCATCATCCCAAGAAGGGATAAGCAATGAAACGACTGAAATTTAACAAATATTTAACTTAGATACTGAGCCAACATAATTAACAATTAGGTTATCAATATTAGCTAGCCATGTATCAATACTGCCTACGTGGTTATCTAATAACGACTTAATAGCCTTCTGTTTATTTTCCTTATCACTGGGCACTATCATTTATTTTATTAATTGAGATAGAAAACACAATTGTAGGAAAAAACAGAATTAATTAGCACAATGATTACATAGAGGTGTTTTTGTGATGCCGAGAAATAAAACACTCAATGCTATAGCTATCCTTGCAAGCTTAGCTTTTATTAACACTGCGCAAGCGAACATTAACGAACCGCAAGGCAGAGCTGTCCAGATGCTTAGTAGCCTTCAAGATAGCAGCCAAGTGAGATATTTTAATGCGGATTATTGGCTCACCAATGAGAACAATATCCCATCCATGAAGACAGTTAATGATGACATTTTAAATCAAAATCATCGCTATCTTGTCGATTTCAGCATGATTGAAGACGAGGAGCAAAAACAACAAGCGAAATCAATGTTGAGGCAACAAATTGGCTTAACTTTTGACAGTGACTTTCTCATAGTCAGTAGATACAAAGGGAAGTTAATGTTCTCTCCTGTCGATAGTGAAGATGATCCTAACGTGAGTAATTTGGAACTGAGTACTGAGACCGATACGTCTTCATTCGCTCGGTCGGAAAACACTGCGGCTCTTCCACACGTAGCATTTTATTTAAACGTCAATCGACGGATAACATTCGATGAATGTCGATTTCAAAAATCCCGACTTTTTGGTTCACCCAACTCTAAAAAGTACCTTTGTAGTTATCCTAATATATCTTTGATTTATCGAGTTAGTCTCGCACGTTCATTGCAATATGGTACAACAGGTTCAGCAACTCCCGACGCAAAAATCGTTCGTATTAGCTTAGATGACGAATCGTCCGGCGCTGGAATTAACCTAAACAATAAACTCGATACTCATAGGACATATAATCGGACGTCAGCTACGTCAAATGCTTACGACACAGAATGGGTAACCGACGCTATCGCTGAAGATTATCGATTCACATTTAATGCTTCGAATAGCAAAGCGCAGGTATTAAAAACATTCCCCAGATCCAACATCAACTCACAATATGAAGTAAGAGAAGTATCTGGTTTCGAACTGGGGATATCCGGCAACTTAGAAAACGCTAAGAGAAAACTAGAAGCTAAAGCGAGTTATAATCAGAGCCGTTGGCTAACCTTTAACACGTCCGATTATCGTGTTGAACGTAACACCAATGGGCCAAGAAACATAACTTTCAAGTGGAACCGAGAGCAATTTCGGACCGCAGCCTCTTTGATGAACAAACGAACCGATACAGTGTTTGTATGGGATAGATATCCTGTTGATCTCAACCGTATAAGCCCGATTTCGTACTCAGGTTTTGTCCCAAAAATGGATGTTATCTATAAAGCCAATGCAAACGAGACAGGAACCACACGCTTTACAATTGAGTCTTCGGTCAACATGCGTCCATTCTATCACGGGCGTTATTACCACTATTACTTCTTTGGTAATCACTTTTCCTACCATAGTTTTGAAGACACTCCACGCCGAAGAGTTGGTGTTAACACCAGCTTCACCGTCGATTGGACACACCCTGTATTTACGGGAGGTCGACCTGTCAATCTACAACTTGCGAGTTTTAATAACCGATGTATTCAAACGAGTAGCAACGGTACGCTAAGCACGCGCAATTGTCTTTCTAATAGTGCTCAACAATCATTTATCTATGATCAGTTTGGTCGCTACGTGAGCACAACCAACAAGAAATGTCTCGACGGAGAGTCACTGGGTAGATTGCAGCCCTGTGCGATGAAATTAAGCCAGCGCTGGGAGTGGTTAGAAAACAGTGACAACCTGAACAATGTCTTTTTTGACCAAAAGCTTGGACACGATAAAACCACAGGTAATCTCGGTTTATATAACTATGACGACTCACAAGTCAGTGTAAGGACGATGACTTCTTTTACCAACCTCTTTAACTAATATTTCGCCATATAAGTTACACTACAGACAAAAAGATCCCCCCTGACTCTAATGTCAGGGGGGATCTTTTCCTCTATAAGCAATGACTCTACTTGTTATCGCCACAAAAAAACAAACATTTAGATCACAAATGTTTAATGAATACAATCGGATCCAACTTATCTCACATAACCACAGCTAAATCCTCTCTAGAATAGTTTTACGATAACAACAATCAGCTTTCCAAGGAGTGAAAGTATGAAATTGCAGTGGTCCCTTTTTGTCACCCTCTTTTTGCTACCTTTTTCAACATTTGCTGCTTCCTCGAACACACAAGTTTTACCATTAACCCAATCCACCATTGGTTATGCATCGCTCATCATCTTCGCTATCGCCTATACCTTGGTGATGCTAGAGGAGTACCTGCAGCTAAGGAAATCAAAACCTGTATTACTTGCCGCAGGCTTAATCTGGGCAATGATTGGTTACGTCTATTCCCAATACGATCAGGTTGAAGTTGCTAAGGCTGCGTTGGAACATAACCTGCTTGAGTATGCGGAGTTATTGCTGTTTTTGTTAGTTGCGATGACCTACATCAGCGCAATGGAAGAGAGGCGGCTGTTCGATGCACTTCAGGCTTGGATGGTCGGCAAAGGATTTAACTTTAAATCACTCTTTTGGCTAACCGGTATTCTCGCCTTCTTTATTTCACCAATCGCCGATAACCTGACCACCGCACTGCTAATGTGCGCAGTCGTGATGAAAGTTGCAGGCGATAATACCAAATTCATTAATCTAGCCTGTATCAACATCGTTATCGCGGCCAATGCCGGAGGTGCCTTCAGTCCATTTGGTGATATCACCACTCTAATGGTTTGGCAGGCAGGGCACGTCTCGTTTGGAGAGTTCATGCCCTTGTTTGTACCCTCCGTCATCAACTACCTTGTGCCAGCGTTTATTATGTCGTTCTTCATTCCTAAGACTCGCCCAGATGTCGTCCACCAACATGTCGAGCTAAAACGAGGAGCTAGGCGCATCGTCTTTTTGTTTGTTCTTACCATAGCAACAGCGGTTGCTTTTCATGCTGTCCTGCACTTTCCGCCCGTGGTCGGTATGATGATGGGGCTCGCCTATCTGCAATTTTTCGGATTCTTCTTGCGCAAAACCCTTAAAGCTTCTCTACATAAAAAAGCAGCGCGGGCAATAGAAAATCGAGATGATCATGCGTTAAAACGTTTAGGCTCAGTGGTGCCTTTTGACGTGTTCCGACGCGTCTCTCATGCAGAATGGGACACGTTGTTATTTTTCTATGGCGTCGTGATGTGCGTTGGCGGCCTGAACCTTCTAGGCTATTTAGGTATGATCTCTGAAGTCATGTATACCCAATGGGATCCGGTGCTAGCGAACGTGATGGTCGGAATACTTTCTGCCATTGTCGATAATATCCCAGTGATGTTTGCGGTATTGACCATGGAGCCAGTCATGAGTATGGGCAACTGGTTATTGGTCACTCTTACTGCTGGTGTGGGAGGAAGCTTATTGTCGATAGGCTCAGCAGCAGGTGTAGCATTGATGGGAGCGGCGCATGGAAAATACACCTTCTTTGGTCACTTGAAATGGCTGCCAGTCATCGCGATGGGCTACGTGGCTAGTATTGCTGCCCATCTATTGCTAAATGGTGCTCTCTTTACTTAATCACTTCAGCGGGCAAAGGAGAGAAATCTCTCTTTTGCCACGTACTGGCCAACTGGTATTTCGCACACACGTTGCACGTCAGTAACTCGTTATCGCCGTGAATTCGCATTACGATGTCTTCACGCTTCTCCTTCGAGCTATTGCGCATCTGGATGGTCAGATAGTTATCTTTCACTTCAAACGTTTTTATCACATCCAGATGGTTCTCCTTGATAAAAGTCACTTGAGCGTCTTTAAATTCCAGCAGATCACTGTTGTACTGGTTTTCGAAGACCCCTTCAAACGAATACGTTTGCTTGTTGAGAATACGTTCTGTCTTCTCTTCTGAACACCCCATTAGGGCGACTGGCAATAAACCACACACCAACAACGCAGTGCTTTTTATCCGTGTTACCATTCCATCACTCCGATTGCTCTAACTGCAAAAGCTGCGCTTTGCGTTCTACGCCTCCTGCGTACCCTGTTAGCTTACCACTTTTTCCAATCACCCTGTGACACGGTACAATCACAGAAACAGGATTTTTACCATTCGCTAACCCTACGGCTCTAACAGCCTTGGGGTTACCAATCGCATTAGCAAGATCCTGATAGCTCCAGGTTTCTCCATATGGAATAGTGGCTAGCGCCTTCCAAACTTGAGTCTGAAATACGGTGCCTTTGGCTGCAACAGGAAGATCAAAATTGGTGCGAGAGCCAGAGAAATACTCAGTCAATTGGACAACCGCTTGGCAAAGAATGGGGTTGTCTTCCGTGTAGATCCCCAAACTGTCTGGCTGAGTCGTTTGAGTTTCAAACCAAGCACCGACTAGCCCCTCTTGGTTCGCTTGCAGCGTCATGACACCTAATGGTGATTGAAATGTGGTGTAGTAGTTTGTCATGCGTGACTCCAACAATGAAAGGTTGCGTAGCTTCCCCAAGGAGAAACTGTATTCGTAGTGAGGTTGGGGAAAGCCTTGAGTGCTTTTTTCACCACTAGGTCACTCTCCAAAAAACAGTTAGGTTCTGAGGCGCCTCGTAAACGCGCATAGTTCATCGTCCATGGTCCGATTCCCTTTAATTCAAGCCAGGACTCTGGTGGCGCATCAGGGTGACAGGTCATGTAGGCAGCAAATCTTGCTAGCGTATCCTTGCGGCTTTGAGGCATCCGCAAGAATGATAAATCTGCACCGTTCACTTCACTCGGAGTGGGGAAATGCGTGACGCCATCTGGCTGCAAAGTGGCTGCCAGCAAGTTCAATTGCCCAATGGCGGCTTTGATAGAGACCTGTTGACCAAGAATCGCCCTGACCCCCGCTTCCCAAGGACTCCAAACCCCAGGGATACGAATACCCGATTGCTTGATTAGCTTTGGCTCGATGTCATGTAAATGTTTCTCGATCAGTAACAAGTCACTGTCGAGATCGAACATACGCCGAACCTGATTAACCAACGACCTCAGGCACGAAATATCATCGAGTTTAAACTGCAATCTTACAATGCCCGTTTTGGGGTTTGATACAGAAAACCAACCGGCTTGCCCTTCCAACTCGAAGCAACGTTGATAGTCGTCTGCCCCCACCCGTTCCAATCCATCGATCGCTCTCAAACGATAGAAATCGAGCATGTGCTGCCAATCAAAGGGGCCTCGGTAAGCAAGATCGATATGATTCGTCTCTGCACAAGCCACCAAATCCTTCTTTATCTGGGACGGTGTCAATTTCAGCTGCTGCTTGAACGCATCATTAAAACGACGAAGACTATTGAATCCACTCGCCAAAGCAACCTCTGTCACGGAGAGACGGCTGGTATGCAGCAACTGCTTCGCGAACATCAATTGATAACACAGCGCGTATTGCTTGGGGGACATACCAATATAGTGGCTGAACAACTTACGTAGATAGCGGTCTGAGATCCCGAGTCGCTCAGAGAGTTCGACTAAAGAAGCGTGTTGCAAAGCGCCTTGTTCAATTAACTTAACCGCACGCTGAAATGTCGCCTCGACGCCTTTCCATGCCCAAGAACTTGGCGCACTATCTGGGCGGCAGCGTAAACAAGGTCGATAACCCGCTTGCAATGCGAGGGCCTTATCAAAAAAGTACTCGACGTTTTCTTCCTTGGGTAGATTTGCTGGGCAAATCGGTCGACAAAAGATTCCTGTGGTTTTCACTGCCACGTAAAAACACCCATCAAAACGGCTGTCTCTTGCCATTCTCGCGTTATGGCAATCTTTTTTTGTCAAAAATGTCATTCCCTGAGCCATCATTTTTCCGATACGCTTCAAACTGTTATTTAAATTCTAAATCGGATAACAATAAATACTAGCCATTTTCGGCACTCAATGAGATTGCGAAGCCATTTTCCTCATCTAAAGTTATAGATGAAACCTTAAAAAATAATAAGGAAGTTGGCTATGCATCTACACTCTTGCACTGTTGTGCTTAAAAGCGATCTCACTATGACATGCGATAATGTTGAACAAATCTTAGGCATTATTGACCAACACGGCCCCATCAATATCGACAAAATTTTAATTGATGCCTTCGATGGTCAGTCGATACGTCGCTATCATGAATTAACGATTGAGGAGTCAATTGAGAGCTTAATGAGCCTTTAAAAGCAGTAGTCGCAAGGTAGCGTTAACAGCTATCTTGTCCAACATAGATACAATAAAGCCTCGCATTAGCGAGGCTTTGATTTAAAGCGAGTTATTCAGCGACGGAAAAATCTGCCATCTGCTGCAAGCTATATGCAGTGACTGGGTCAATCGTTTTCACCAACTCTTCCACTTGCTTAATCGCATCTACCGAACTGCTCGCTTTACGATAGCTGAGGTAGATAGGACGATACCAATCCTCAACTCCCTGAACTTTGAACAGCTGTCCACTCGCTAGGAAGGGCTCGACGAGAGAAATTGGTAAGTAAGCACTTCCACCTTTTTCAAGGATGAATTCCAAAGCAATTCTGGCTGTAGATGTACGTAAGTAAGGCGCTGCGATTCTAGCGTGACGCTCCGCGTGCTCAGAGGCAAACTTCGTCCCCCAATCAACATAGACATACTTATCTTCAAATACCGTATCTAACGCATCTTGCTTAGTCGAGACCAGCACAAGCACGACATCGGCGACTTTTTTACAGTGAAGTTCATCTGCTTTAATTTGATCAAAGGCGAAAGCCATATCGAGGGTGCGTTCTTGCAATTGACGAGTTAATGCTTCGCGACCCAAGATCTCAGCCATAAAGCCATAACCTTCAAATTCACCGGTCACTAGGCTGAGACAGTTCTGAAGATAGGCATCCCACACATTGGCAGTACCACCTAAAGTTAATTGCAGGGCTTTGCCACTTTCCAACGAAAGTTCCAGTTTAGCCTGTTGTAAGGTACTCACCATGACTTCGGCATAACCGATGAGTCGTTCACCAGAAGAGGTCAACTTGATGTTGTTTCGGTCTCGAATAAATAGCTGGGTGTCAAAGTAGCTTTCAAGTTGTTTAATGCGGGCACTAACAGCCGCTTGGGTGATGTACAGATTCTCTGCCGCTTTGCCAAAATGTCTGACTTGAGCCAGTTCTAAAAACGTTCTAAAGACTTTTACGTCCATTGGTTTTCCTCTACCGACAATCTTGCAATGTTAGCAAGTTCGATGAATTCTTATAATCTTCAGGTCACTAAAGTGTTATCTAAATTTAATAAAACTATTCAATAGTAATGATAAAAAGGTTTTGTTTTTCTTTTGTTAATTTTACGCCTAACTTTCGCTCTAGGTCACCCATTTAGGATCAATTAGAGGCTAACAAAATGTCTGACACCGAATTTCGTCATGGCAAAAAACGTTTTTACGACAATACTAAGTTCCCACGAGGATTCGCTAAGTCTGGCGATTTTACGCTTGCTGAGGAAGAAATTCTAACGCTTTATGGCGACACTATGCTTGGCTTAGAGTCTGGTGATTTAACGCCTGAAAACGCCGAAGAGAAACATTTTGTCAAAGTATTAGTCCATCCTGGCAAAGCGAAATCAAAACTTGAGCGTGTATGGCTTAAATATGTTCAGTTAGCTCGTGGCCGCAAGCGTTTCCATACTCTAAATGGTCGCAATAAACCTGAAGCAGGCGCTGATGACTACTCAGAAGACGCAAGCTTAGTAGAAGAAGATTAAGCACCAAATTAAAAGCCCTGAGCGCAATACGTTCAGGGCTTTGTCTATTTAGCGAGCATCGCCACTTTCTTAAGAAAGCTGTCACGCAGATGTTCTTGGTCATAGTCGAGGTGGTAGGTGTTGTGAAAACCAACTTTTAACTCGACGCCATTCCCCCGCATATAGACGTTATAGCCATCATAGTCGGAGAATGCCTCCACCCCTTCATATATTTTACCGTGCTCAGTTGGCGTTCCATTCGCCATAACGGTTTCATATGCCATAAGAATTTTGCTCGGATCAAGTTCGTTTTTCATCCCCAACCTCCTTTATTTCACACTGAAAGTATGAGCAGAAATGGCCTATTTAGCCAATCCGAACCTTGAGCCGTATCAAAATCTAGACGTTTTTGTCTTCTCTAACCAATTCCGCCAAGGTCGCTAATCGTTGCTGGCTATTTTTGACATATGGGTTATCAGTATCCCAAGCATATCCAGCCAAAATTGAGCTAATCATCTCTTTAATACGCGGGTTTGGGCGCTGATAGAAGATCACATCTTGTAGTGTGCCGTTATACCAACCTTCTACGTAGGTTCTGAAGGTGTTAACGCCAACCATCAAAGGCTCAGCATACTCTTTTTGCCAATCCACGGCCTGTCCACTGAGCTGACGAACAATACAATCTGCCGCAAAGTGTGCCGATTTCATGGCAATGGTCACGCCAGAAGAGAACACTGGGTCAAGAAATTCGCCCGCATTACCAAGCAAAGCGTAGTGCGATGTCGCAAGATGTTTAACGTTGGCTGAATAACCACCGAGTTCGCCAGCAGGGTTAGGATACTCAGCATTCGCCAACAAGCGAGCCAAACCCGGCTCCTCACTAGCCAGCTGTTCAATTGCCTCTATCTTGTCTTGTGGGTACTTGTCGAAGAACTCAGGCTCACCAACAATACCAAATGAGCACACGCCATTGGAAAAAGGAATTAGCCAGTACCAAACATCATGATTATCAGGATGGACAGAGATCAGAATCTTATTGCGGTCATACTCCATATCTTCAACGTCAATGTTGTCAACGATATGAGTGAAAATCGCTTTACGTGGTGGAAGACACGATGGCTCTTCAAGATCGAGCATTCTTGGTAGAACACGTCCAAAGCCACTGGCATCGAGCACATAGTCGACTTCTATCTGATAGGGATTACCTTGATGATCCGTGACCGTAAGCAGCGAGCGCTGGTCAATGAACTCGAGTGCCGTCAGCTCATGTTTGTAACGAATTTCGACACCTTGTTGTGCAGCACTGTCGGCAAGTACCTTGTCAAAGTTACCACGCTGAACTTGGTATGTGGTTCCCGGGCCACTGCTAAACTTTTCAGTAAAGTTGAACTGGGTATAGACACCATTGCGTCTAAATGCGGCGCCATCTTTATATTGGAAGCCGTATGCGTTTACGGCCTCTAGCATTCCAGCCTGCTCAACCACTTCCATACACGCTGGCAACAAACTTTCTCCAATCGAAAAGCGAGGGAACTCGGCCTTTTCAATTACAATGACTTTGATATTTTGCGCATTAAGCAGCGCAGAAACGGTAGAACCAGAGGGCCCGGCACCGACAACAACAACTTGAGTAAATTCTTTATTCATCATTATTTTTTATATTGCTCATGTTCAGATAAAGTGACTATTTTGACGTCAACTTTAATAAGGTGTGACCGAGTCCGATATCATCCGTTCTCTCAATCACGGCTAAGCCCGCCTCTTCGACAATCTCCAGAAAATCGTCGCTACGATAAAAGCGGCTATTGCCATTGGCTAAACAGGTGAAGTATAGCGAGGTCGCGTTTAGACTATACGATGCTGCATCATATTTCTGTGCATCCCAAAACAGCTCTAGAATATAGACGGCATCGCCAGGACGAAGTTGTTGCTTCACACGTTTCAAGATACTCAAGATCTCCATCGGAGAGAAACAGTCTAGGAACTGGCTCATCCACCAGATATCTGCTTGAGGGGGCAGAGTTTGCTGTTTGTCGAGCATATTGGCAGGGAAAGGCGTAACACGCTGTTCAAAACCGTGCTGCACTGCATTGGCCATAGCCATTTCCAATTGCTGAGGTAGGTCGACAATGGTGACCTGAACCTCACTGTCATATCCACAGCACTGCATCGCCCATTTACCCGTGTTACCACCGATATCAACGATCTGCTTTGGCTGTGATTTAAAGACTTCTTGAAGTAAAACAGGGAAAGAACGATCGGAGTAAAAGTGATCAAATTTAAACCAGCTTTGCTTCGCTCTTTCTGGCAATTGTGAGAGGCCTTGATAAATCGTCTCCCATTCACCCAACTCTTTCAGTCCTGCGGGCTTACCTTCCACTATCGATTCAGTTAAGTGCATCATCGCCGCATAACAAACGTCTGCGGTGAAATCCATGTTGGCGTTGGTCATGCCATCGTGGAGAATAAAAAAGCCTAGATTGGCTAATGAATAGTTAGGTTTTTGCCATAAAACAATGTTTGCACTGATGGCCATATCGAGTAGCACTTTTACGCCATACTCTGAAACGTCGGTTTTTTGTGCAATCGCGGCAGCATCTAAGCCTTCACTGCCTGCATCGTCAAGTACAGTTAAAATACCTAAGTCACGCAAAGTACGCGCCGTGTGAAATACAATCGGTGCAAATGAAAGCTTTTGAGCTTCTGTCTTCGCCTCTAGTGCGTTGAATGGATCTTTAATTTTGTTTACCACGAAAAACCTAACTATTAGTTGCTAATTAATTACTGACCAGAAGCCGTTAACGCTAACTGACGTTTAATATCTACGTTTAGATTGTTTATCCAACGGTTGTAGTTACGGTGAATTTTGCCACCCTTCTCTTTTAGGTTTTCTGAGTTGAGATAAATTATTGAGTAAAATTTGTCGCTAAATGGGATTTTTATCTCAGCGTAGTGGTCACGAACATGAATTTTTGCGTTCAATTCTGTTGGACTCACTTCTTCGACAATCCAACCGCGATTCGTCGCAGCTTGCATTATCGCCATCTTAACTTGTTTGCTTTGAAGATTATATCCAACTGGAGTATCCTCAACATTCATTACAGGCTGAACTCGCCCACAACCAACAAGTAATAACGCTAACAAAAGTGAGCCGAGTAACTTAAATGATGACATATTATTATTTCCTTAATTAAGTGTAAGTCTGCAATAGTATTTCGCTGTAAAAACAACAATTCAAATTTTTATGTCAAATTCAGAAATCAATATCTCATTTAACATCGATGCATGGCTCGCGCATTCTAACGGACTTTCCACGTCTCAAAATTGGGAAAGCTGGGCAAATAACTTGGAATGGCCGCAAGACGGTACCCTGATTTGCTCAGCCATACCGCCGATGATGCGCCGTAGAATGAGTCATTTAAGCAAACTGGCGGTTCAAACGAGCATTGAACTGTTAAATGAACACGAGATTGATTATCTGGTTTTTGCCAGCCGCCACGGAGAACTGCACCGCAGTATTGCTTTAGTGGGTGATATCTTACGTGGCGAAGAAGCCTCTCCAATGGCTTTTTCCCAATCTGTGCACAATACCGCAGCCGGACTTGCCACCATCGCAACCAAAAAAACCATTCCTCTAACCTCAATTGCAGCCGCTGAAAATACGTTTCAAAGTGCCTTGCTTGAGGCTTGGCTTTATCTCAATGATCATCCAGATCATAAAGTACTGGTTGTCGATTTTGATGAACCGGTTCCAGAAGCCTATCAGCAATATGAACATCAGCAGTATCAAGGCTACGGACTGGGCTTGGTGTTGTCGGTTGGAAAGCAGTACCAAATCTCCAAACAAAATAACGATAGCGGCCAGCCCCATTCTCTACCTCAAGGGTTAGAGTTTATTCGTCAGTTCGTTTCTGAGCGAAATGAATGGGCTATTTGTGCCAACAATCAAATCTGGAATTGGCAACGAAAATGATTAAGTTAGGTCAATATTGGCGTGTGTTTGCAACTGGATTCTGTTTTTCAGTTTTTGGCTTAGGTGGATTAGCGCTCAGCTTTATTGTTATTCCTACTATTCGCATATTGTACCGTGATAAAAGGGCCAGAGAATATAAAGTTCAGAATACGATACAGCGATCATTTAACTTTTTCTGCAAGCTGATGAAGTTGACCGGCGCCATTGATTATAAAATCCTAGGCGCTGACATTTTGCACAATGATAAAAATTGCTTAATTGTTGCTAATCATCCAAGTCTCATTGATTACGTTTTAATCGCCTCTCAGCTAGAACGCTGCGATTGCCTCGTCAAATCAGCGATATGGGCCAACCCGTTTATGAAGCATATTGTCAAAGCGGCGGGTTATATTCCAAATGAAACGCCAGACGATTTATTGGCAATATGCGAACAACGCTTTGAACAGGGAAATGTTTTATTAGTTTTTCCTGAAGGCACACGAACAACACCTGGCGTTGAATCCAAACTTCAACGTGGTGCTGCGCAAATTGCCGTCCGCACAGGTCGAGATTTGCGCATCATTCACATCACCGTTTCTCCGAGCTTTCTCACAAAAGAGAAAAAGTGGTATCAAGTCCCCCCAACTAAGCCTTTTTTCCTAGTAGAGGTTAAGGATAAAGTTGAGGTTAAGCCCTTTATAGAGCAAACTACGTCTCCGACACTTGCTGCCAGACGCTTGCAGCAGCATTTATCAGAGACACTCTTTCCAGAAAACCCAAGTCACAAGTAGGTCCACGTGGAAAAACTACATAACGAAATCAAACAACTTATAATTGATGCGCTTAATCTAGAAGACCTAACTGTCGAAGAGATTGAAACGGACGCTCCACTATTCGGCGATGGTCTAGGCTTAGACTCAATCGATGCCCTCGAACTCGGTCTAGCGATTAAGAAAAAGTACAACATTGTCATTGACGCAGATGATTCCAATACTCGTGAACATTTTGCATCTGTAAGCAATCTGGCAAACTATATCTCTTCGCAAATCAGTGAGTAATGAGTAGGTAATTTCATGACTGACGTAAATAAACAGCAAGTATTTGAGCAAGTTAAAGACGCACTTGAAGAGCTTTTTGAAATCGATGCATCAGATATCGTTCCTGAAGCACATCTGTATCAAGATCTCGACCTTGATAGCATCGATGCTGTCGATCTCGTGGTTCATCTGCAAAACGTAACTGGCAAGAAAATCAAACCTGCGGAATTCAGTACCGTGCGTACAGTTGATGACGTGGTCAATGCGGTCACAGAGCTTCTGAAGGAAGCCTAATGCGTCAATTGCTGACAATTCTGTCTGCAGTTGTCCTGCTCGCCTACCCATTCGCTGTCTACTTCGGCATTGAAAAATATGGCTTTTCCTTGGTGGGGATACTGCTTATCGCCGCCTTGGGAATTCGACTGCTCAGTGTCCAACGCAGCCAATTAAAAGAACTCAAGTACGTAGCTCAAGTCAGTGCGGTAACCGGTATTTCGTTGGTAGCCATTGGCATGTTGTTTAAGCAGCATGGTTGGCTGACGTTTTATCCTGTGGTGGTCAACCTGTGTATGTTAGTGGTATTCGCCAGCAGTTTTAAGCAGCCACAAACCATCATCGAAAGATTGGCACGGCTGCAAGAACCTGAGTTACCTCCGAGTGGCGTACAATACACACGTAAAGTGACTGCGGTTTGGTGCGGTTTCTTTATCTTAAATGGACTATTCGCACTTTACACCTGCTTTCACTCCATGGAACTTTGGACCTTATATAACGGTCTGATCAGTTACTTACTCGCGGGTTCCTTGTTTGCTGTTGAGTGGATTGTTCGCCAGTTTATCCGAAAGGACCGATAGACATCATGTACCTTGACCAAGCTGACTTTTGCTCGCTCACTGATCTGCTGTGTGCCCAGCGCCCAAGTCTTTATCCTGTCGCATTTGCAGAACAAAACACCTTTAGCTGGATGCAGTTCCAAGCCGATATTGAGCGCTTTCAAACTCTTTTGAACCAACACAGCGCTGAGAAAATCGCGTTGTGTTGCGCAAACAGCTATCTGTTTGCGGTTGGTTTTTTTGCCGTCTGCTACGCCAACAAACGTTTGGTGTTACCTGGCAATTATCAACCTGAAGCGGTACGTGAATTAAGCTCTCACTTCGATCTACTGCTCCACGATGAGTTGGTTCCCGTTGTTGAGTCTGTTCCTTCGTTGTTACTCAGCCGTTCAACAGAGCCGTTGTCGGAGCCAACGCCATATTTATCATCACCTCTTGATGTCGACTCAGTGACCTTGACCTTATTTACCTCGGGTTCAAGTGGCAAAGCAAAGGCGATAGTTAAAAGCCTGCGCCAGCTAGATAACGAGATCGCCATTCTCGAGTCACTATGGGGCAATCAGCTAACGGGTTCTCGCATTGAGAGCACTGTGTCTCACCAACATATTTATGGCCTGCTATTTCGCCTGTTATGGCCATTATGTTCAGGGCGTCCGTTCGCGGTGCACAACCTTGAGTTTCCTGAACAGCTCGTTCACCACGCCAGTCATGACACCGTGCTTATCAGCAGTCCTGCGTTATTAAAGCGCCTGAGTGAAGAACACGATAGCGCTCCGCTGCGCGCCATCTTCTCTTCTGGAGGACCGCTGACGCACAGTGCTGCCCTGCATAGCCAAGAACTATTCGGTTCACTTCCAATCGAAGTGTTTGGCAGCACAGAGACTGGGGGAATCGCTCACCGAAAACAAGCTGTGCCAACCACACCATGGAGACTGTTTCCAAGTGTCGAAGCGCAACTTAACAGTGAGCGTTGTCTGCGATTAAAAGCCCCCCACATTGACGGCGATAACTGGTACCAAACTGCCGACGAATGCCACTTCCATGATACAGTCTGTTTTGAGCTGAAAGGGCGTACCGATCGTATTGTCAAAGTAGAAGAAAAAAGGATTTCTCTGGTCGAAGTCGAGAAACGTCTTGAACAGCTCGACTGGATCGAGGAAAGTGCGGTTATACCGCAAAGCGAAGGAAATCGCATCGCACTGTGCGCGGTTATCGTCTTAACTCCGGCTGGTGAACAGGAGATAGCACAACTCGGAAAAGGCAAATTCTGGATTGCTCTTCGTCAAGCGTTACGCAACTGGCTAGAGCCAATCGCGATTCCACGTAAGTACCGTGTTGTCGATGAAGTGCCGCTAAATAGTCAGGGCAAGCGCCAAGTCGCTGACATTGAAAAATTGTTCCAATCATAAACATTAAGTAGCACCATGGATAAAAGAAAACCAACGATCACAAATGTTGTCATTCAAGGTAACCAAGCCACCCTTAGCGCTAAGGTTGATGCGGATATCTTGGATTTTCGTGGTCACTTTAGCCATTTCCCGCTTTTACCGGGAGTCAGTCAGATTGACTGGGCACTCTTTTATGCGATTGAGTACCTCAACACTCCACCGACATTTAAAGGCATGGAAGTGATTAAGTTTCAAGAGCCTATCCTTCCAGATGCCCAGATTACCTTAGAGCTGATCTGGGACGATGAAAAACAAAAGCTGACCTTTAAATACAGCTCAATTCACAACGAGCAACGGGTTATCCACTCATCTGGAAAAATGAAATTAGGGGGCTAAGGTGAACAATTACCAGCCCTGTTTTGTTATCCCTTGCTATAACCATGGAAGCACTATTGCTGCTGTGGTGTCATCACTGAAACCTTTTGATTTACCTTTTATTATTGTTGATGACGGTAGCAATGCGAACACCAAACAGGCTCTTATCGACGTCGCTGAGCAAGACAATGTTACCTTAGTAACACTGGCGCAAAACCAAGGCAAAGGTGGTGCTGTGATGGCCGGGATCCGCCACGCGCATCAACTGAACTTCAGCCATGCGATTCAGATTGACGCTGATGGCCAGCATGACATTGACGCCTTACCTGCACTGATTTCATGCTCACAACACAATCCTGATTGTTTGGTTTCTGGCCAACCCATTTATGATGATAGCGTTCCAAAGGCTCGTCTATACGGTCGCTATGCCACTCATGTTTGGGTCTGGATAGAAACACTATCTCTGACCATCAAAGACAGCATGTGCGGCTTTCGTGCCTATCCCGTTAACAAGACCATCGCAGTGCTAGACAAGTATGACATTGGCACACGGATGGACTTCGACATCGAAATCCTTGTGCGTATGTATTGGGAAGGCGTTGATATTGAGTTTGTTGAAACTCGCGTCATCTACCCTGAAGGGGGAATATCCCATTTTGATGCACTTTGGGATAACGTCAAAATCAGTTGGATGCATACTCGACTGTTTTTCGGCATGCTGCCGCGAGTCCCCCAGCTAATCGCCCGTAAGCGCAGAAAAAACAACAGTGATGATCAGCCACACTGGTCGAAACGACAAGAGCAAGGCACGATCTTCGGTATCAAGCTGTTGCTGGCGATCTACAGTTTGCTGGGTCGCAAAGTCTTTAATCTTATTCTGAAAGTGGTTATCGGCTATTATCACCTCGTCGGTAAGGATGCAAAGCAAGCATCAGAAATCTATCTCTCGCAACTCAAGTCGTACGCACAGCAGCACTCTTTCGAGTTACCAGAAAAACTCGACAGCTATCATCACCTGCTGTCGTTTGGTCATACCATGCTTGATAAATTGGCTGCTTGGAAGGGTGACTTCAGTGTCGAGAACCTAACCATTCATGGTCAGGAAAACTTTCAACGTATGGTGGACAACAAACAAGGGGTTGTTATTCTCGGCTCTCATCTGGGTAATATCGAATTGTGTCGTGCGCTTGGGCGTCGACATTCTCATATCAAGATCAATGCCTTGGTGTTTACTGAGCATGCGGAACGCTTTAACAGCGTGATGAAAGCCGTTAATCCTAGCTCTGAGCTCAATCTGATTCAGGTTAGCTCTATGGGGCCCGATACGGCGATTCTCTTACAGCAAAAAATTGAGCAGGGTGAATGGATCGTGATCGTTGGTGATCGCACATCGACCAGCAAAGAGAGCCGTTCGGTGTGGGCCGATTTTCTCGGTAAACCAGCGCCTTTCCCGCAAGGGCCGTTTATGCTGGCGGCTATTTTGAAAGCCCCCGTTTATTTACTCTTTGGACTTCGCGATGACAGTAGCGATAAGCCACACTTTAACGTCTACTTTGAGCCGTTTAGAGAACAAATCGTGCTGCCACGCAAAGAGCGACAAGCAGCATTACAACAGGTTGTGCAAGACTATGCCCAACGTCTGCAACACTACACCCTGCAAGCGCCACTGCAGTGGTATAATTTTTTCAACTTTTGGACATTAAGTAATCAGCAAGATGACGATGCAAAACGATAACACCATTACGTTTGGCGCACAGGCGCTGAGCATAGAAGATGTAGTTGCCATTGCCGAAGGTGCCAATGCTAGCCTCAATAATTCACCACAATTCACCACTAAAATAGACAAAGGTGTTCAGTTTCTTGAACGTTTGTTGAAAGAGGAAGGCGTCATTTACGGCGTAACCACAGGTTATGGTGACTCTTGCACGGTTGCGATTCCACCGAACCTAGTCGATGAACTTCCGCTTCACCTCACCCGCTTCCATGGTTGTGGTCTAGGAGAAGTGCTCTCGCACCAACAGGCGCGAGCCGTGCTCGCCACTCGATTATGTTCATTAGCCCAAGGGGTTTCAGGAGTAACACACGATTTGCTCAACCAGATCGTTACTCTTATCAACCAAGACATTTCTCCTCGTATCCCACAAGAAGGCTCAGTAGGTGCAAGCGGTGATTTAACGCCACTCTCTTATCTTGCTGCCGCTCTGATTGGAGAAAGAGAGGTCATCTATAAAGGTGAAGTCCACCCTACCGCTGAAGTCTACGCCGAGTTAGGCATCAACCCTATTCATCTTAAACCTAAAGAGGGCCTCGCCCTGATGAATGGCACATCGGTCATGACCGCTCTCGCTTGTCTGGCATACAAACGCGCAGAATATCTTGCTCAACTATGTACCAAGATCACCGCGATGGTTTCTGTCGGCATGCATGGCAATGACTTTCACTTTGATGAAGCACTATTTGCGGTGAAACCTCACCCTGGTCAACAGCAAGTTGCTGCATGGCTGCGTGCCGATCTCAACGCCGAACGTCCTCCACGCAACAGTGACCGTCTACAAGATCGTTATTCACTCCGTTGTGCACCGCATGTGATTGGGGTTGTTCAGGACTCACTGCCGTGGCTGCGTTCAATGATCGAAAACGAACTGAACAGCGCTAACGATAACCCAATCATTGACGGTGAAAACGAACGCGTGCTGCACGGCGGCCACTTCTATGGCGGTCATATTGCTATGGCGATGGATACCCTCAAGACGGGTATCGCTAACCTAGCGGATCTGCTCGATCGTCAAATGGCACAACTAATGGACTATAAGTTCAACAATGGCTTGCCCTTTAACCTAACGGGAGCAGAGGGTGAACGTAAACCGATCAACCACGGCTTCAAAGCAGTGCAGATAGGTATTTCAGCTTGGACAGCAGAAGCGTTGAAGCACACCATGCCAGCCAGCGTTTTCTCTCGCTCAACTGAATGTCACAACCAAGACAAGGTCAGTATGGGTACGATTGCAGCTCGTGACTGTTTGCGTGTACTCCAATTAACCGAACAAGTCGCTGCGGCGTCATTGCTTGCAAGTATTCAGGCCGTAGAGATTCGTCGTCGCCATAATGAACTTGATGAGCACCATATGAGTGACAACCTCAAGATGATTCGTGATGCGGTATTAAATGAATTTGAATTTGTCGTAGAAGATCGTCCACTTGAACACGACCTTCGCCACTTTATTTCTCGAATTCAGCAACGCCACTGGTCACTCTATCCGGAGGCTTAATGGAGCAAGCAATCCAATTTCCACTCGAATCTGAGGTGACACTGGTCACCTCGTTTCAAGACGCAGATCCTATGGGTGTGATTTACCACGGCAACTACTTTCGCTTTTTTGAAGAAGCCCGCCGCGTCATGATGGAGAAGATCGACTACGGTTATCTCGCGATGAATGAATCTGGCTACATGTGGCCAATCATAGATACGCGCGTTAAGTACGTGAAAGCGATTCCTTTCAATCACCAAATCCGCGTAACTGCCAAACTGACTGAGTGGGAGAATCGACTGCGTGTCGATTACCTAATCTCCGATGCTGAAACAGGTGCGAGGATGTGTAAAGCGCACACCACACAAGTAGCAGTCAGTATCAAAGAACAGGAAATGTGCTTTGCTTCACCGAAGATCTTTATCGATAAAATTGAGCATTGGCACCAACACGGGAGAATCGCTCAATGAAAAAGTGGTTAATGCTCGCTTTATTAGCACTCTCTCCCTTTAGCTGGGCGCAAGTCACGGATCTTTCCTCGCTGCAAACAGAGTTAGCCAAGAGCGCGACCGTTCGCGGCGACTTTACTCAACTTCGTCATCTTGAACTGTTTGAGCAACCGTTAAGTTCGCAAGGAAAGTTCACGCTAAACAAAGCACAAGGGTTACTGTGGCAGCAAACTACACCATTCCCAGTTCAGTTGGTGCTGACACAAGATAAGCTACGCCAAACATTTGCCGGACAAGCGCCTCAGATTATCACGGCAAAAGAGAACCCAATGGCGTTCTATTTTAGCCATGTATTCCTAGCGGTTTTCCATGGCGATACCGAAGCACTACAAGAGCAGTTTGATCTGAATTTAGCCATCAACGAAGGGCAATGGACGCTTAGGCTAACACCTAAACAATCCCCCCTAAACTCCGTGTTTGAGTCTATCACTCTGACAGGAAAGCAGGATATCGATGGTCTGATATTGCAGGAAATTCGTGGTGACAAGACCGAAATTCTTTTTACCAACCAGACTCATCAGCCAGAGAGCCTAAGTGATGCGGAACAAGAGCAATTCAGTTTCTGACAATGCAACTCGCCAAAGCTTGGGTGGCAAGAACATAGCAATAGCTTGGCTTGGTCTAGTATTGCTTTTTCTTGCCCTGCTGGCTAAACAGTGGATTTGGTCAGCTCAATCTCCCATTGAGACCAACATCTTAAAGTTGCTGCCAGAAAACCAGCAAAACCCCATTGCTGAGCAAGCGTTTGAAACCGTTTCGAACAACTTCAGCGATAAAGTGGTCTTCGTTCTTCGTACTCAAAAAGACGACCAGCTTTTTGCCGCGGCAAATGCTCTTGAGCAGGCTCTGTCCGATACTGGACTATTTACGGAAGTCACTGGAAAAGTGTCGGCCGAGCAACAGCAGCAGTGGGCGAGTTACTATTTTCAGCACCGTTTTCAACAGCTCACACCGGAGCAACGCCAACGTCTCACGGCAACACCGGAGGCTCAAGTTCAGTACGTCGTCCAATCGATCTATAACCCATTTTCTGGCGTCACTGGTAATGAACTCGCCAGCGACCCATTTTTGTTGTTTCGCGACTATCTTGGCCAGTTAACTCAACAAAGTTCCGCCTTTAGCATCGACAACGGATACCTGACCACTCGGCACCAAAATCAGAAGTATGTGCTGATCACGGCAACACTCAAAGATTCTCCTTACAGCCTCAATGCCCAAGAGGGTGTATCCCAAATTATCGATATAGAGCAGCAACTGACCACGCAGTATCAGGCTCAGACGCTCCACACGGGTGTGCTCTTCTACGCCGAGTTTGGAACTAAGAGTGCGAAATCAGAAATCAGCACCATCGGTCTTTTTTCGCTATTCGGTGTCATCGTTTTGGTGATAGGCGTATTCAGAAGTGGTGCGCCACTGATGCTAGCGCTGCTATCGATCAGCATCGGTTTAGTCGCGGCCCTTGCTGTTACCACAGAGCTGTTTGGGCGAGTACATCTGTTTAGTCTGGTGTTTGGTGCCAGTCTGATTGGTGTCTCCATCGACTACGCATTCCATTACCTAACGGAACGCCTTGCTGCTGGACACAGTTGGGATAGCCGCAAAGGGCTGAAACATATTCTTGCAGCCATTTCGATGGGACTGGTCACCAGTTTGATTGGATATCTGGGGATGCTGATCGCTCCTTTCCCAGGTCTACAGCAACTTGCCCTGTTCTCGTCGATTGGTTTAATTGCAGCCTACGCTACCGTTGTCGCTTGGTATCCGATTCTAGCCAAACGCCCCACCGAGTCTCGACCTTTACCGGGCAACTGGCTATGGCAACGCTGGTTGGGGCAATGGGAAAAACCGAGCTTTAAACTCACCATGCCAGTAATCTGTTTGGCTGCCACCTTACTTCCTCTGACTGCGCTGCACTATGATGACGATATCCGTCAACTTCAGGCTATGCCAGATAGCCTCAAATTGCAGGAGCAGCAGATCAACGAAATCAGTGGGCTGCAATCTTCTCAACAGATGTTAGTCGTGACCGCCAATGATGATGAATTGCTAATGCAGCGCCTTGAGTCGCTCCATCCGACCCTAGACCAATGGCAACAAGAGGGCTCGATTGAAGGTTATCAAAGTCTGACTCAATATCTTGGTTCTATCACACGCCAACAGAGTGATTACCAGTTAATCGAGAATCTGTACGCATCACAGGGCGACAAATTGAGCGATACACTTAAGCTCACGTCTGTGCCCTTACTCGCAGAAGCGTTTAAGCCAGTAAATCTACAGGAGTATTTACAGCAGATTGTCTCTGAGCCTGTGCGCTTCTTATATGTAGGGCAGATTGAGCAGCAAGTGGCCGCAATCGTTGTACTCACTAAGCTCAACAATGCCGAAATCGTCAACCAGTTTGCACACGCTCATCCCGATATAAGCTACCTCAATAAGGCAGAAGAGATCTCTACTTTGTTTGGCGAGTACCGCGTCAAAGTCCTTGAACTATTGGTCATCGCCCTCGTGGTGATTAGTGGTTTACTGGTCAAACGTTATGGTCTCAAACACGCAGTGCTAATACTCATCCCTTCCCTTATTGCTTGTCTTGTGGGAATCGCGACAGCGGCGATGCTCGGTTCAACCCTAAATTTGTTCAATTTACTCGCACTTATTCTCATAATTGGGATTGGCATCGACTACACACTATTTTTTGCTGAAAAAGCGCGTAGTCCAAGTACATTACTGGCGATCACTTTATCCGCTCTGACAACGTTACTCTCTTTCGGGTTACTGTCACTGAGCCAGACACACGCCATTCATAGCTTTGGAATTACAGTTCTTAGCGGAATTTTTGTCGCTTGGCTACTGTCTCCACTCGCGATTAATGAGGAGAAACAATGAAGCGCACTACTTTGGCGAAAACACTGTGCTCAATAGTGCTTGGGGGCGTTCTTAGCGCTTGCAGTTCCACTCCGCAAAGTACAACTCCAACCGTAGTGGTCGCCAAGCAGACCCAAGTAAACCTACCAATCCCTGCGTCGCTAGGTTATTCACTGACGGCTAGCCAATTAATTGAAGCGCAGTGGCAAAACGGAGCGCAAACTCGTAGCGAACAATTGCCGGTACAATTGCAAGTCTCGCAAGATAAGCTCGTTCTGGCAGGTTTTTCTTCTTGGGGAACACGGATTCTGTCCCTTACCTATCAAAACGATAGCATTTCAACAGATGTGATGAGCGGTCTTGGAGGCGTCTTACCACAACCAGAACAAGTGCTATTTAATCTGATGATCACGCTCTGGCCGAGTTCTGCTTGGGAAGCCCCTCTAAATAAGGTAAGGTGGAGAATGATTGATGAAAACAATTCCAGAGCTATATTCGATAGCGCCGGTGAAAAGGTCATTGACATCCATTACAGCAACAAGGACAGGCTAGTGGGTGAAATTACCTTTAATCACTTAATCGACAACTACACTGTAAAAATAAAAACGCTGCAATTTAGTACAGCCCCAACTAGATAGCCATCATGCTGACACACGTTTCTAAACCGATTTTTATTCAAGATTGTGGCTTTCATTCCGCGATGGGATCAGACGTATCCCAGATACACTTGTGCCTGTCCGGCCAACAAGCCTCAAATATGGTGGTCGATGACCATATCCTCAATACGGGTACTTCCACCGTAGTAGGTCGTATTGATGACCCACTTCCAGAGCTCCCTTCTCATCTCGCGGAGTTTGATACACGCAACAATCAATTGGCTCTCTCGGCAATAAAGCAAATTGAGCATAAGGTTCGCTTAGCGATCAATGAGTTTGGTCCCTCAAGAGTCGCCGTTATCATAGGAACCAGCACGTCTGGTATTGCCGATGGCGAGATCGCATATCGACAGAGACTTGAGAGCGGCGCCTTCCCTGAACACTACCACTATCGTAAGCAGGAGCTAGGCAACACCAGTGACTTTGTTGCTGCCTACTTCGGAATCACAGGGCCATGTTACGCAATCTCTACCGCATGTTCATCCAGTGGTCGCGTATTTATCACAGCGCAACGATTACTGGGTAGCGGTCTCGTCGATGCAGTCATCGTCGGCGGCGTAGATACGCTTTGCCGCTTAACTCTAAACGGTTTTAATGGTCTGGAAGCACTTTCAAATACACTTTGCCAGCCATTTAGCCAAGCAAGAGACGGTATCAATATTGGCGAATCAGCCGCCTTGATGTTGTTGAGTTATCAACCATCTAAGGTCGCTCTGTTGGGCGCGGGCGACAGTTCTGATGCCCACCATATTTCGGCACCTCACCCTGAGGGAAATGGTGCAGAGCAAGCGATGCAAAAAGCGCTCGATGACGCAGGACTAGTGGTCGGTGACATCGGCTATATCAATGCCCACGGAACGGCAACCCCACTTAATGACAGCATGGAAAGCAAAGCGATTCATCGCTTATTTGGCGATCGGGTAGTGGTCAGCTCGACCAAACCTCTAACCGGTCACACCCTTGGCGCTGCAAGCGCTACCGAAGCCGCCATTGCGTGGCATATTTTGAATTACGACTTAGAGCTACCCATGCAGCATTGCCGTGACAAAGCCGCGGATATCGAAGTTTCACTGGTTGAAACGACGACCAAATTGCAGGGTAAAGCCATTTTAAGCAACTCGTTTGCATTTGGTGGCAACAATATCAGTCTCATCTTTGGTTACATCCATGACTAGCTATCCTCCTATCGCACAATTACTGCCGCATGATGAGCCGATGATCCTTATCGATCGTGCGCTAGACATTCAACAAGACACCATCCACTGTCAGGTGGATATAGGTGCAAAGAATCCATTTTATAATACTGACACCAGCACTCTTCCTGCATATGTAGGAATTGAGTTTATGGCTCAATCCGTCGCGGCTTGGTCAGGCTACCACGCCATTCAACAAGGCGCAGAACCCCCTATCGGCTTCTTGCTTGGGAGCCGTCGATACATTTCTCATTGTGATGCGTTCCAAAATGGTCAACAGCTCGACATCTATGCCGAGAAAATGATGGAAGATAATGGTATGGCGGTCTTCTCTGCGCGTATCGAGTTCGAACAACAGACCGTCGCGAGTTGCCAGTTAAATGTATACGTACCTTCAGAACAAAAATTACAAGAAATGAAAATCAGGAGTCACCAATGACCCGTCAAGTTTTAGTTACAGGCGCAAGTAAAGGCATCGGCCAAGCAATCGCAATTCAGTTGGCAAAAGATGGATTCACCATCGCCGTTCATTACATGGGTGACCAACAAGGTGCTCAGCAAACCTTAGACACTATTATCGAAAATGGTGGCAATGGTCGTCTGATCCAGTTTGATATCAGTAATCGCGAAGAGTGCCGTTATAAACTAGAAAGCGATATCGCAGAGCATGGCGCTTACTATGGCGTGGTGAACAACGCAGGCATTACGCGCGATACAGCGTTCCCAGCGATGACAGAAGAAGAGTGGGACGGTGTTATCCATACCAACCTCGACAGTTTTTATAACGTGCTTCACCCATGCGTAATGCCAATGGTTCAAAAACGCAAAGGTGGCCGCATTGTTACACTTGCTTCTGTCTCTGGATTGATGGGTAATCGTGGCCAAACTAACTACAGTGCAGCTAAAGCGGGCGTTATCGGCGCAACAAAATCCCTCGCACTTGAACTGGCGAAGCGAAAAATCACCGTGAACTGTGTCGCTCCGGGTCTAATTGATACCGGTATGGTTGATGAGCATGTAAAAGAGCACGCTATGCCGCAAATTCCACTTCGTCGAATGGGTGAGCCGCAAGAGGTTGCCGGTCTGGTGAGTTATCTAATGTCTGATATTGCAGGTTACGTTACTCGCCAAGTCATTTCAGTTAACGGAGGTCTGGTATGAGTCGTCGCGTTGTCGTAACGGGCATGTCTGGTGTTACTGCTTTTGGTAACGACTGGCAATCCGTAGAACCAAAACTCAGAGCCTGTCAAAACGCCACTCAGTACATGCCAAGCTATGAGCAGTACGAAGGTCTCAATACTAAGCTTGCCGCGCCTGTAGACGATTTTGAATTGCCAAAACACTACAAACGCAAACAAGTTCGCGGAATGGGTCGTGTGTCTAAACTGGCGACCGTTGCAACTGAAAATGCTCTGCAACAAGCGGGGCTAATCGGTGCAGAAGTACTGACGAATGGACAAACTGGCATTGCCTACGGTTCATCAACGGGCAGTACCGATGCGATCGGTGCCTTTGGCGTAATGCTCAATGACAAAACGACCAAGGCAATTACCGCGACTACCTATGTACAAATGATGCCTCATACAACCGCGGTCAACGTCGGACTGTTCTTCGGCCTGAAAGGACGAGTGATCCCAACGAGCAGTGCGTGTACTTCAGGCAGTCAAGCCATTGGTTACGCCTATGAAGCAATCAAGCATGGTTATCAAACCGTCATGGTTGCGGGTGGAGGCGAAGAACTGTGCCCGACTGAATCCGCGGTGTTTGATACTCTTTTTGCCACCAGTTTGAAAAACGACGCGCCTAAAAGCACACCTAGACCTTATGACACTCATCGCGATGGCTTAGTGATTGGTGAAGGTGCTGGTACTTTGATTCTGGAAGAGTATGAACATGCTAAGGCTCGCGGCGCTAAAATCTACGCTGAAATCATTGGCTTTGCCAGCAACTGTGATGCAGCCCATGTCACCCAACCACAAATGGAAACCATGCAAATCTGTATGGAGATGGCATTAGAAAATGCAGGCATCAAAGCGGAGCAGATCGACTATGTCTCGGCACACGGAACCGCCACTGATCGTGGTGATATCGCAGAGAGTAACGCAACAGCCAACGCACTGGGCAAGGTACCCATCAGTTCTCTAAAGAGTTATTTTGGTCATACTCTTGGGGCCTGTGGTGCGATTGAGGCGTGGTTAAGCCTAGAGATGATGCACACTGGTTGGTTCAGCCCAACATTGAACTTAGACTCTCTTGACGAGCAGTGTGGCAACCTTGATTACATCACTGGCAATGGTCGAGAGTTAGAGGTCGAATATCTGATGAGTAACAACTTCGCCTTTGGTGGCATCAACACTTCGATCATCTTTAAGAAGATCTAAGTTAACTCTCCGTGATAAAAAGATTTTTTCTTAGGTTGTCGTTATACTCAATTAAAGCCCTCAATGAGGGCTTTAATATCAATGTGAACAAAAAATAACCAACTTTAGCAAAATATCTCTTTACAACCGTGTGGAATAAGGTAAGATTTATTCGCTCTGCAATTCAGAGTTATTAGTGAAACTGCAAGTCAAAAGTAAATCCTTAGAATTCCTGCGTTACCGGCGTTATCCTCTGTGTTTCCCTTAGCTTCATTGTTACATTAAATAGTTCAAATTTTCAGCGCATAAACGAAGATTAATTCAATTTATATAAGGGACAGATTATGTCTAACAAAACTACTGGTATCGTTAAATGGTTCAACGAAGAGAAAGGCTTCGGTTTCATCACTCCTGAAAACGGCGGCGCTGACGTATTCGTACACTTCCGTGCAATCGCTTCTGAAGGTTTCAAAACTCTGAAAGAAGGTCAACACGTATCTTTCGAAGTTGAACAAGGTCAAAAAGGCCCACAAGCTGCTAACGTTGTAGCTGCTTAATTTTAGATTGACCTTAGCGTCATCTATTTAAGATTTAAAAAAACCAGCCCTAGTGGCTGGTTTTTTATTTGTCGGTATTTTGCTCTACCACATCAAATCATCTGGCACGACAAAATCAGCGTATGGATCATCTTCTGCTGGAAGGTCTTCAGCTGGCGCATTCTGCTCAATGATCGCACTCTCATCACGCAATGCAATTTTCTTGGCGACACTGCTAGGAATCACAACGTAAGACTCTTCACTACGCGCAATAGACAAGATCCCTTTTGCCAGTTGATCACGAACTAAAGACTCAACATAAACAGATTTTACTAACGTGCCATCGGTAAAGTTGTACTTGATGTCACCGTCTTTAAGATCGATTTTATTCATCTCGATCAACTGTTTAATTTGCGCCTGAATTTCTTTGCTCAAGCGTTGCTCTTTCTGTTCATTGCTCAGCGCTTTATCACGTTCTTGTTGCTGACGTTTATTCTCTTCAACCGCAGCTTTGACTTCACGTGCTTGAACACGCGATTTTTTAGAACCTTTCTTCGCTTTTTTAAGCTTTTTCTCGTTCACCAAGCCCGCTTTTAGCATTTGCTCTTGGAGTGTTAATTTTGCCATGTTTCATCCAACACTATTCAATTTGTGCCCATTTTAGCGGTTCAACCTAGCCAAATAAAGGTTAGTCTTGTGATTGAATTTCACTAAGTCCAGATAAAGGCTCTAATATAACTCACAGAGTTCATATCCAATCGTGGCGACAAAATTGTTTTGTTAGACTCAAGCTAATATTTATCCGTTAATGCGCTCGACACGACGGCTTTTAACCCTATCCAGCCCCGTATCAGGTATGATTTCAGGCCATTCTGAATCATGTTTTTTTATCTCTGTCTTTGTGAGATTTGATGTGGAAAACATTTCCAAACTTGACCGTGTTCGCGCTGATTACAATGTTCACTACTGGAGCCAAGGCTTCTATGGTATCGACAATCAGGGTGAGGTGTATGTATCACCTCGCAGCGATAACGCGCACCAAATTCCATTGAGTAACATCGTTTCGCAGCTAGAGCAAAAGCAACTCAACCTGCCAGTACTAGTTCGATTCCCACAGATTTTGCACCAACGCGTGCATGGTATTTGCCAAGCGTTTAACCAAGCGATTGAAGAAAACCAATACCAAAATAACTATTTGTTGGTTTATCCAATTAAGGTTAACCAGCAAAAAGAAGTTGTTGACGAAATCCTGGAAAGTCAGGCTCAGTTGGAAACAAAACAACTTGGTCTTGAAGCTGGCAGTAAGCCTGAATTGCTCGCTGTACTCGCACTGGCGCAAAAAGCCAGCTCAGTGATCGTATGTAACGGTTACAAAGACAGAGAGTACATCCGCCTTGCCCTGATCGGCGAGAAACTGGGTCACAAAGTATTTATCGTACTAGAGAAGCTTTCTGAGCTTGATTTGGTACTAAAAGAAGCTGAAAGTTTAGGCGTTAAACCACGCCTAGGTCTCCGCATCCGACTCGCTTCACAAGGAGCGGGCAAATGGCAATCAAGCGGTGGCGAAAAATCGAAGTTCGGCTTAGCCGCTTCTCAAGTATTGACCGTTATCGAACGCCTAAAACAGGAAGATCAGCTAGATGCAATGCAACTGGTACACTTCCACCTTGGCTCGCAAATGGCTAACATTCGCGATATCCGCAATGGCGTTAATGAGTCTGCTCGCTTTTACTGCGAACTGCGTGCTATGGGGGCTGGCATCAAATACTTCGACATTGGTGGTGGTCTAGCGATTGATTACGATGGCACTCGCAGCCAATCGTCAAACTCGATGAACTACGGTCTGATCGAGTATGCTCGCAACATCGTGAGCACTGTGGGTGACGTATGTCAGCAGTATGAACAGCCAGTTCCTGTTATTATTTCAGAGTCAGGTCGTTCTTTAACTGCTCATCATGCGGTATTGATCACGAACGTTATTGGTACGGAAGCGTATCATCCAGAGCATGTGGTTGCACCCGATGCACAAGACCCAACTTTGCTACAAAATATGTGGCGAAGCTGGGAAAACCTCCAAGATGGCAGCGATGCACGAGCTCTGATCGAGATCTATAACGATACTCAAAGTGACTTAGCAGAAGTGCATTCTCAGTTTGCGACTGGTGTACTGAATCTTCAGCAACGTGCATGGGCAGAGCAGCTTTCGCTTCGAATTTACTTCGAACTAAGCCGCCAAATGAGCAATAAAAACCGCTTCCATCGCCCAATTCTGGACGAGCTGAACGAACGACTAGCGGATAAGTTCTTTGTCAACTTCTCGCTGTTCCAGTCTCTACCGGATGCTTGGGGTATCGATCAAGTCTTCCCTATTCTGCCTCTATCAGGTTTGGAAAATGTGGAAGACCGTCGCGCGGTCATGTTGGACATCACCTGTGACTCAGATGGTGCAATTGAACAGTACGTTGAAGGTCAAGGCATCGAAACTACCTTGCCAGTGCCCGCTTGGAACAAAGACAAACCATACTTAATGGGCTTTTTCCTCGTTGGCGCGTACCAAGAGATCCTTGGTGATATGCACAACCTATTTGGTGATACTCACAGCGCGGTTGTCACGGTTGACGACACGGGCAACACGGTCATTGAGCGTATAGACGTGGGTGATACCGTTGAGGACATGATGCGTTACGTTCATATCGACGTCGATAAGATTCGTAACCACTATCGTGAACTGGTTGCCGAGCGCGTAGAAGCGAGCGAGCAGAAAACCGTTCTAGAAGAATTAGAAGGTGGCCTAGCGGGTTACACCTATTTAGAGGATTTTTAAATGAATGATTTGTTCACTAAGACTGATTATTCACTCTACTCAAACTCGATGAGTTTTATGCGCAAGCCGTACCTGCGCAACCCTGTTTCAGCCGACGCCGATTTGGTGGTATTCGGTGTGCCGCTAGATATGGCGACATCAGGTAGACCAGGTGCACGTATGGGGCCGGATGCGATTCGTCGCGCGTCAGTCAATCTGGCTTGGGAAGGCAAAAAGTTCCCATGGAACTTCAACGTCTTCGACCGTGCGAAAGTTATCGATGCGGGCGACTTAGTGTTTGATTGTGGCGATGCTGAAGACTTCACTTACCGTTTAGAAGCGGCAACCAGTGAAATCCTAAAAAGCGGCAAGACCATGTTAGCTTTGGGTGGCGATCACTTCATCACTTTGCCGATTTTACGCGCTTACGCGAAACATCACGGAGAGATGGCTCTGATCCACTTTGACGCACATACCGATACTTATGCTAACGGCAGCAGCTATGATCACGGCACCATGTTCTATCATGCGCCAAACGAAGGGCTGATTTCACCGAAGCATTCGGTTCAGATCGGTATCCGTACTGAATACAAACAAGATGGTCACGGCTTCAACGTTATCAATGCGATGGAAGCGAACGATCTGAGCACAGAGGACATCGTAGCACGTGTTCGTGACATCATTGGTGATAAGCCAGTGTATGTAACGTTTGATATCGACTGTCTCGATCCAGCCTTCGCTCCAGGTACAGGAACACCCGTTTGTGGCGGTCTGAACTCAGATAAAGTGTTGAAGATTCTACGTGGTTTAGCTGGCATCAACGTTGTTGGCATGGACGTAGTGGAAGTCTCTCCACCTTATGACCAGAGTGACCTTACAGCGCTTGCAGGAGCAACCATTGCTCTTGAACTGATGTACGTATGGGCTTCTAATCGCGAAAGCGAATAATCTTAAAGCTCATCCATTTATCGACCAAATGCCAGCATTTTTGCTGGCATTTGTTCTATCTGTGCCGCTAGATTTATGCTCTGAAGTGTTGGGGAGTTGTTCCTGTCCAGCGTTTAAATGCTCGACGAAAATTAGCGCTATCACTGTAGCCAAGGCGAAACGCAATCTCTTCTACCGTTAAACGCGTCCCAACCAGATACTCTTTAGCCAGATCGGCACGCACTTCATTCAAAAGCTGCTGATAACTCGTGCAGCACTGTTCCAAGTGCCGTCTCAACGTTCTCTCAGAACATCCGAACTGAACCGCAAGCCGCTCGGCATCAAACCGCAGTACTAACTCATCCTGATTGAACTTCACCTGACAAGCAAAGCGCTGCTGATACTGGCGGTGATATTCAGGAGCAGCGTAAGGGAGGTGAATCGCTGTCACATTAAGCTCGCGTCCCGTTAGCCCCAAGAACAGAAAGGCTATAGAGCTAAGGAAGTACTCATCCCTCCTAGAGAAGGGGCTGCCTTCTGGGAGAGTGGCCACCCTAGGAATTTAGCGGTAGGTTGCCAAAAGCTCTACGGCTCCAACAATAAGTGGAAAAAGCAGTACGGCTATCATAAACGCTCACTATCAGAGACAGCAATGTATCGAGTTAAGCAGTTGTTCGGTGGGCGATTAAGTCTGACAAACTACAATGCTCAGGTTGGTGAAACTTACGCCATGATAAAAGCGTTAAACAAGCTCACAGGACTAGTATGCCCGAAACGATGGTGATCGCCTAACATTTAGTCATGTTAGGCGTGTTTTTAACTGAAATCGAATTAGGAAACAAAGCCGATTTTTATCTAAATCATCAGGGGATTCCTCAGAGCGGAACATCCAATAGCTCGAAGACCGAGTCGAAAACATGACAAGTGCTTGTATCAAAGTTAAATACCAAGCAATTTTTCAATAAAAGTTGAAAATATAATTCCTATATAGCTCCACATACCTAAAGCATTAACCCACATAAACACTTTAAATTTCGTTGATTTGGTTGTTGAACGCTTACGTATGAATGGGTATTTAACCCAATAATCAAAGCAACGGCTACCAATCTCCCAAGACAATTGATATTTAGGACGCATATAACCATTGTGGTCATAATACTTATCAAGATCTTTCGCTAACTGCTGATCAATAAAAATTATATGTTTTAAACTACCTAAGCTAACAACTGCACTCATAAAGACAGCTGGCACAGACCAAACAATGGCATAAGCAGAAAGCAAACCAACAACAATAGTTTCAAGATCTTTAAGAACCTCAATCACAGAAAATCCTCACCCCATTCATAAAGTTCGATTGTCTTTTCATACATGATATCTCCAATCGCTTTGCCAGTTGTTGCTCCAACGACACCGCCAACGGCCCCACCAACAACCGCTCCACCGATGGCAGCAAGAGCAAGTATCGGAGTTGAGGCCGTTACACCAACAGCAAGCACAAATAGACTAACACCAACTGTTCCGCCCTTTAGGCCTCCATACCAGCCACCAATAAACCCAACGACTTCACGAGTTGTTGTCTTGCCACACTCGCCAGTACCATCCACCTTGCACGCTTCGAAAATGTTATCGACACCGCTAACGGCCCCCACAAGTAAACCAACATAACCCACACCTCTGGCGGCAGAAATTCCAAGAGCAATATTACCAATCCGCTTCCCTAATTCTTTTACAAAGCCGGTCTTGAGAATTTCATCCGCATTGTGAACGACTGATTTAGTGGATAGCTTTAGATTGCGCTTGATTTGCGTGTAGATGGGCAATTG
>NZ_JBNJOJ010000039.1:0-42222 GCF_050113655.1 Vibrio sp. TRT 29B02
GATCACTAAGCGTCATGAATGTTCCCAATAAAATGAATTTATTAGCTTTTTCTCTCAGTTTTGTGGGGATACTTCAGTGACTGTCCTTATAAAAATAGTGCGCTCGGAAACTCGTTTATGCGCCGTTAATATTGTGGTTGAATCAATATAGCTAACACCCTCGCGCCAAATAGCATAAGATACACGGCCTTTAGCCAGTATTGAGCCACTCATTGTAATGATAGATAAAACACAGCAAACGACTTTTTCCGACCTTGGCCTGACTTCAACCCTAGTCGAGCGACTAGATGAATTAGAATATCACCAGCCAACTCCCATCCAATCGCATGCCATTCCTCATGTGCTTAATGGAAGAGATATCATTGGTGGTGCCAACACGGGATCTGGAAAAACTGCCGCGTTTTCGTTGCCAATTCTGCAAAAGATTCTTGAGCAAGATTCCTCAAATACTCGTCGTGGTAATTTTGTTTCTCACCTGATTCTAGTTCCAACTCGTGAGTTGGCGTCTCAGGTGGCCTATAGTGTAAAATCATACTCATATCATCTTAGAGATAAGATCAAAACAGTCGCTGTATTTGGTGGTGTATCAGTAAACCCACAAATGCTCGCACTTCGTGGCGGTAGTGACATTATCGTTGCGACTCCGGGTCGACTACTTGATCTGATCTCGAGTAACGCTATCAAGCTAGACCAAGTAAAAACGCTCGTGCTCGACGAAGCCGATCGTATGTTGAGCCTTGGATTTACCGACGAGCTAAATAAGATTCTTGATCTGCTGCCAAAGAACAAACAGACCTTGCTCTTCTCTGCGACTTTTCCTGAAAAAGTAACGACTTTGGCTCAGAACTTGCTCAGTGACCCAATTGAAATTCAACTTCAAAGCGCTGAAGCGAGTACTTTGGTCCAGCGTGTATTTAGCGTGAACAAGGGTCAAAAGACAGCAGTACTTGCACATCTCATTAAACAGCACCAGTGGCGACAGACATTGATTTTTGTTAATGCTAAAAATGCTTGTAACCATCTGGCTCAAAAACTATCGAAACGTGGCATCGCCGCCGAGGTTTTCCATGGTGACAAAGGACAAGGAGCGCGTACGCGTGTTCTTGACGGCTTTAAGTCAGGCGAGATTCAAGTCCTTATCGCTACCGATATTGCCGCGCGTGGTCTGGATATAGAAAAGCTACCAGTGGTCATCAACTTCGATCTTCCGCGTAGTCCTGCCGACTATATGCATCGAATTGGACGCAGTGGCCGTGCAGGTGAAGTCGGTTTAGGCTTATCTCTGATTGATTACGATGATTATCACCAATTTAAAGTGATCGAAAAGAAGAATAAGTTCCAGCTTGAACGTGAACAGGTAGAAGGTTTTGAGGTGGAAGACGACCAGAGTGAAGCGTATTTTCAACCGATGAAACCGCGTGCAAAGCCAGCCGGAACAGGAAAAAAGAGCAAAAAGCGTAAGCAGTAACTAGTAGGTAAGTGGATAATCGGACAATCAGCTCAGCTATCCACTTGCGATTTTTTAGAGCCTCATCTGAAAGGTCAAATGGGGCTCTATTGCCAATTCACGCGTTGTATTACCGGCGTGAAGGACGTCCTCTTGGGGAGCGCTGTTTAAATGCAGAGGCTGCTTTGGCCTGTGATTTAAGAATAGAATCAACCGTTAGCTGCATTGGCTCTTTAGGCTCAAGCCCATGAGGAAAAGTACGAGCTCTTGGTGGTAGGTCATATTCCTCTGCACTCGCTCTTGGCATACGCTTAAAACGATATAGGTAAAAGTTTTCTAATTTTTCTCTCGCCCATTCAGTCTTCTTTAAATACTTTACGCTACTTGCAATCGAAGGTTTGGTATTGAAGCAGTTAAAGCGCATTGCTGCATCTAGAATGTCCCATCCATAAAAATCCACCAACTCCTGCAACATAGTTTCTAGCTTTAGCCCGTGCAGTGGGTTGTTTTGTTGCAGTTCGATTCTTTCTTCGTCAGTCATCATTTAATTTTTGGGTCTCATTCTTTAAAGGGCTGAGTTTAACAAAGTATCTACCGCAGAGATATCTATAGAAAAATATTTTCAATACAAGCCATAGAAGCCCAACAATAGAAGCAATAGAACAATAGAAGGACAGGCACGAGTAAATCACTCACCGTGATTTCATTCTTTGGGGTGACTGTCCTCTTTAATCCTTTAATCAGTCCTCTTTAATCAGAGATCTCAGTCGTTTTTTGTGGATATCAGGGCATTGATTCTCGCGAGTTTGCTGTAGAATTTGAATGTCGCGCATCGTTAGGGGGCCCTATTAAATCCATTTAATCAGGTGTGTTTTTGGCTAAATTAATTAGATCAGAATGAGCAATGCGCGTCTACTCATTGTTTTATATAGAAATTATGAGGGGATTCGTAAGAATTAGGCGTTATGTGATTGGGGTTCAAATGGAAAAATTAGCGCACGAAATATGGATATTCGATGGTAGCTCAGTTCAGTTTCTAGGGTTACCTTTTTCTACTCGAATGACGATTGTTCGCCTATCTAGTGGGGAGCTTTGGGTTCACAGCCCAATCAAGTTATCAGAAGCAATTATTGAACAGATCAGCAGTTTAGGCGAAGTAAGGTATTTGATAGCACCAAATCACTTACATCATCTATTTTTATCTGATTGGCTAGCTGTTTATCCTAAGGCCGAAATTTATGGCACTAATGAAGTTATAGCAAAGCGTGGTGATCTAACTTTTAATGGTTCTTTGAACCATCAGCAAATTTGTGCTTGGGGAGCAGAAATCGATCAAGTGTTATTTTCGGGTTCGCCCTTGATGGAAGAATGTGTTTTTTTCCATAAAAGTTCAGGTGTCCTTATCGTCACAGACTTGGTTGAAAACTTTTCTGGAAACGATTTTAATTATTGGCAAAGAGCAGTAGCGAAAGGTGTAGGTATTCTAGCTCCCAACGGAAAAATGCCTTTAGATTGGCGCCTAAGTTTTATGTTCGGTAAATCGGACGCTCGCCGGCACCTTGATCGCTTGTTGTCTTGGAAACCTCAAATTTTAGTCATGTCTCATGGCGAAATTGTCAAAGAGAATGCAGGTAAGTTCTTAGAGAGTGCATTCAAATGGCTTATCTGAGCAGGTGGCAAGAAATCACATAACACGAGACTATTGGGTCATTTTGATACGTTTTTTTTGCTGTTTGATTTGGATTTATTCAACTTAAACCAGGTCTTCTTGCGACCATTATTTCTCAAAATAATTCCTCCAAAACAACACCACTTTCACCATTGGCAATTCTTTGGAGAAGACTATTAACTTGTGTTTTTTTATTGATTGAAGTTTCTGTATTTTGAATGGATTTATTTCTATTCTCATTATGAATGATTTGATTAGACATATTATGCCCCTTATAACGTTTAAAATTAATTTGCACTGAACATAGGTATTATTTTTAGGATAGCGAATTAAGGGATATTACAGAGAGAAACTTGCTAGGGATGACGCTGGAAAACTTTCTTTATATTTTATCTTGATAACAACTCTTTGTCAGAGCAATAACCACTATACAGACTTATTTGATTAAAGATACCTTTATTTTCAACTTAGTGAATCCTTGTAAGTTTAAAGTTGTTATTGTCAACCGCAGCCAGAAAAATAGAAGGACATGCACGAGTAAACCACTACATACCGTGATTTCATTCTTTGGGGGTGACTGTCCTCTTTAATTACTTTCTCGATGCGATCAGAAATGGTGAGGTTTACACAGGGCATAAGCGCAACGGAGAGAATGGCCCATGTGAATGCAGATACAACGAAGATTTACACAAGAGAGAATGATATTCGCTGGAATCAGGTTCCAGCGATTGAGGTGAAGCCAAAAGTGAGTTAGCGCAATAGTGCTCTTCATCTAAGTATATCAGAAAGGCTATATTGAAGAACAGACTAGGAAAAATGGCGGTGTAATTTTGCTAATTGTTGTCGCACTTCAAACTTGATACTAAGTTTTTTTGTCGGCTAAGCCAATAATATGGAAATCTGCTCCTGAGGACCTAATTGCATTTTCGGCACTAACCAATAACACATCTAGCTGAGTTTTTATCTTGCTACCTGAACTATTTTGGTAAACGCTTTTCTGGGTGTGGGGCTGGACGACTACAACACGAGTCTTAACATGTTTGTTGTCTTTTAACCCCAATAGAACAGTAAAGAAATCTTCAGCTTTAGCTTCTTTTCCATTGTGCCAACATCCTTTATGAGCCGCATTATCATGCCTTACTTTCAGATCTTCGACGAGGGTTTTCCTAGCAGTAAATCTTAGGTTCTTAACAGCTTGATTAAGTACAACATCATGTGCACCTACAGATATTCTTCGAGACGCATCACTAGATTTTGACGCTTTGACGTGGATTAAAGATATTAGATGCAGTGAACCATGCTGAACATAATGAATGAAATCGGCTTTTTCTCCAGCGCCATCATCACAGTATAACCAACCCTGTGGTTTTTCTGTTGTATTAAATTCATCTGATGTTAGCCAATTTCCACTCCAACATTTTTGTACCCAACAGAATAATGATTTTTCTTTACCTATATCTTTTAATGATGGTTTTTGAGCATTCGTCCCAGGCTTTTCTTTTTTAATGTCGTATTTTTCAAAGTCAGCCCACAAGAACTTGTCATACTCTACATCTCGATAGCCAGTTCTGAATACCATGCCATTTACTACAGCGTGCCCAGACTCAAACCAACACTTAACAAGTTCAGGATACAAAAACACTCGCTTGAATAAATCGAAGTGTTTTTTACTTTTGGTTACAGGTGTTTCACTTTTTACTTTAAAGGTAACTTTATAGTCGTCAACTTCAACTTCTACACATATATTTCCCACCTTCTTACCTGTGTGGAAGATATCGAGTGAAATATCACTTTCAATAAAACTGTTTACCAATTCAACATGAAAGTCATACTGTAGTTTTTTCAACAACTCTTTACGATGCTGTCCGTCCTCCTCTGGCAGAAAGTCGTAATCTACAAGAGAAAAATCATATGGTTTTTTTAAGTCATCAGGTTTAGATATTGGATAAGACAATATCCCGATAGGGCTCTCTGACTCAATACTGTTAACTGACAGTCTATCTAATATTTCTAGTACTCTGTTCTCAAAAGTACTCCAATCTTTACAAGGTCCGCGCCAAATTGACGACTTAAATGGATTAATGCCAACGGAGCTTTTTGATTTTGTCCCCCAAACTTCAGTTCGTACTGCCGACATCATATACGACTGATCAATCAGAGGGTCGAGGGTATCAGCAACACTATTACCGCCTAAAACTTTTGAGTCTGCTTTAAAGTTATCTCTACCATGTATTCCCGATAGCCACAGCATTTTGATTTCGTCTTCATTAATGAAATTACCATTCAGCTTGCTTATTGGAATTGGAAATAGATTTGGTAAGCGCTTTTTCCCAAAAAACTCTCGGATAGTGTCTTTTTTACCTTTCTCAGAGAAATAAAAAGCGAGGTGATCTCTGACGTTAAAGCTAACGAAGACGTGGTGCTCTAAGTCTTTAAGATCCAAACCTTTAGCCCAGCTAGGTTCCTTTGAAATTGTATACGATGTGATTTTTACTGTTCCTAGTTCTCCGACCTCATCATTGACCGTCGAGCCTACTGTCATTTCATCAGAGGACTCTTCTTTCAATAATTGGAGTATTACTTCATGCACTGAGCATGATTCTTCTTTTGTTGATTTAGCACCCAATAGAACAGATAAGTATGGTGCGACATTTTGTTTCTCAACAGTGATAGTATTGCTTTCCACCTAGCCTCCTTATCACAACGGCATACAGCGCGGTGCAATAGAGAATTATTATGTATTTGGCTAATACATTTACCACAAAGACCACTTTATAGTTAGGGTAATTATGCGATGCGCTCAAAGATATGAATCAAGTCACACTTAACCCACCGAGTCTGAGAACAATAGAAGGACAGGCACGAGTAAACCACTACACACCGTGATTTCATTCTTTGGGGGTGACTGTCCTCTTTAATTACTTTCTCGATGCGATCAGAAATGGTGAGAGTGTGTAAACCTCCCCTAAGTTAGTGGCTAAGTTTCAATAAGTTGAAGAGAATAGAGAGCGTTTTTGAGGGCTCAAAAACGGTGAAACCCCGATGTTGGTAGTAAGCACAATTGTAGGGTATTGATTTTTAATGTTTTCATTACTTTATAGAGCATTTCGTATCTTAAAGTGACGTCTTAAATGCGAAAATGCTCTAATTGGTAAAAGCTTATAAATCAATTGGTTGTCATTTTTCTATTACTGAATAAGTCCACCCTATAGCGACTGATATCGGCCACTTTACTTATCTCTTCTTCATTTGCTTTTGTGGCCAATTGCCGCTCAAAACAAATCTTACCGAAAATTTCATGCATAGTTTTTCTTAAGCAATTTTCATTATTTGAAATGTGAGGAGAAGAACATGGCAATCCGATACTTAAGACCGAGTCAGTACATTGAAGAATTTTATCCTGGTTCTGGTATGTGCAGCGCCACGATCATTAATTGGATAAAAATTGGGAAGTTGGGCGGTACTCGAACCCCCACAGGCCGATACTTAGTCTGCATAGATGAGGATGTTGGTAACCCAGCCGATCGAATTTCAGAATTGGTCAGATTTCTGGAGTCGTAATGGTAGGCCGAGCAAGAAGTAGAGAAACGGCTCACTACCCAGCATTTCTTGTACGAATGAGCCACAGGGGAGAGCTGCGCTTTCGCTTTACGACAGTTGAAGGCGTTAAACGACTTTTCCCTAGTGGCACAACTGAGCAAGAGGCAATTCAAGCGGCGTATGTTTATAACATGCAGAATAGGCCGGAGCTTACGCAAGACTTCGATCTCAATGAGCCAACCCAATTTCAAAGAGCTATCTCTAAAGGGCGTAGAGATAAGTTTAATAAGCCATTAAAAGATTGGCTTCCTGTCGTGTTGGCCCGTGTCAAAGCCGAAGAGAAACTCTCAAAAGACGTATTTAGAAACTTAGAACGTGACTGTGAAAGGTTAGAAGAGCACATGGGTAAGTGCTTAACAAAATCGCTGAAGTTACAGCATATCAATGAGCACATTGGTAAATACTATGCTGAGCTTAATAATCGACAGCTAAATGGAAAAATCAGCAATCTGAAAAAGATATTTTCCTATTTGGCTGATGAGAGTGCGATAGAGAGTAACTTTGTTCTTAACAAGAAACAGAGACGTTTATCAAAAGAGGATTACACCAAAGCACGCCACAACTTAGACTACGAAAGCTATCTTAAGATCTACGAAGCGGCGCCACTGTTCTTGAAAGTCGCAATGTCTTTAACCTTAGAGACAACTCACGCTGTACGTGAAATCTACCGATTGCGTTATCGAATCAAGAAGCCAAGAGAAGGCGTATGCGGCATTCTGTGGAACCTAGAGGGTAGGGTGGATTACATTGACGGCCAACCCATTTACGGGACGCTTTATATCCATCGCCAGAAAGTCCAAAAGTCTGAAACTTCCGCGGTAGCAATTCCTGTCACTCAGGCGATAAAAGACATTGTTGATCTGTCGAAAACCTCAAGGTTGCACTGCCCGTACGTGGCGCATAGAAAACCTCGCCAATTACAAAGAGGTATCTCTAAGGAAACGGATCATCTATATCAGGTTCACCACCACAATATAAGCAAAGAGTTCAGCAAAGTAAGAGACTCTTTGGGCCTATACGATCACCTCAAAAAATCTCTTCGACCAACCTACCATGAGATTCGAGGTTTATCGGCCAGAATGATTGAAGAGCAGGGCATAAGCGCAACTGAGCGAATGGCCCATGCCAATGCGGATACAACGAAGATATACACGAGAGAGAATGATATTCGCTGGAATCAGGTTCCAGCGATTGAGGTTCAGCCAAAAGTGAGTTAGTGTAATAGCGCTCTTCATCTAAGTAGATGAGAAAGACTATATTGAAGAGCAAAGTAGGAAAAATGGCGGTGTAATTTTGCCAATTTTTGTCGCACTTCAAACTTGATACTAAGCTGCGTTTTTCAGGTCTTTACAAGATTTTCAGCAACAATTCAATATGATGTTTTATCGCTAGCTTTTTCATGTAACCGAGATTAGTTGAACGTCCCTCGTTATCAATATCAATAATTTCTTTGATTGCTTCAGAGAAGCTAAAGTAATCTTTGAACTCATTAATAAATGCCACCATTTCAGGTAAGGCCTCATGGATCAAAGCTGCTTGATCTGATGTTGGGTACTCGTACACCTCAGATAAGAAGTGACGAACCCAGATATCACCAGTGTTAGTAACTTCATGTGTAAGGTGTAAAGCTGCCGTATATGGCTGAAAACCACCTGATTTGAAACGCTCAGATAACGTCGTATAGTCTCCAAAGCCCGAAAAACCATCCGTTATATAGTTTAGATGCGCATCTGTGTAAAATTCGTGGTTAGGGTCGGCATATTCAGAATTTTTGCTAACCGAACGGAAGCAATCTGAAATGTTAACTCTTGAAAAGTCGTTAAATTGCTGCTTATAAGAGCGACTTACGTTGGAGTCGATGAAAATATGATGACAAAAGTTTAGGTTCGAAGAAATACTAAACAAGAACTTAGGATCTGAAAATGAAGCATTATGAATGAAAGAAAACTTTCGCTCACCGATACTAACTAAGAAGTCATTGATTTCGCTAGCTTTTGTTGAACTATTTAATATAAACGCAAAATGTTGAGCCTGTGTTTTAGATTTTATCTCATCTACCAATGCTGTCATTTGCTTGGGAGATTTCCCTAAATCACCATTTTGAGAATTAAAAACAATAATGTGCTCAACATTCTTATCACACAATGTATTGATACATTTCAATACAGGAGAAAAACCTTTAGTTACAGGTTCAATTATCGGTACAACCTTTCCACTTTCTGAAAGTTTACCTACACACTCCCTGAGAGCAAGGAGCTCATTTTGCTTCCCTCGTAATAACGGAAAGTACATACCGACACCTCTTCATTTATTATGAAAATTGTTGCTTTAGACTATGCAACATGATGCCATAGTTTTCCTCAGAAAAATTAGATGTACATATCAAAGATAACAGAGAGTTAGGAAACTTTGATAAGGTCTCCTTATGCTTTCCATAATGCTCTCGTTGTTTTAGAGCTTTTTTGAATTCAGAATTAACAACTTCTTTAGGTAAAGCTTCGAACATTTTCTTACACTCACTTCTGACAAACGCAGGTTTTACCTGCGGCAATTCACCAAAGTGAGTTAATACAATGTCGAATATTTCATTTTTATTTAAACAATCAAAAACTAGATCATGTTTCAATAAGTCAGTATGAATACTCGATGGTTGAACTTCCTCGAATGTGTAGCGGTCTGTGAGCACGAGAATACCGATGCTATCGTCTACCTCACTCTTCAGCTTTGAAAGCTTGGATTCAGGAACAACAATATTAACTTTTTCAAAAACTTGCCTATAACTTTCCAACTGATGCTTCAATCGACAGAAAGTATCAAACTCAGTTTTGATTTCATATGCTGTAGAGCAGCCATTAACAACGACACAATCAGCAATAGTCTTCCGAACTCGAAACTCAGTGAAGTACGCTACATTTACCATTTTGTGGCGACCTTTAACTATTTTTTCAGCGATGGCATTTTTGTACACATACTCATTTCGATATTCTTTCACCAACCTTTTGTACAGATGCTCAAAAGCTTCCCACAAAGTCAAACCATCTTCGTGTAAGTGTCTAGCCATCAAGAGTTTAAGTTTATCATTACTCTCTTCGTCCATAAGTGCCATCATAGACTTTTTAGAAAAGAGATTTGTGATCGTATGCCTTTCTGAATTGTTCATTTTGACATCTGTACCATCATTAGAATAAACCTATAACTAATTAACTCGCTCACATAAGATCTTAGCATTCCATCTATGAAAAATCACTCAGATTAAGCTACAGTAGAACCCCCTCAGCAGCTTAACGTCTTGCTAAGGTGTGAGTAACGCAATACAAAAGCTACCGCACAGCGCCTTAATCACCATAAGCCACCGCAAAGTAAAAATGCCACGCGTTACGAATCACTCTTAAGCAATTTGTTAGTACATGCGCTACTTCTATTTGTGCGCTCCAAGATATTGAAAACTGGCATGATATGAAAGGCTTTGAACACTGAAGTGAGACGGGCAGCTACAAAACTTAAAATCGATAGAGAGACGAAAGTTGGCTAGAAGAAAAACGTACTGAACTCACCTACTTTTACTGACTTCAAATTAGGAAAGGATTCGATCCTCGCACTTTGATGGCAACACCAAACGAACGACAAGATTAACTCAGGAAGTACAACGAAAACGAAGAAGCGCCAAAGAAATAGGCTAAGAGTCAGAGACCGTAAATGGTGAAATCAAAGCGAACACTCCGCATATAGTGCCACCGGAAAGAACGTGAAAGGTATAAACTGAAAGTTGTAAAGACAAGCGCCAAAACAGATAAACACCAAAACCTATGACCTTTGATGTCAAACCCGTACTAACTATTATTAGTTGTCGCTTCGTAGGTTTAATCTATACATTTAGTAAGTTATGCGCCACAACGCGCGCTAACAATCAATGTGTATATAATGTCGCATAATGAAAGTTGGGAATGAAGTTCTATATAAGGTTTTGCTATCAGATTAAGTACGGAGTTTGTTCTCTAGTCCTGTCACTCCAAACATGGAGTGACAGGACGGATAGCGACCACCATTACTACCTTCCGAGCCGATTCTCAGAATTACCATCGAATGACACCGAAACAAAACTGACGCTGAGAGCGTCACCAAATTTGAATACTTAACGCTCATCGCACACAATGAAATGGAATTAAATACGCAGCCATTGCTGCATAGCCTACTTGTAAAAGAAACCAATTAATTACCAGCGCATTCTTATCTCACTAGCCCAACGGGCTTCTGGGGATTAAGCAATTGCACATGGCTTACAGTCATTCAATTGTTCGGAATTTCTGACCGCACAGTAGTCTCACTCCATTACCTAATCACTTCAAAGAAGTGATAGGCGTTCTGTCGAAATGAACGGGAGTAATAACACTAATCTGAAATCGCATTGATACCTAACTACTGCACCCGTGAAATAAGAACCTTCGAATGACAAGAGAAAGAGCCGACAACATACGGCTCTTTATTTTTCATTTAACAAGAAGAGGGTTAGCGCATGGCTACTAATTTCTATTACCAAATTACCCGTTTACTACATCGAAACCCAGACGGCTCGAAAGCCACTCAAGCAGAGAGAAAGAAAGTGCTCAAGCTGGTGGACAGTCAACTGAAAGAGCTAAATGTACGAAACTTAGAGTTAAAGAACTTTGGCCGTAGACACGCCGTAAAGCTATTAACTCATTGGCAATCGCAAGGCTTATCGGCAGGAACTATCAAAAACCGAATGTCTCACCTAAGATGGCTATCAGAAAAAATTGGTAAGCCTGGGCTTATACCAGCTAACAATGCATCTCTCGGTATTGAAAAACGCCACTACGTCACAAACATCAATCGATCCCGTCACGTATCAAATGAGCAGTTATCTAGGCTCAATAACCGCTATTTAGAAGCGAGTTTCAGATTACAGGCCGCCTTTGGTCTTCGCCGAGAGGAGTGCATGAAGATAATACTGCGCTTTTCGGATAAAGGTGATCACTTAGTCCTGACTAAAACGAAAGGCGCTAGACCCCGAACCGTACCAATCAGAACCCAAGCGCAGCGTGAACTCATCGATTCGATAAAAAAGTGGGTGGGGGATGGCTCACTAATACCAAAAGAGGACACGTATAAAACTCATTTAGGTAGATACGAACGAGCTTGTATCAAGATGGGGCTCGATCGTGCACATGGCTTGAGACATGCGTATGCGCACCAGCGATACCTTGAGTTGACGGGTAATAGCGCTCCTGCTGCGGGAGGGCCGTCAACGAAAAGGTTGAGTGGTGCAGACAAGCAGCGTGACTATGAAGCCAGAATGATCATTAGTGAAGAGCTAGGGCATGGCCGAGAGGAAGTGACTGCGGTTTATCTAGGGCGCTAATTTAATGCTAGTCAAAGTGTGCTTTGGTGGAGTACAGAGACTCCACCACAATTAGAGTACTTTAAGTGAACCATTTTACATGAACGCACAAAGAAGGCTCTACTAGATATCTTCAATTACTTCAATATATGTCGGTTCACAGCACTTGAGCTTGCTTTTTTTTGCTGAAGTACATCTTTTTACCAATGACCTATAGAAAGCGGAATGACCAACAATGAGGATTTTCTTTCCCCTATATTTGTCTATAAAATTTGCAACTCTTAATTCAAAGTCGACCAGTGATTCAACAGAAGCATCTGATTCCATTGCTTTCCTATTATCAGCAGTTTTCTCTTTACCTTCGTAATCCCCAAAATCTCTTTCCAATAACAATGGTTCATTTACCACGTCATCGAACGAAAATTTGTCTAAAAAACATTGCGAAGTTTGAACTGCTCTGAGTAATGGACTATGCACTAAGATTTTTGGCTTTAACATATCAACTAGATTGATAGCTTCGTTTATTAGTTGCTCGTCAATATCTACTACGGAAATATTCTTTCGACCCGCAAACAAGTTTTTACGACTATAAGAGGTCAAACCATGCCTTACATAAATACACTTCATATTTTAGAAGATCATAGCTGCATGGATAGGGTGACTAGGTGGGAACTTCTGATAAAAACACTTTTCCATTTCCCAATTAAAGTGTTCTGATAAGTTCTTTAAATACCTATAATCATCATTTTCATTTCTATTCTCACGTTCCACTGAATCCAATGAGTTACGGATGGATTCTTCCGATATCTTATCCAAAAACTCATAATAGAATTCCATCATTTTTGATGTCTCTGATTCGCCTAAAATTTTGATAATTCTATCGATTGGTGATAAGTCCAGTAATGAAGCTGTCTTTTCAATCTTAAGGTTGCGACTCAAGCTAGCAGTATCAGCTACCGTCAGAAGGCCAGAAAAGTAAAGAAGCTTTCTTGAAAAGCGAAGTTTTATTTTTCTAACACCCCATTTTTTACCATCTTCATAAACTTTATACTCGTAATCGGTACATATAGTTCGATAGTAACGAATGACATCATTTAAAATAAAACGATTAAGTCCGCTATCCGGAACCCCTTCCTTTATATATTTAGACAAAACCTCATTTTTAATGTATGAATAAAGTTCTTCGTTAAACAGCCACTTACTTTCAAGTAATAATAGCATTCTTCGTGTAAATTTTTGGTTGGTATCAACGTCACCACCGAAGTTTTCCAATAGTTCATCTTCAGTTACTACTCCACCAAAAGTACCTGTGTTCCCGCAGTTTTTAGGTACAAATGATGTTACAATATTATGAACTGTTTCGCGTAGTTGCTCTGTTGTTGAGCTGTCCAATTTGCTTTTTGCTACTATGAACCAGTCCATGTCAGAGACTTCAGACGCTTCATTTCTACCGAAAGAGCCGTTAACGATTACAGATATATCTAAAGAAGAAAAAGGGTCATCTTTTAGGCAGGAGTTTAATTTAGTTCGGATATTTGTAACAACTTGTTCTGAATATACTTTTCTTTTTTCCATGAATCTAACCAAATAACTTATATTGTACTTTCTTACAACTCAATGTATTTTCTAATTTTTTATCTCTTGATACTGAGTAGTAAATATGCTTTTGAGTTTTAGTCTTTTTTACTGTGTATCGTTCATTGATAAAGTCATTTAGGTTAGTCTGACTATCAATGTTAACATTGTTTTGAGTAGTGTAGTCTCGCTCAAATAACGTTATATCGAAAACGTTTGTATTTTCGATAGAAGGGTATTCTAAACATTTAATCTTTCTTATTTTTTTTGAGAAGTCCTTAAATATAGGTTTTCTGCCACCAATTAAAGATGACTCTTTCTTTAAGAAATAGCTAGCGTCTATTCGAGACAGGTTTTCTGAAAAATATTCTTTCGAAATATGGTCGGCAACAGCACCTATTCCGCTAGTAATTATTTTTTTATAGACAAAATTCTTAGCACTCCAGAAGTGATCTAACTTGGCTACTCGTTTTTCATCATGTTCACTCTCAATAAAAGCAGCCTTGGCAAGTGCATACTTATTATAAGGAGACTTTATATTTACGAATGCTAGACTCTTGTGAATGCCATCAATTGTATCTATGTTTACTTTTGAATTGAAAATATCAGAGAATTCTTCAGTAGACTTTTGCTCAATTAATTTTAAAACTAAGTCTAGACTTACATGTTTTTTTAAGATGTTAGTAATAGATGTTCTTTCAATTCCTTTCGATATCAAATTAGAACTTACTATATGATGATCAATGCCGTAGGCTTCAAAGAACGATGACTCCATACTATGTGAAAGTGGTGCGTGACCAATATCATGTAGAAGAGCAGCTGATACAACGTGATCAGTTACTTCCTGAGAATAATTTCTTTTTTCACTAATATAAAGTGCCAGCTTTGCGACATCTAAAGAATGCTGGAATCTATTGGTCTTGTTGTCTGGGTTTATATAATCAATTGCTCCCAAAAAAGAAACTTGTTTTAGGCGCTGAAAATCAACAGATTCTATAATACTGGAATAAAAGTCGTTAGAAAGTAATTTGCTATTAAGCAGGCTATCTAACGAGCTGTTACTATAGAACTCGAAAGCACATGTCTGATTTTTTTGCTGTGACATACATTCCTTCTTAATTGATTACCCAGAAACCGATGAATTTTACATACATCATGATCCACAGTCTAGCAACTATTCACATGATGTGTATAACAAGCAACACTTCTTGTGACCAGTGAAGAAGAAAATCGATGTTAGCTTTATCTCGACTTGAGGATGTGCTACGGGTTGATTATTTCAAAACTTTTTAAACTCTATACCTAATTGTAACTATCCTCTGTCTTATCAACAACGATCTTCTCTTCAACAACTAACTCATCTGCATGTGCTGTATAAGCATCTAATCCTTCGAGTAGCTCTTGCTCGGTAAAAGTCTTCTTATCCATTTCTGTAGCCTCACTAGTAAGCGATTTGATAGAAAGTATATCACTGTGTGGGATTTACTCGGAAGCTTGAGAGGGGCTCTTTGAGGCACTTTCGGATATGTTCTAGAGTTAAAGAATAAAGTAGGGGGAGTGGGGCTGTGATTTGAGTCGTGGTAAAAATGGGTCTAAGATAGTTGAGAGAGAAACTACTGTATAAGTCCACCTTTCGTCCACACTTAATCCACCCAGTAACTATGTGGTTATAGTGGGTTCAGGTAAAGTGGCTAAGTTTCAGTAAGTTGAAGAGAATTGAGAGCGTTTTTGAGGGCTCAAAAACGGTGAAACCCCGATGTTGGTAGCATCGGGGTTTCGAATTTTTAGATTTCTCGGATGGTAAGGCCGATTATCTTATATGCAAAAGGCTGGATTTAATCCAACTAATTCCTTGGTCGGGAATTAGATACGGATGAAGTCCATGTGCTCAACTTTTGGCTTGAAAGCGTGACGTTGAACGTCTTGTGGCTTAACTTTAACTTCAGCACCGTCGATTACTAGAACGATACCTTCGTAGAACTCAGGCTTGTCCATTTGGTTAACGATGTCATCGTGGTTAAGAACGATAGATACAGCTGCTTCTTCACCGCCGTATACAACTGCAGGGAATTTACCAGCGTGACGTAGGCGGCGGCTCGCACCTTTACCTAGTTCAGTACGTACTACTGCTTCAAATTTCATAGTATAACTCTCAAAAATTTAAGATATTCATAATCACACTAACAATGCGACCTTGTTATGTGTGCTAACCGCTCAAGAGGAATTGGTAGTAACTCTGTAAGCGAGCGCGGATACTATCACTCTATCTGATTTCTAGCAACTGATAATCACTGAATTGGGCCATTTCAAACGTCAATGATAATCAACTGGTTAAGTTTGATTCATTAGGTACGTTCTCTTCACTTAAACATCGTCTTGTGTGAAGACTGTGACTATGTAACAGCGAGCGAGTAAAACATGGCGCCCCTTTACTTTTTTCTCAGCCATCGGGCTACTGCTTGGTGTGGGGCAGCTTACTTAAACGTAGTCATATTCGCTGGTGGAAGTGAAATCACATTAACGTCATCTACCCGGGATATCGGGCAAATTGAATCACAATTGATACTAAAGGGGAGGATCATTTTGTTAGCTTCGATGGCTGTGGCGTATCCTCGCTTGCTGGTCTATTGCTCAATAGTAGACAAATGACATTGGGCAGTTAAATGCATTTTCTTTTGGGTTGAAGCCACCATGTACTCAAGCACCTCGTTTTACCATTCAGTCAGGTGCGAATTCTGTAACGTGAAGGTGAATTATGCTCAAGGCTTGGCTCAAAGAACAACAACCTAACAGCTTTTGGCTGGTTTGTGCACGAACTCATAATCAAGCACTAACGTCGAATGGATTTGGGTTTGATAATGCAGCTCCGCTGTTTTGGGGGAATACATTTAAAGATGTCATGGCCTTGTCACCATGGCTTATCCCAGTATCTGATGAGGTACTGGCGTTGGATGAAGGCCTGCTTAATCAGGGTTTAGGCATTGCCACAACTTGCTCAGTAACCACGATTCGACATTTACGCAGCATGCTAATGTCTGCGCTTGATGGCGAAGAAGTACTATTCCGTTTCTATGACAAGGTTGTGATAGCGCCGATGCTAAAGGCGATGATGCCATCAGAAATACAACAATTTCTCGGCAATATTGATAGCTTGGCGTTAGTTGATGACAAGTTAATTAGCTTCACACGCCACTCTCAGAGTCACTTTGAGCTAAAGAAGGAGACGTGGTGGAAACTCCAACCTCACCACCTTGCACCGATCTACAACACTAAGCATCACGCCATTGCAATAGAAAAACGTTGTTGGGAGCTGATCCCTGACATTCTCGAACAACTTGATGAACCACTACAAGTGATATCAAGCGCACTAGAGCGAGGAATTGAGTTGGGATATCCCGTTTCGGAGCTCGAGGCATGCGCGATTGTTGAGTTAGCGCAACGAAGCAATTCTCATCTATTACAGTTGTCAGAGCCATTGCGACTCACCGAGCAGGAACTAAGTCTACTTAAAGTGATTCAGGAGGGTTGGGTATGAGTATTACTGGCGCAAGCCCATATTGCTTACCCTGTGACAGGATGACTCACTGGATAGAAATCTATATTCGCGATGAGTTTAACCGTCCCTTCTCTGGAGTGCGAGGAACTCTCCTTGACTACGGAGGGAATGCATTTCCAATTTATCTTGATGATGGTCCAATTTTTGTTGATCGGATGGCGCCTGGCCCCGCAACGATTCTGTTAGAGTGCGATGCTTGGATATCCGCGGCACAAGGTGACGAGCGTATTCCTAACCGCGCAACAGACAGTGATCCAACGAAAGAGTTTGCCGACAATCATCTAGGCCATAAAGGCAGTGCAACACGCTATTTTGAAGTAACCGCCGGTGACCTTACCGAATTGAGCGAAGGGCTATCTCTACCATCTAGGCACCAAAAAGGGCAGGCAGATAAGCTTAAACTCATCACCGATAAAAGCTATGTACTGAAGGTAAGAGGCTTCAACTTTATTACTTTACGCGTAGGGATGTTCTTTGACGGAACGGCGAACAACACCTATAGCGCCCAATGGGGCAAGAACAAGCTCGATAGTTATTACTCCAAATGGTATCCGTTGTATCACCTTTACCAAGATAGGCCTCCCATAGAGTGGCCAGAGGAACTGTTTAAGTTTCCGGAACAGGATAAGTTTCGCTTTTTCTGGCAAGAAGATCATGCGGTTAAGAGCAGTGCAGCGAATGAACCAACCAATATCCAAAAGCTATATGATTTGTACTTGCGTGATGTTTACTTAGATAAAGAACGTGTTTTTGTCCATTCTGAATACATAACAGGAATTGGCACCGGCAATGAAACGGACAGCACTAAACCTGCCGATGAGTCGGTATTGATTGGGCAAGCTACTGGGCTAGGGAAGTATGGTGTTGAATCCAAAGTTGAAACATCTATCCACCAGTTTTCAAGACTTATAGAAAAAATTCGTGATAGTGACGAATATAAAAAGACGCGAGCAGATGGAGTCTCTAACATTGAATTAGATGTTTTCGGTTTTAGCCGTGGCGCAGCGGCCGCTAGACATTTTGTAAACCTAATTATTGACGGTACAGCCAGCGTGTTTGCTGCAAAAATGGCTCAAGCCTTTATGGCGAATAGCGTTGAGCTAAAAACAGGTTTTAATTGGAATAGTGATGCCTCAGTTTCAATCAAATTTGTTGGTCTATTTGATACTGTTGCAGCGATTGCTGACCTTACAAAGCAAGACTTTTCACCGCACAACAATAACAATGGTGGTGTAAGACTGTGGCTCGACCCAGACAGAGTCAAACGAGTTGTCCATCTCACTGCCCACAAAAAAACTGAATACCGACGCAACTTCAGTTTAAACCGCATCAATTCTGCCGAGCACTTTCATGAGTATGTGGTACCTGGTGCCCATTCTGATATCGGTGGTGGCTACCACTCACTTAACGCCTACACAACATTATCGCGTCAACGCAGGTTAACCATACCTTATTTATTGCCTTTATTAGAGAACAAGCCAATCAAGCGAGTCATCAAGCCGGTTGGATATTGGAACGGTGATGAAGTTAAACGGAGAATTGCGGACAAACTTCAGCCAATTATTGAGCAAGAGGTGGCGCTAGGTTGGAATAGGGACGACTACCATATTGACTATCAGATACTTAGAACCGGCAATAAAGAGCGAACACGCTTACAAGGCACGCTCTACCAAAAAAGAGTGGTAAGTGGTGATTTGTCTAGGCTTTACCTGCGAGTTATGTTTGGCCTAGCACAACATTACGGTGTGCCATTGAATGATACTGACGGTCAAGTTTGGTATGAAGCAGGAGACAGCTATTACTCCGTGCCAACGAATATTGGAAAATATCGCTTTGCTGATTTTTGCGACAAGGCACTGGCGACGGCGAAGAACGGTGAGTTATTGGAAGAATTAAATGTAAGTAATGTCGCAGAGATTGAAGATAGCCCAATTATAAACAAGCTATTTGATGCGAATTTAATCCATCATTCTTCCGATAACACCATTGCCAATAAACCTAACAAAGTGGGCAAGGGCTATCAGCGTGAAACCTATCCGTGCCTAAAGGAGTCTTGATATGAAGTGGTTTATTGCACTGCTGGGGCTTATCGTTTTCACAAATGCTCATGCATTTAGTCGGGCGCCTAGCATTCCGGAAAATATGCCAGCATGGCGTATAGGCTATGCTATGTCAACGTTATACCCAGTTAAAGTAACCAAAGCTTATGGAGAAAATAAGCAGAGAGGTTGGATTTCCTTTGTACATAATTATCTACAGTATTTTTATAGAACTGAATATGACTATATACAGAAATCGTATCCATCGTATGATGGGTATGGCATCGCTCTTGGAGCACCAATTGGTTACTCAAGCCAAGTCTCAGGTACAAATAACTTACCCGATAGCGTTACCATTTACTGGACGTCAATAAGCAACGCAAAGTCGTATGTCACTCAATTTGAGTTACCTGACCGACTAAAAGATCAAATGGTCATTAAAGATAAATACATAACATGGGACGGGGTAGAACTTGAATGTTACCGAAATGATATTGTATTTGGGTTCATACCCAACGGAAAAACCAAAATATGGATACGTGGCTGTGCCGAGTACAAGTTTGTCACAGAGATTGCGCCTGCTGAAGAGCTAGACGCTGACACCTTTGGCAACGATGCAGAAATCTATCGAATTAATTATGGCGAGCGGATGGCAGAACGAGCCAAACAACTTGGTGCGACGCTCGATCCAATTCCGTGGGATAAGGTTAACAAGGTCTATTCCACTGAAAAAATTACTAAGCTCGAACTATGATGTGTTTTGACCTTTTCCAAGATAAGTGGAGGGCAAGATGCTGCGAGTTGTCTTGATATTACTGGCAGGAGTGTTAACGACATACTGTTCATTTAACCGTGGTTCCAGCGTACCCGAAGATATGCCGGCATGGCGTGTCGGTTATGCTATGTCGACCTTGTACCCTGCCGAAGTGACTCAGGCATATGGTGTTAATGACAGCCGAGATTGGACCTCTTTTATTCATAATGATGTGCTTTTTTTTGGCAGAACTGAGCCACAGAAGGTTATTAAGTACTACCCGAATTACGATGGCTACAGTATCGCATTAGGTATACCAGTTGAGGTAAAAAGCCAAGTAGCGGCGACGAATGTTCTTCCCGATAGTGTTTATCTTTACTGGGCTTCAATCACTAATCAAAGGTTCTTTGCGACCAAATTTGATCTCACTCCTGAGATGAAGAAGGTGATGAGCACTAAAGAGCCATTCACTCGCTTTGATGGTTTTAAAACTTACTGTTACCGAAGTGATATTGTTTTTGGCTTTCTACCCAACGGAAATACAAAAGTGTGGCTAGATGGCTGCGGCGAGTACAAGTTTGTTACAGAGCTTGAACCTGTTAAGGAGTTCGAGATGGATACCTTTGGCAATGACGCGGAAGCTTATCGAACGGATTATAGTGAGGATATGGCAGAAAGAGCCAAGCAACTTGGCGCAACGCTTGACCCGATTCCGTGGGATAAGGTTAACAAGGTCTATTTCAAAAAAGAAATTACTAAGCTCGAACTATGACGTATTTTGATCTTTCTGAGACAAGTGAAGGGGAAGATGTTGTTAATTATCTTGATATTGCGGGTAAGCCTGCTCACCACATATTGAGCCTAACCAAGTGGGTGAGAGCTATCAGCGTGAAATCTATCCGTGCCTGAAGGAGTCTTGATATGAAGTGGTTTATGGCAGTAATGGGGCTTATAGCTTTTACCAATGCCAGTGCATTTAGTCGAGTGCCGAGCGTACCGGAAGATATGCCTAAATGGCGTATAGGTTATGCTATGTCGACCTTGTACCCTGCTAAAGTAACCAAAGCTTACGGTGTCAATGAGGATTATAATTGGACCTCCTTTATTCATAATGATGTGCTGTTTTTTGGCAGAACTGAGCTTAAAGAGATGAGAAAGTATGCCCCGAATTACAATGGCTACAGCATCGCATTAGGTATACCAGTTGAGGTAAAAAGCCAGGTAGCGGCGACGAATGTTCTTCCTGATAGTGTTTATCTTTACTGGGCTTCAATCACTAATCAAAGGTTCTTTGCGACCAAATTTGATCTAACGCCTAAGATGAAAACGGTGATGAGCACTAAAGAGCCATTCACTCGTTTTGATGGTTTTAAAACTCACTGTTACCGAAGTGATATTGTTTTTGGCTTTCTACCCAACGGAAATACAAAAGTGTGGCTAGATGGCTGTGGCGAGTACAAGTTTGTTACCGAGCTTGAACCCGTAGAGGAGTTCGAGATGGATACCTTTGGCAATGATGCGGAAATTATTCGAGACAATTATAGCGAGGATATGGCAGAAAGAGCCAAACAACTTGGTGCGACGCTCGATCCAATTCCGTGGGAAAAGGTTAACAAGGTCTATTCCAAAGAAGAAATTACTAAGCTCGAACTATGACGTGTTTTGACCTTTTCCAAGATAAGTAGAGGGCATGATGCTGTGAGTTGTCTTGATATAAAGTGGTTTATTGCCCTGCTAGGGCTTATCGTTTTTACAAATGCTAATGCATTTAGTCGGGTGCCTAGTGTACCGAAAGATATGCCTAAATGGCGTATTGGTTATGCAATGTCAACGTTATACCCAGCTAAAGTAACCAAAGCTTATGGAGTAAATGAGGAGCATGATTGGACATCATTTATACATAATGATCAACAGTATCTATATAGAACTAAATATGAATATGCTAAGCGGTCACATAAAGATTACAGTGGATATGGTATAGCTTTGGGAGTTCCGGTTGGATTCAGTAGTCAAATTGGCGGAACTCAGACACTTCCTGATAGTGTTTATATTTACTGGTCTTCAATCACCAATCAAAGGTTTTTTGCGACCAAATTTGATCTAACGCCTAAGATGAAAACGGTGATGAGCACCAAAGAGCCATTCACCCGCTTTGACGGCTTTAAAACTCACTGTTACCGAAGTGATATTGTTTTTGGCTTTCTACCCAACGGAAATACAAAAGTGTGGCTAGATGGCTGTGGCGAGTACAAGTTTGTTACCGAGCTTGAACCCGTAGAGGAGTTCGAGATGGATACCTTTGGCAATGATGCGGAAATTATTCGAGACAATTATAGCGAGGATATGGCAGAAAGAGCCAAACAACTTGGTGCGACGCTCGATCCAATTCCGTGGGAAAAGGTTAACAAGGTCTATTCCAAAGAAGAAATTACTAAGCTCGAACTATGACGTGTTTGACCTTTTCCAAGATAAGTAGAGGGCACGATGCTGTGAGTTGTCTTGATATAAAGTGGTTTATTGCCCTGTTAGTGCTTATCACTTTTACAAATGCTAATGCATTTAGTCGGGTGCCTAATGTACCAGAAGATATGCCTAAATGGCGTGTTGGCTATGCTATGTCGACTTTATATCCTGCAAAAGTGCTTCGAGCATATGGAAATAATGAGCAACTTGGCTGGACGTCATTTTTACATAATGATCAGCAGTATTTATATAGAAGCAAATTCGAATATATAAAAAAGTCTTACCCAAATTATGATGGGTACGGCATGGTACTGGGAGCTCCTATCGGCTATTCAAGGCAAGTCAGTGGAACTAATAACTTACCCGATAGTATTACTATTTATTGGGCATCAATAAGTAATGCCAAATCATATGTAACTCTACTGGAGTTGCCAAATAATCTAAAAAAACAAATGTCTACGAAGCGCAAATATATTACTTGGGATAATGTCGAACTGGATTGCTACAAGGTAACTATTGTTTTTGGTTTTCTACCCAACGGGAATACAAAAGTGTGGCTCTATGGTTGTGGTGAGTACAATTTCATTACTGAACTTGCGCCTGCTGAAGAGCTAGACGCTGACACCTTTGGCAACGATGCTGAAATCTATCGAATCAATTATGGCAAGCGGATGGCAGAAAGAGCCAAACAGCTTGGTGCGACGCTCGATCCAATTCCGTGGGATAAGGTGAACAAGGTCTATTGCAACGATGAGATTACTCAACTGGAATGATGACTGATTATGAAAGCTTTAATGTTAACACCGCTCTCAATCCCCCCATGGAACTGCGTGACAGGGTTAGTTTCCCTCGGTAGCTGTGTGCCATTTCACTGACGATATTTAAGCCTAAACCGGTACCTGGCGTTGTCTCATCAAGGCGTACTCCACGTTCAATTGCCTGTTTGAGTTTTTCATCGGGTATCCCAGGGCCATCGTCTTCAATGATAATGGCGATGTCATCAGCTGCTAAGGTCTCGGAATGCACACGGATGATGCTTTCTGACCATTTGTACGCATTTTCGAGCAAGTTACCGACCATTTCATCTAAGTCTGTTTTATCAACCGCCACTTGAATATCGGAATCAAGTTCGTTGATAAGCGTCACGCCACGCTCTGCATAGACTTTATCGAACGCCATCGAAATCGCATCAACTCTTTGGGAAGGATTCGCTCGAACCGAAAGAATATTCTTTGAGCCAGCCATACGAGCACGGCCAAGGTGGTAGTCAATTTGGCTTTGAATCTGCTCGACGGGGGGTTGTAGGTAGCGCTGGGTTTCTTGATCAAGCGCCGCGATTTCGTTTTTTAACACCGACAAAGGCGTTTTTAACGCATGAGATAGATTTCCAGCATGGTGTCGAGCGCGTTCAAGTAGCTCTTGGTAGTGGAACACCAGCGCATTGAGATCAGCCACAACCGGAGCGACTTCTTTGGGGTAGTCTTGATCTAGCTGAGTCTTTTCACCAGAACGTAACTGAGAGAGTTCTTTGTGCATTTTCGTCAACGGACTGAGTGACCATTGAACCTGCAAGAAAATGACCGCCAGAACGCCAAAATAGAGCAGGGCAAGAATAATCCACAATTGGCTCATAAGGCTGCCGACGGTATCTTCGATAGGTTGTTCATCGATGCCGATAATCACTTCGATTGGGCCGTCATAGTCTGGGTAGTAAAGGGTGGTTTTTATGTAAATCAGCTTCTCGTTTCGTGCGCCAAAATACTCTTTTTCTTTCTTCTCCGATGTGATTTTTTTATCCCACAGAGAGCGTGAACGAAGCAGTTCCTTGTCTGTTTTAGCTGACCAGTAAAGTCCACTATAGGGACGATTGAAACGTGGATCTGAGAGTGCGCTCGTGAGGGTAAGGTTGCCGGTTTTATCGGCTTCAAGCGATGCTGAGATCTCATCCATATAGATGGTGAGCTGTGATTTGGTGTCATCAACCATGTAGTTGAATACTTGATTGGGTACGCTGACACCAACTGCAATAATCATCGCTGTTAGCCAGACTACGGCCGCAAGGACGAGGCGGCTTTTAAGGCTCAGTCGTTTAAGCAGCGTTCGTTTGTTACTCGGCATTCAGTTGATACCCTAGGCCACGAACGGTTTTAATCACTTTTGGTGCGATTTTTTTGCGGATACGGCCAATGAAAACTTCAATGGTGTTTGAATCACGGTCAAAGTCTTGTTTGTAGATATGTTCAACCAGTTCGGTGCGCGAAATAACCTTTTCGGGATTATGCATAAAGTAGGCGACGACTTTATATTCCAGCGCAGTGAGGCTAATCGCTTGACCTTGCCACATGACTTTGGATGTACGCGTATCGAGGCTGAGGTTACCGATTTGCATCACAGGAGATGCGTTGCCTGAAGCGCGGCGCAACTGCGCACGTATGCGAGCGGTCAGTTCGACCATTTCAAAGGGTTTAGTCAGGTAGTCGTCGGCTCCGGCATTGAGTCCTTCTACGCGTTGCGTCAGGGTGTCACGCGCACTAAGAATCACCACTGGCGTGTTGATGTTCTCGTCTCGAATGCCTTTCAAAACGGTTAGACCATCTAATTTAGGTAAACCAAGGTCAAGCACGATGACATCCCACTCTTCAGAGGTCGCGCGATAGAGGGCATCAATACCATCTTGTGAAAGTTCTGGCACCCAGCCGGTTTTCTCTAATGACTCTACAATTTGTTCACCAAGGCGTGGTTCATCTTCAACAACAAGAATTTTCATATTCAGTTCTTCTTAGTTTTTTAGTGCTTGTTTAATGTTTCTGCCTTTGATTTGCAGCATTTCCAAAGTTTTGGCGTTGTACTCGACTTTAATTATATTGTTGTCGTGGTTTAATTTGAGTTCGTAGACCCAGATATCGTCGTCTTCTTCGAGTTCAACGTGAATGATTCGTCCGTTTAAGTCACGTTCAACGGCCGCGTAGAGTTCTGAAAAAGGGCGAATGTTGCCATTTTTGACCGCTTCATAGACTTCATCCTGATCCTCATCGAACTCAATTCGAGTTCCCGGCTTGTGTACGTCCTGAACCAAAGCATGGCCATCTTGCTGGTCATGTTTTTTAGCCATTGTTGGTAATGAGAATAGCACACAGGCAACGATGGCAGACGTCGTAACTATCGGACTTTTAAACATAATCATACCTTCTCGCATTTTCTATCGCTCAGTATACGGACTTGTTTATGAACACCAAGTGAATGGCATTTAGTTAGTTAACTCGTCAGCAAAAATCTTATCGCGCATCTTCCAGAAGCGTCCGGATTTTCTGGCAATAACAAACTGAGGAGGGCGGAATCGATGTTGATTGTTGACCACTTTGGTCGGTGATGACTCGTCAAAGGGGCGATGTTTGTCTGCCAGATGCGGGCGAACAAATTGATCAAGAAAACGCTGCTTTTGCGGTTTGGTAGAGAGTGACCAGAACTCACTAACTTGCGCTTGGTTGTCCCCGATATAAGCGACCTTGAGACTGCTTTTACCTTTATCGTCTTTGTGGACAGAGAGGGTCATTTCACGGCATTCGAAGACTAAGGCATCTTTTAGGTTTAACGCTTCTTTTAGTTTCTTATCTGGATCAACCAGAGTGGCGTCACATTCATGGCAAATTCGGGCGGCGATATCATTGTCTGCCCCGCATTCACCGCAGTATTTGGCGCGAAAACGATAGTTGCAGTGTTCACGCTCACCCGTTTCATCATCTTCAAAATAGCCTTGGCATTTACGGCCAAAGTGTTCGATTAAAAATCCGTTGTTGTCGAGTTTGCCCCAAAAGTTATTATTAAAACCACAGGCAGGGCAAGGGATGGTAATGATTTCACTGTCTGAGTCGGGCTTTGGATCGCCAACTTCTGGCTGATAAAGGTCGTAACTATTGCCTGCGTAATCCAGTACCAGACATTCATCTTTCCCCGGAGATAAGCGTAGTCCGCGACCAACGATTTGCTGATAGAGACTGATCGATTCTGTGGGGCGTAAAATAGCAATAAGGTCGACGTGCGGCGCGTCAAACCCCGTCGTCAATACAGACACGTTGACCAAGTACTTGATTTTTCGCTGCTTGAAGGCGCTGATAATGGCGTCACGTTCAGGTGTCGGGGTATCGCCAATGACGATGGCGGCTTCCCCTTGAGGAAGTAAGCTAAATATTTCTTGAGCATGGCGAACCGTAGCAGCAAATATCATGATGCCCTGTTTCTGGCGAGACATATGAATGATTTGGTCGACAATTTGCGGGGTGGCTCGCTTGGCTTTGTCGATGACCATATCCATTTCCGACTCTTTATAACGACCTGTACTGGCTGGTTTAAGCTGCGAGAAATCGTAACTCAGCACTGGTGCGTCCATCATTCTTGCCGGAGTGAGGAACTTTTCATCAAGTAAGTAACGAATGGGCAGTTCGAAAATGCAGTCGCGGAAGAAACGCGGTTCTTCACTTCGCACCAAACCACGAGAGTGATATTGATAAATCCAGCCCATTCCAAGTCGATAGGGTGTTGCGGTGAGCCCGAGAACCTTAATACCAGGGTTTAGGTTTCGTAAATGGGTAATGACTTTTTGATAGCTGGTGTTCTTATCGTCGGGTACTCGGTGGCACTCGTCGATGACTAAGAGTGAAAATTGATTTTCAAACTGATCGAGATTACGTACCACAGATTGAACCGATGCGAAGACCACTTGTTGGTCTGTCTCTTTACGCCCTAAACCTGCTGAATAGATTGAGCCTTTGAGTCCGTATCCTTCGTACTTCTCGTGGTTTTGTTCGACCAACTCTTTGACGTGGGCAAGTACCAAAACTCTGCCTTTTGCCAGCCTCGCTAATTCAGCGATAACTAAGCTTTTTCCGGCACCAGTAGGCAGTACCAAAACAGCCGGTGTTGAGTGTTGACGAAAGTGATGGATTACGGCTTTTACCGAATCAGACTGGTAAGGGCGGAGTGTATACATAAAATGTGTGAAATAGCTCAACTATTTAGTTTAGTCGCACTATAATACCCCACCTGACTGAGATGAGGTATTCATGCGTTTAGATAAATATCTATGTGATGCATTAGGTGCAACACGTAAAGAAGCAACAAAAATCATTAAAAGTGGCGATGTAACAGTTAACGACGTCGTGCAGAAAAGTGGTGCAGTTAAGATCACTGAAGATTGTACGGTTGAGTGGCAGGGTAGAGAAATACATAAACCCGGCCCACGTTATATCATGCTGTTCAAACCTGATGGTTTTGTTTGCTCGCATGAAGATGGATTCAATCAAACAGCATTTGTGTTGCTGGACGAAGTGAAAATTGAAGATCTTCACTTTGCAGGTCGCCTCGACGTGGATACCACAGGTCTAGTGTTGATTACTGATGATGGTCAGTGGTCGCACCGAATTACGTCTCCAAAGCATAAGTGTGCGAAAACCTATCGTGTATGGTTGGCGGATCCTGTGCAAGAGGACTACGCAGACAAGTTTGCGGCCGGTATTCAGTTGCGCAATGAGAAAGAGCTGACGCTTCCTGCCAGCCTAGAAGTGGTGAATGCGGAAGAAAATGAAGTATTACTGACGATCACGGAAGGCAAGTATCACCAAGTTAAGCGTATGTTTGCCGCTCTGGGAAATAAAGTAGAACATCTGCACCGCGAACGCATTGGTGAAATCGAGTTGTGTGACACCTTGGAACCGGGCGAATATCGTTATCTGACTGAAGAAGAAATTGATTCTGTCTGGAATTAATAGATAGTTTGGGAAATGCTTTGTTTCCGAATTGGAACTAGTCTTTTATCCGGATTTGATTGAGGATAGATCGGATCACGACATCGTAGATGTTTATACATACTGTTTGGTTGCAGCACGGAGGCTGCATCTTATACGCCGCCGAGTAGGAGACTTATGTCTGAAAAATCCTTAGCGCAATCCAATACTCCACATATCAGTTTTCTACTATTTTTAGTGCTGGGTGCGATTGGTGCTCTGACCCCTTTAGCTATTGATATGTACTTGCCTGCCATGCCAACCATCGCCCGCGATCTTGGTGTTAGTGAGGGTTCAGTACAAGTTACCTTGACTGCCTATACCGCAGGCTTCGCCATTGGTCAGTTAATTCATGGTCCATTAGCAGACAGCTATGGACGCAGACCAGTCTTGCTACTGGGTGTGCTGTTTTTCGGTTTAGCATCGGTAGTCAGTGCAACAACCCATGGCATTGATGCCTTGACTTGGGTTCGCGCCGCTCAAGGTTTTGCTGGTGCAGCGGCCGCCGTGATTATCCAAGCGGTTGTTCGAGATATGTTTGACCGAGAAGATTTCACTCGAGCGATGTCATTTGTCACATTGGTTATGACGGTTGCTCCGCTGATTGCGCCTATGATTGGCGGATATGTTGCGGTTTGGTTCGGTTGGAGAGCGATTTTCTGGATTCTTGCGGCATTTTCCTTGGTTGTTATCGCCCTTGTATTGTGGAAGATTCCTGAAACTTTAAGTGCAGAAAACAAGCAACCGCTGCGGATCAGAAATACACTTCGCAACTATTTACGTTTGTTTCAAAATCCTGTGGCGATGGGTCTCATCTTCTCGGGCGCGTTTTCTTTTGCAGGCATGTTTGCATTTTTGACCGCGGGTTCGTTTGTCTATATTGATATTTATGGAGTGAGACCGGATCAGTTTGGTTATCTGTTTGCGCTTAATATCGTTGCAATGATCATTATGACCAGCATTAACGGCAGATTAGTTAAAAAGGTCGGCTCGCACAATATGTTGCGCTTTGGCTTACTGGTTCAACTTATCGCGGGTATTGGTCTATTTGTTACATGGTTGCTCGACGCAGGTCTATGGGGCACGGTGGTGTTTGTGGTGATGTTCATCGGCACATTGTCGACCATCGGCAGTAACACCATGGGACTATTATTGAGTGGTTATCCAACGATGGCAGGCACTGCTTCTTCGTTGGCAGGGACTCTACGTTTTGGAACTGGGTCTATTATTGGTGCTGTTGTGGCATTTTTGCCCGGCGGCGTAACCTGGCCGATGATAACGGTGATGAGCTTGTGCTCGGTGATCTCGGCTACCTGTTATTGGGTATTTGGAAGAAAGGCGTAATGTCTGAATATACGGTAGAAATACAAAAATTAGTGAACGCGGCATTGGATGACATTGCTCGAGAGCACAAAGCGGGTAAGCTGGTGAATGGACCAGTCGCAAACAATCTTTATTTGGTTCGTTGGGTGACCAAAGCGCTAAAATCGCAGCAGTACCCACGTATTGTGGTCGATGACCTGACTCATTGGCAAAAAAGCGGTCGTTCGAAAGGTAATCAAGCGAGTTTGATGCAGACTTTCCAGCGAATCTCAAAGTTTTATGCGCAGTTTTTCCCACAAGGTGAAGATGAACGCGTGATTAAAGACAAAGAGATTGATGCGTTTCTTGATGCAATGGAGCAGCAAGGATGGGAGATCTCGACCTCAGAACCACTAGTTAATTGCGGTAAAGTTCAAATCTTCACTGAAGGTCCAAACTCATTGGCGCTTTGTTCCGATCAGTGTGATAACTGTTTTGATGGCGAAGAGCTAGTGAAACCAATGAGTTGGTTTGTACGTGGTCATCATGCGGATTTTGTTGAGAAAGCATCCGCAGCAGGCTTTATGGTACACAAAGTTACCGACTATAAATCAAACGTGAAATACCACGGTGAATATTTGATTTTCCCGGCCAATAGAGGCAATCAGCTTGCAGAAATACCTCTGAGTTTGACGGTATAGTTATCGAGCAGTAATCGAAAAGAGCTTCTACGAGAGTGGAAGCTCTTTTGCTTTTCGAACAATGGCTTTGACCATTCCTTTAAAAATAAACATGTGCGCTGGCATCATCGCGAACCAGTAAAGAAGCCCTCTAAAGCCTTGGGGGTGCCACCATGCCGTTACGGTTAAACGCCTGAACTGGCCTACATCCTCAATCGCAAATTCTAATCGACCAAGCCCAGGCCCTTTCATACCAAACAGTAAAGAGATGAACTGCTGTTCTTCACAGCGGATGACCTTCCATGAATCAATAAAGTCGCCTACTTGCAATTGCGGCCCCGGCGGGGAGCGTCTGATAGGGCGGCCACCACCGAAAAAAATATCAAGCCATTCTCGCGTGCGCCACAAACTGTTGGCGAAAAAGTACCCTTGTTGCCTGCTACCAATCTGTTTGACCAGTTGCCAAAGTTGCTCGGAACTTAGCTCGGTCTCAATACTGGCTCCGGTCTGTTTAGGGTAATAACCAAATCCGGGTTGCCAACGTGAGAGAACCGCAGGGTCAAATCCCCAAACATTACTACGAACGAAAGTCCCTTCACGCTCTATGCTGTTTTTGACCATGTCAGAAAAGCTCACGAGTTGCTGAGGGTAGCGCTGCCTAATAGCTGTTGAGTCAGCAATAAAATCATGTTCTAACCCAGATAGCAGTGCTGCACCGATACTTGAAGGGACAGACGTGATTATGCCAAGCCAATGTGATGCCATCTTTGGGGTCAACAAAGAGGTCGACCATATCGATATTGGTTTGTGGATTGCCTGCGCAATGACTTTAAACTGTTCGCGATAACTGAGAGTGTCGGGCCCGCCTACTTCGAACAACTGGTGTTCTGTTGGTGGCTCTAACGCGACGGCTAACAGATAGTGATTGAGATTTTCTAGTGCAATTGGGTTCGCGCGTGAATCGACCCACTTAGGGGTGATCAACAATGGCATGTTGTAGACAAAATCGCGCATGATTTCAAAAGCAGCAGAACCTGGGCCAATAATCACTCCAGCGCGTAACTCAGTGATAGGAACGCCAGAGGAACGGATAATATCCCCCGTCATTCGCCGCGCTTGCAGATGTTTTGAATTGCCAGTCTGAGGTTGAATCGCACTCAGATAGATGACGTGTTGAACCTTACTGTGGGCTAGGGCGGCTTTAAAGTTCTCCGCCAGCGAGATTTCGTAATCAAGGAAATCATGGCCGTGAGCCATACCGTGGACTAGAAAATAGACAAGATCAAAGTGAGGCACAAGCTCCATGGTTGCCGCTTGGTCGGCAAGATCAAGATAGCGCAGGGTTAGATTGGGATGAGGTGCCACGCGCGCACGAAGATACTCGATTTGTCGAGCCGCAGCTGTAACGAGATAACCACGTTGGCAGAGCTGTTCTAGGAGTTGAGAACCCACGTATCCTGACGCCCCCAATACCAGCACTTTCTTCATTTATTTTCCCTGATATTTTTATGGTTTCATATTTAAGCCGATCATATAATAACCAAGTATTTTTTTCTCTATTTTCATGCTGTTGCAGCTCAAGGTGGGCGTTTGTCTATGCTTTCTCAAATCATGCACCATACCCGTGGTGACTTTATCCGCCGTCTGATTGCTATCGCTCTACCTATCACGCTGCAAAGTATCATGTTCTCAAGCCGTAGTTTGGTCGATGTTCTGATGTTAGGCCAATTAGGCGAAGCAGAAATTGCGGCGGTCGGTGTCGCTGCTAGGGCAACGTTTGTTACCACCATTATGTTAGTCGGTGTGACCACAGGTGGGGCCTTGCTGACAGCACAATATTGGGGGGCAGGTGATCGACAAGGGGTGCGTGAAAGTACCGCTTTAACTTGGTTGGTTTGTACGCTATTTGCTGCGCTGACTGCTCTGCTATTTGTTCTTTTCCCAAGCCAGATCATGGGGCTAGCAACCAATGATCCAGAGGTCAATCAACTCGGTAGCGACTATCTGGTCATCACGTCAGTCACCATGTTCGCAGTCGCTTGTGTTGCCAGTATGTCGGTGGGCTTGCGAGCGATGCATAAGCCAGGCATCAGCACCTTTTTTAGTGGCATTGGTATTGTGTCCAACATCTTTCTCAACTGGGTACTGATTTTTGGTAAATTTGGTATGCCTGCTATGGGGATCAAAGGGGCGGCGATAGCAACGGTGATGAGCGGCGCGATAGAGGTGCTCACGCTATTTTGCTACCTGCATGTTAAGCAGCATTTGCTGGCGTTTGGAGTTGATGATATTCGGCGAGTCATTGAGTGGAATAGAGTCATCAAGTTCTTGAAACTGTCTCTGCCAACCACTTTTAACTTCTTGGCATGGGCTGGTGGTTTGTTTGCTTATCACGCCATTATGGGACAATCCGGTGTTCAAGGTTTGGCTGCGTTATCAGTGATGACGCCTGTTGAATCTATCGCCTTAGCATTGCTAATAGGAATGTCGAATGCCGCAGCGGTGTTGGTGGGTAATCAGATTGGCGCTAAGAATTATGATGCGGTTTATTATCAAGCTCTTGGTGTTACGCTACTCAGCTTGCTTGTTGGTGTTGTGGTTGCGATTTTGCTGTTCTTTGTCCAAAGCTCTGTGCTTGATGGTTTTAGTGCGTTGTCTGCCGAAACCCGCGCTTTGGCGGAAAAGTTTATGCTTGTATTGAGTGTTGGTATCGTACTTCGCTCTGTGCCGATGATGACCATCGTAGGTGTGTTGCGTGCAGGGGGTGACGTTAAGTTCTGCCTCTACCAAGATCTGGTTGCTCAATGGCTTATTGGTATTCCTCTTGCTGCGTTTGCGGCGATTGTCTTAGGCTGGCCGCCAGAGTGGATCTATTTGCTGTTTTTGACCGAAGAACTGATTAAATGGTTTGGTTCGCTGTTTAGGATGAGTACACGCAAGTGGATACGAAATTTGATCGAAAATTAGATATTGAGCGTCTATTTGATGTGTATAGATGCATATCTTGTGATCTAGTATCCAAATTACTTCCTAGATGGGTCGATTTAGTGTAGATTCACATTCCTATTTGTAAGGTTAACGAGAGAATCGATGTTACAACTGACAGACCTATGTAAGGGCTACTTAGACGGTGGTGAATTTCACCCTGTTTTACAAGGTGCTGAGTTGTCATTGAAACAAGGGGAGCAGGTTGCTCTGATGGGCGAAAGTGGTTCTGGAAAGAGCACTTTACTCAACCTGATAGCAGGCCTTGATACCGTTGATTCTGGTGAAGTTCTTTTCCCCAATTTTGCGATGAACTCTGTCGCAGAGACCAAGCGCACCGCTTATCGTCGTAATAACATTGGCCTTATCTTTCAGCAGTTTAACCTTCTTCCGACTCTGAATGTCGCGGATAACATCCGTTTCTGTCGCCAGCTAAAAGGCTTGCCTGAAGATCAGGGACTATGGCGTCAAATTCTCTCTGCTTTGGATTTAATGCCGCTATTAGGTCGCTATCCTGAAGAGGTATCAGGTGGTCAGCAACAGCGTGCTGCGATTGCTCGTGCGTTATATATGGAACCCAAGATTCTTCTTGCTGATGAACCTACGGGAAGTCTTGATGAGCGAAATGCAGAAGCGGTGATGCGTCTGTTAACGAGCTTAACCAGGCAGCTTGACTGTACTTTATTGTTAGTTACGCACAGTGAACGCGTTGCGGAACATATGGAAGGCAGGATAAGGCTCCAAGGAGGGCAGTTGCATGTTATGGCCCGTAGTTAAAGCACTACTGGGCCACTACAGGCGTTATCCTTTTCAAATCCTTCTCGTCTGGCTCGGTCTTACTCTTGGTGTATCACTCTTAGTTGGTGTGACGGCGATTAATAGCCATGCTCGTCAAAGTTATGAGCATGGTGAAAAGCTATTTTCCAACCCTCTTCCATATCGTGTTCGTCCTAAGCATGCCACAAGCAAGATCCCTCAAGGATTTTACATCCAGCTGCGTCGTGATGGATTCCATCAATGTGCACCGTTTGAAAGTTTAAGAGTTGATACCGCGAGCGGTGTTGATTTGATGCTGATTGGTATCGACCCTGTGGCAATGCTGCGTTTTCAACCTGGCGTATTGCTCGAAGATCAATCAACACTCGCTTTGATGCATCCCCCTTATCCAATCCTTGTCAGTTCGGATCTGGCTGCTCGAATGAAGTGGCAAGACAACGATGTCATTCAGTTAGATAACGGTAGTACGCTTGGTCCGATTATGGTCGACCAAGAAGGGAAGCTAAATGCGACTCGTATTCTAGCCGATATCTCGCTACTGAGAACATTAGCGCGCAGCTCTGGTATCTCCGTGATTGCTTGTGGTGATATGCCACCTGAAAAACTGGCGAAGCTAAAATCTATTCTACCTAATGGCATGGAGTTGAACCGCAGCTCGCGTGCAGAACTAGAATCGCTGACGCAAGCGTTCCACATGAATTTGAGTGCGATGGGGATGTTGGCTTTTTTAGTCGGTCTGTTTATCTTCTATCAGGCAATGTCGCTGTCTCTCACTCAGCGCCAACGACTAGTGGGTATCTTGCGCCAGACTGGCGTATCAGGCTGGCAACTTGCGCAGGCCTTGTTGCTGGAGCTGCTTGCATTGGTCTTGGTGAGTTGGTTGTGCGGCAACTTGCTGGGCATGCTGTTAGCAAACCAACTGATTCCAACAGTGTCAGCAAGTTTAAGCGATCTTTACGATGCTAACGTTGGTTTGGCGATTAGCTGGAACTGGCAAGCGAGTCTTTACAGTTTGTATCTTTCGGCCGCAGGTGCCATTGTCGCCTGTGCGTGGCCTTTGGTGCGTTTGCTGCGTTCTCAGCCTGTTCGTCTTACCACGCGATTGTCACTGGTTCGCTTTACTGGTGCAGAGTTCACTATTCAAGCATTGCTGGCATGTGCATTCTGTGTGGCCGCGATTGCGATTTATCAGGCTCCGCAGACACAAGAGTCGGGTTTTGCCATTATTGCTTTGATGCTGTTAAGTGTCGCACTGTTCACGCCTTATATTATTTGGCGAGTGTTCGAAAGCCTTTCATATTCACTTCGCTGGGTAAAAGTGCGCTGGTTCTTCGCCGATGCGGCTGCAAGTATGAGCTATCGAGGTGTCGCTACAATGGCCTTTATGCTTGCGATGGCGGCCAATATCGGTATTGAAACGATGGTCGGCAGTTTTAGGGATACCACGGATAAATGGCTAAGTCAGCGTTTAGCGGCAGATCTCTACATCTATCCGAATACCAGTACCGCGGCTCGAATGAGTGGTTGGTTAGCTAAACAGCCAGAGGTTGAGTCGGTTTGGTGGCGATGGGAAAAAGAGGTCTCTACCTCTTATGGTGCACTGCAAGTGGTGAGTTCCGGACCGTCTGAAGGTGAGTTAGGCGCTCTGACGGTCAAGCTTGGTATTCCTGACTATTGGTATCATCTCCACCACTCTAAGGGTGTCATGGTGAGTGAATCGATGGCACTTAAGCTCGGGATTCGTCCCGGAGATTACATCGATCTTGATGGAAAACTAGGGCAAGGTTGGCAAGTTGTTGGGGTCTATTATGACTATGGCAACCCGTATAACCAAGTGCTCTTGTCCCATCGAAATTGGCTTTACGCTTTTGCTGGAAGTGGTATGGTCGCTTTGGGCACTGTGCTCAAGGAGGATGTCAATCCGATTGGTTTGAAACGCCGTCTCGAGGCGGTGTTTAGGCTTGATTCTGAGCGAGTGTTTGATAATAGTGATATTCACAAACATGCACTGCGCGTGTTTGACCGTACTTTCTCCATTGCGGATACGTTGGGCAATATTACGTTGGTCATAGCGGTGTTTGGTATTTTCTTCGCGACAGTCGCGGGGGAGGTTTCTCGTCAGAAACACATAGCGTTGCTTCGCTGTGTCGGTATGTCGGGACGAGAGCTGATCTTAATGGGCAGTTTGCAGCTGTTTGTTTTCGGTGCTATCTCGATGTTGATTGCCATGCCGTTGGGGCTTGCTTTGGCACGCCTTGTGGTGGATATCATCATTAAACAGTCATTTGGTTGGACTCTGGAACTACAATTCATACCAACCGAATATCTTCAGACTGCGTCGCTTGCTATGCTCTCTTTGATGTTGGCTGGTGCGTTGCCTGTTCTACGGATGGTGAGAAATACGCCGATGAAGTCATTAAGGGATGCGTTGTAAATGAAGAGTTCGAAATTCACTCTCGTGATCATAGCAATTATCGCTATTGCGGCAGGTATAATTTCAGCACTTTATTTTCATCACTCGAACCAACTCGACAGCGTCGACAACCACAATGGAATGAACGCGATGTTCCGCTCTCAAGCGGATAAAGTGTTTGAACCAGTGCTGCCTGACAATCCTGTGGTGTTGCCTGAAGACTTCGCGTTTCACAACCAATATCAGCATGGATGGTGGCACTTCTTTGCCAATGTCGTTGATAAAAGAGGCAACCAATACGGTGTCCAATGGAGTTACTTCCGTATCGCGAACAGCGACAGTAACTTATCAGGTTGGCAAAGCCCTCAACTCTATATTTCTCATGTTGTTATTTCTGATAAGCACCGTGTCTGGCGTGAGCAGCGAGTCGCACGGGGTGGGATCGGACAAGCCGGCATGACGGTCAAACCATTCAAACTATGGATTGATAACTGGTTCTGGCGCTCTTTGGGACAGACACCTTTCCCTGGGCTATTGGACGCTCAGACGGATACTTTTGGTCTTCGCCTCACCACGTCGACGCGCGGGCCGTTTGTCATTCCCGGAGAACGTGGTTACGTTGTTAAACACGATTTGTTGCCCATCGCCTCTCACAATATAACAGCCCCTTTTTTGAACGTTAAAGGCCTGTTGGATCTTGGCGGAAACAAGGTTGTGCCAGTCGAAGGCAAAGGCTGGATGAGCAAAGAGTGGGGAAGTGGTTTGCTAGCCGAAGGGCAACAAGGCTGGGATTGGTTTGTGTTCCAGCTTGATGATGAGACTACCTTGTCGGTTAGTCGCTATCGTCATGATCAGCAGCTGCCTTATTTGTTCGGCACGCTATCAACCAATGATGGCAAAGTCGTTACGCTCACCAATGATCAAATCGATATCACGCCCGTGCTGTCCGCCGATTTCAACAATGGAAGATCGATTCCTATGCAATGGGCAATCAATGTCCCTGATTATGGAATCCGATTAAATACCCAAGTATTGAACTCCAACTTGTGGCTTCCTTTTGTTTTGCCATATTGGGAAGGGCCAATTACCACAACGGGAAGTCACAAAGCCAAGGGGTTTATGCAACTTACCGGCTACTAACCTCGACTTTGATGGGTGTACAAACTGTTGTGTTTCAATCGTACCAGAGCCACTTCTCTTATAATATGAAGTGGCTTTTGCGTTTTTATATGGAAAAGCGTTGATTTTGCCTATAATTAACTAAGGAAAATAAATGGCATTCGAACGGTTTTCATCGGAAAAACCGAATCATTTACTCTAAAGAAGCGATTTTTACTGTGTTGGCGAACTCTATAAACTCAACTGTATTCTTTGTTAATCGCTTATTAACATAATAAATATAAGGGCAATATAATGAATGACATGATTCGCGATTTCTTCAAAATGGAGTCTGCCGGGGGCATTCTGCTGGTAATTGCGGCTGCAGTTGCTATGACAATCGCAAATACATCGTTGAATGATGCATACCAAGGTTTTCTTCATACCTACGTATTTGGTATGTCTGTGTCGCATTGGATCAACGATGGCTTGATGGCTGTCTTTTTCTTGCTAATCGGTTTGGAAGTAAAACGAGAGCTACTTGAAGGCGCTCTTAAATCAAAAGAAACAGCTATCTTCCCTGCAATCGCAGCCGTTGGCGGTATGCTGGCTCCAGCTTTGGTTTACATTCTGTTTAACTATGGTGATGCACAAGCTGTTCAAGGCTGGGCGATTCCAGCCGCGACGGATATTGCGTTTGCTTTAGGTATCATGGCGCTGCTCGGCAAGCGTGTACCAGTGAGTCTGAAAGTTTTCTTGCTTGCGCTGGCTATTATTGATGACCTCGGTGTTGTTGTGATCATCGCGCTATTTTATACGGGTGATCTCTCTACTTCAGCGCTGGCGGTTGGCTTCGCAATGACAGCGGCACTGTTTATCTTGAACTCTAAGAAAGTGACTAAGCTAACACCTTATATGATTGTGGGTGCTATCTTGTGGTTTGCGGTGTTGAAGTCAGGTGTCCACGCTACGCTTGCAGGTGTTGTGCTCGGTTTTGCGATTCCTCTACAAGGTAAGAAAGGAGAGCACTCGCCACTGATACATATGGAACATGCGCTTCACCCTTACGTTGCGTTTGGTATCCTACCACTGTTTGCTTTTGCAAACGCAGGCATCTCGTTGGAAGGTGTGTCGTTAGACGGTCTGACATCCATGCTTCCTCTGGGTATCGCGCTTGGTCTATTGATTGGTAAACCTCTAGGTATCTTCTCGTTCAGCTGGTTAGCAGTGAAATCAGGTATTGCGAAACTGCCTGAAGGTATTAACTTTGTGCATATCTTCGCTGTGTCTGTGTTGTGTGGTATCGGTTTCACCATGTCGATCTTCATCTCTTCACTGGCATTTGGCTCTGTTAACGCTGAGTTTGATACCTACGCTCGCTTGGGTATCCTAATGGGCTCAACGACAGCAGCTGTATTGGGTTACTTCCTACTACACGTGTCGTTGCCAAAGAAGGCCGCTAGTGTTGAGGGTAGTGAGCAAGTGAACTCTCAGCACTAATTCAAAACAGACAGCATTAGTATTAGAAACGCCCCGTAGAGACGGGGCGTTTTTTTACCTATGGATTTTTGTTTGGGCTACTTTTCAATGATGGTGAAAATAGTCCACTCTTCAACAACTTCTTCTTTCAGGCCTACCACCGTTGCGGTTACGCGACGATTTAAAGCATGAGAGGTTTCGTCATCGCCTTCTGCTTCTAGACGCGACTCACCGTAACCGACGATGGTGACGCGCTTTGGATCCACTTCATACGAAAGTAGTTCGTCTTCAACGGCGTGAGCCCGTTTTTTTGATAGCTCAAGGTTATAGTTGGGATCACCCACTTTACTGGCATAGCCTTGAATCTGAATTGACGCAGATTGGTAGCTATCAAGAAATTCCGCCATAGTCTGGATCTGATCGGAGAAGATAGGGTTGATTTCATAAGAGTCGTTGGCGAACAAAATTCTGAGTTGTCGCTGTTCTTGTTCTACAATCGCTGCGCCACAGCCATCATTATCTACCATGGCGCCAACGGGTGTGCCAGGGCATATATCACGTGCATTCACCACACCATCTTTATCATCGTCAGTCAGGTCTGATATTTGATTGGCGATAGGCGTTTCGATGTAGTCGTATTCGTCCTCTGCATTGGCTGCACTGAATGGAACGATAAACAGTAAAGTGAGAGGGATTAGGTGTTTGTTCATCATACTTAGTACTCCACTCGCTTAGTCCAAGCCTCAGGGGTATCGACCAATAACGCATCTAACAGATTGCCAGTTGCATTCATAACGCGGTACTTGGCGTATTGTTCTGCATAGTGTGCATCAAGGTAGTCCTTACGCGCTTCAAACAGTTCATTTTCTGTGTTGAGTAGGTCAAGTAAGGTTCGTTGGCCAATCTGATACTGCTTTTTATAGGCAATAACAGTCTCTGATGCAGAATCAACGTGGTCGGCTAAGAAGTTTTTCTGTTGCAGTGTTAAATCTAGTGCACTCCAAGATAGGCGAAGGCTTTCCTCAACTTGGCGATATGCATTATCGCGCAAATCTTTAGCTTGGTTGAGTTGGAATGCTGCTCGTTCCGACAAATCACGGTCAGATCCGCCGTTATAAAGGTTGTAACGCATGCGGAGCATCGCAAGTGTTTCATCACTGCTGCCTCGATCACCGCCGGCATCGTCTCGCCATGTTTGGCTTGCTTCAATCGAAAGTGTGGGGAAGTAGTTACCTTTAGACTGCTTGTATTGGAAACGAGCAGAATCGACGTCAACTTGAGACACTTTGATAACTGGGTGTTTATCAAAGGCTTCGACAAGAGCGTCCGTTAACGACAATGGCAGCTTGGATTCGTCAGCTCGCGGGTAAATCAGACCTAATGGCTCTTGTCCAACTATGCGACGGAATTGAGTGTGTGTGTCGATGAGGTTGTTTTGTGCTGCCAATAGATTGCCGTGTGCTTTGGCGAGCCGAGCTTCTACTTGTGAAACATCGGCTGTAGAGCCGATCCCTGAACTCGCGCGGCGTGATATGTCACGATAGATCTCTTTATGAACCGCAAGGTTACTTTCGGATAGGGCAAGCACCTCTGTTGCCTTTACTGCATCCAGATAAACTTGTGTCACCCGAAGTGCTATATCGGAAGCATCAGCAATAAGTTGATAGCGGATAGATTCAGCGTCTGCTGCAGTTCTATCCATATCATTTAAAGTTGCATTACCGTCCCATAGCAATTGGGTCAGACTAATACTTGCTTCTTTTCTTGTCAGATCGGTGTCCGATCGTCCGGTCGACTCAGCGGGATTAATGCCTTCATAACCAATGCCAGCGTCCAAATCTAAGCTTGGCAGATAGGCACCTGTTGATGCATCTGCTTGCTTGACTGCACTTTGGAACTCGTTGAAGGTGCTTTTTATTTCAGGGTTGGTTGCAAGAGTAATTGCGACCGCTTGCTCAAGTGTCTGTGCTTGTACCGATAGGCAAGCTAGCAGTACACCACTTGCAATGAGTGACTTTTTCCAGTTCAAGGTAGCCTCCTTAATCAGTGCTATGTTTGCGGCACTTTTTAAGCGTGTGTTTAGCCTGTGGCGAGTATCAAAAGCTTAGTTGATATATCTCTTATTTGAGAATTTTTGCGTCATAAAAATGAGACCTAATATTAATGACTTAGTAACTTTCGTTAGTACTTTGTTGCTATTAACTAGAATGTCAGTAGCTTCGGAGCTAGTTTTTAAGGTGTAGAGGTATGCGTAATTTGTATCTTCACAATGGTGGAGAGGTGGGGATCGCATACCGTTTGTATGGGGAACCTGCTTATGAATGCGAAGAGCTTAGCGCCGTTTATACTTGCCAGCACAACTGTTGTGATTGACGTAAATGGTGATATCCGAGAGTTGTTACCAGGCGAAGTTCCGGCACCCGGTGAAGTGATAGTAGTCTTGGGACAAGACGCTACAGCCAATGCTGATTCACCGACTGGGATTGAGGCACAGTTAATCGGAGAAGGGGGAAACCTCGAACTCAACCTAGATAATGAAATCGCTTCGATTATTGAGCAGATTGAGCAAGGTGTCGATCCAACTCAGAACGACGATTTCGCGACCGCCGCCGGAGGACAGGATGGCTCAAGCCTCACTGGTTCGGGAGATATCGACCGTACTGGTACCGAAACATTAGCAGAAACTCAATTTGATACTTCAGGATTGGAGTCTCAAGGTTTGTCTGAAACGCAAAGTCTTGCCTTGTTGGATATTGTTGCGGCACAGCTTGTTATTGAACTTGAAGCGCCAGTGTTTGACGCAGAGAGTTACGATTTCTCTTATGATGAAAACTCAGAACCAGGTACGGTAATCGGAACCGTTTCTGCGACGGATCTTGAGGGTGACAGTGTCACATATTCTTTGGTGTTTGAAGATGGTGACCCACTAGCCGATTACTTTGCCATTGATTCGGATACAGGGGAAATATCACTGACGGAAGCAGGGGCTGCCGCCTTCACCAATGATTTTGAAGATGAAGGTAGCTTAAATAGCCACGACATTGTCGTACAGGCCAGCGATGGTACTAACATCTCCCAAGTTTTAGTTACTTTAAATGAGTTGGATCTCAACGAAGCCCCTGAGTTTGATCAACCTGAAGGTGGTTATTCGTTCACCTACAACGAAAATTCTTCTGACGCCTATGTGATAGGTACCGTGACCGCCACCGATGAAGATGCGGGTGATGTGGTGAGCTACAGCATCAGTTC
>NZ_JBNJOJ010000040.1:0-41018 GCF_050113655.1 Vibrio sp. TRT 29B02
GTTGCGGCCGCTATCGCTCGTGCTAAAGCACGTAAGGCGCAGCAAGACAGTGGCGAAGCTGACAAACCTGCACAAGATGAATCTGCTGATGCTGGCGATGCGAAGAAAGCCGCCGTTGCGGCCGCTATCGCTCGTGCTAAAGCACGTAAGGCGCAGCAAGACAGTGGCGAAGCTGACAAACCTGCACAAGATGAATCTGCCGATGCTGGCGATGCGAAGAAAGCCGCCGTTGCGGCCGCTATCGCTCGCGCTAAAGCACGTAAGGCGCAGCAAAATAGTGCTGAGACTGAGCTACCATCTGAAACACCTCCGGAACCATCTCAGGAAAGCACGACAACCGAGCAAGATCCTAAGAAGGCAGCGGTTGCCGCGGCTATTGCCCGAGCTAAAGCTCGTAAAGCACAGCAAGAACAACAAAAACAATTTGAGGAGAAAGAGTAGTGGCCTTTTTTATTGCCAGCTCACCCCATGCGCACAGTCGTAGAAGCACTCCTGATCTTATGAAATGGGTCGCGCTTTGCGCCCTACCCGGTTTGGCTGCCCAAACCTACTTCTTTGGTTGGGGAACCATCATCCAATTGATGATGGCAATTGTGATTGGTTTATCGTTAGAAGCCTTGGTGATGGTCGCTCGAAAGCGCCATCCTATGTCTGCCTTGAGAGACAACAGTGCGTTAGTCACGGCTTGGCTATTAGCCATCGCGATTCCACCTTTGTCTCCTTGGTGGGTGATTACCATTGGCCTTATCTTTGCCATCATCATTGCAAAACATTTGTACGGTGGTATCGGTCAAAACCTGTTTAACCCAGCTATGGTTGCTTACGTTGTACTGCTGATTTCATTCCCAGTACAGATGACCAGTTGGATCTCTCCAGCCGAGTTACAAGCCACACCAATCTCCAGTGGTGATGCATTATCGCTGATATTTACAGGCCTAAATTTAGAAGGGCTATCGCTGCAGCAAATTCGTAGTGGCATTGATGGTATTACCATGGCGACGCCACTTGATGCCTTTAAAACTTCACTTTTAGCCGGCCACACGAGCAGCGAAGCTTTGAGTCAACCTCAATTTAGTGGTCTGGCTGGCATTGGTTGGGAGTGGGTTAACCTCGCCTATCTCGCTGGTGGACTATTGCTAATTAAACTAAGAGTCATTAATTGGCACATCCCAGTAGGTTTTCTGATCGGTTTAACGCTAATCAGCAGCCTATTTGCGCTGTTTATGCCTGGCACAACCGCTTCGCCTATCGTACATCTGTTATCTGGTGCAACCATGGTTGGCGCCTTCTTTATCGCAACCGATCCCGTTTCAGCGTCTACAACACTTAAGGGGCGTCTCATCTTCGGTGCTTTTATCGGTGCTATGGTGTTTATTATTCGCAGTTGGGGTGGATTCCCTGATGGTGTGGCGTTCGCTGTACTGCTTGGCAACATGTGTGTACCTCTGATTGATTACTACACCAAACCAAGAACTTATGGGCATTAAGGTTACGTCATGTTAAACGCTATTCGAAAAAATGGTGCCGTACTGGCTATTTTTGCCTGCGCTTCTACAGGTGTGGTGGCACTGACAAACTATCTGACTAAAGATCAGATCAACTTGCAGCAACAGAAACAATTGCTATCAGTACTCAATCAGGTGATCCCTCACGATCTGCACGATAATGAGCTCTATAAGGCCTGTACTCTGGTCAATAGCCCACTTCTGGGCACTGATGCTGACATGCCTGTGTACATGGCGACACTAAATGGTCAACCTTCCGCTATGGCAATTGAAGCTATCGCACCAGATGGCTATAACGGAGCGATTAAAATCATCGTCGGTATCAAACAAGATGGTGCGATTTCTGGTACTCGTGTTCTTAGCCATCAAGAAACACCTGGGCTTGGTGATAAAATTGATCTACGCATCAGCGACTGGATTTTAGGGTTTGCGGGTAAGTCTTTGACTGATAGCAATCAAGCCGATTGGAAAGTTCGCAAAGATGGCGGTCAATTTGATCAGTTTACCGGTGCAACCATTACACCACGAGCCGTTGTGAAAGCGGTCAAAAAGACGGCTGAGTACGTCAATACTCACCGAGATCAAATACTGGCTCAGCCACTCACATGTGGAGGCAACAATGAGTGATCATAAAACACTGATTAAGAACGGCATGTGGGATAACAACCCTGCGTTAGTTCAACTTCTTGGTCTGTGCCCACTGTTAGCGGTCTCTTCTACCGTGACCAACGCACTTGGACTTGGAATCGCAACGCTATTGGTGCTGGTTGGCTCAAACGTCACCGTATCATTAGTCCGTGATTACGTGCCTAAAGAGGTACGTATTCCGGTGTTTGTGATGATCATTGCCGCATTGGTGACTTGCGTGCAGTTGTTGATGAACGCCTATGCTTACGGTTTATACCTATCACTAGGCATCTTCATCCCTTTAATTGTGACCAACTGTATCATCATTGGTCGCGCTGAAGCTTTTGCGTCGAAAAACGATGTTCTGCCCTCTGCACAAGATGGGTTTTGGATGGGCTTAGGCATGACGAGTGTACTGGTGGTGTTGGGTGCTATGCGTGAGATCATCGGTAACGGCACTCTATTTGATGGTGCAGATTTGCTATTGGGTGAATGGGCAACATCTTTGCGCATAGAAATTTTCCACTTCGATAACAGCTTCCTACTGGCGCTGTTACCACCGGGTGCCTTCATCGGCGTGGGACTACTGATCGCAGCGAAAAACGTCATCGACAAACAAGTCCAAGCTCGTCAGCCAAAACAACAAAAACAGACTATTGAACGAGCTCGCGTAACCAACCAATAAAAAACCGCGCATTCTTTTATTCGCGTGGCATAAAACACTGGAAAGCAGCCTCAAATGAACAAAGAGAAACGAATACTAATACTGGAACGCTTGAGGGAAGATAACCCGAACCCTCAAACAGAGCTGAACTGGAACACACCTTTTGAGCTTTTAATTGCCGTTCTGTTATCAGCACAAGCAACGGATGTCAGTGTCAACAAAGCCACAGACAAGCTCTATCCGGTTGCAAACACGCCACAAGGGCTGCTCGATCTCGGTGTTGATGGCGTCAAGGAGTACATTAAGACCATCGGTCTGTTCAACTCCAAAGCCGAAAATGTTATCAAGACTTGTAAGATCTTAATCGAACAGCACGGCGGCGAAGTACCTGAAAATAGAGAAGCGTTAGAAGCACTGCCAGGGGTGGGACGAAAGACCGCCAACGTCGTTCTCAATACCGCGTTTGGCTGGCCAACAATTGCTGTCGACACTCATATCTTCCGCGTTGCCAACCGCACCAAGCTTGCAATGGGGAAAAACGTTGACCAAGTGGAAGAGAAGCTACTCAAAGTTGTGCCTAAAGAATTCAAACTCGATGTTCATCATTGGTTAATCCTCCATGGTCGCTACACTTGTGTAGCACGCAAACCACGTTGTGGCAGCTGTATCATAGAAGACCTTTGTGAATTTAAAGAAAAAGTATATCCAGAAAACTAGGAGAGCATAACAATGTCAAATGGACGCATCTTACACACGATGCTTCGTGTTGGGGACTTAGATAAATCAATCAAGTTTTACACTGAAGTAATGGGAATGCAGCTACTTCGTACTAATGAAAATAAAGAGTACGAATACACGCTAGCCTTCATTGGCTTTGGTGACGAATCTCAAGGCGCTGTGATTGAGCTGACCTACAACTGGGGAACGACGGAATACGACCTAGGAACTGCATTTGGACACATCGCTATTGGCGTCGACGACATTTACTCAACTTGCGATGCGATCAAAGCTGCAGGAGGCAATGTGACTCGTGAACCTGGCCCTGTTAAAGGCGGTACAACGCATATCGCATTTGTTAAAGACCCAGATGGTTACATGATCGAGCTGATCCAAAACAAGCAAGCCTCTGCAGGTTTGGAAGGCTAAAACGCCCTAGCATCAATCCAACATTAGGACAGCAACTTACTGTCCTAATTTTTAGACTTTACTTGATAATGATTATCACTTAATCTCTAACTGTTCGCACCGAGGAGATTGATAACATGGGCATTACCGAATGGGAGAAGCATACCTTGCTGGCTGATCTAGCCATGAGTGATGATGACCATCTACGTGGCATACTTCATTACCAACAAGCGCTCACTCTGAGTGAACGTATTAGTGAGCAAGACGAGGTCGATGTAGAAGATCGTTTGATGATTTCAGTGATATCGTGCCACAACATGGCGATGTTCTGGCGCAATATTGGCGACGAGAAATATGAACTGAAGTATCTCCAACTAGCATCAGAAAAAGTACTGACTCTCGTCCCACAATGCCCAAATACCCAGTGCGATGCTTTCATTGACTCGATGGGATGCTGTAAGAAAGCCCTGATCGAATTTATGAAAAGACACCCTAATCCAAACATCGCTAGAATGGTGCAAGATATTGATACTGCTACCAATTGTAACCTGATTGCTAAATTCAGATTAAACTGATCTGGTGCCCTCAATAGCTAAAAGCCAGCAATATGCTGGCTTTTAGCTGTTGAATTGCTCAGCGGTTTAAACCTGAGTACGACCCAAGGATATAACGACACGGCGGTTTCTGTCTTTGCCAATTGGTGATGAGTTATCATCAATCGGTCGACGTTTACCATAACCTTGAACCCGGATACGATCTTCCGGCAAGCCTAACGACTTAAAGTATTCTTGCAACACTTCTGCACGTCGTTCCGATAAGTTTTGGCTCGAACTCTTACTATCATCGGCATCGGTATAGGTTGAGACAAGCACTAAATCGATATCTTGGTTGTGCTTAATATATTCAGCAATTTGCGCCAAGCGTTTCTGTGACTGTTTATTTAGCTCTACGCTAGTACGGTCATAGTGAAGAATAGTAAATGCGATATCTTCGAAGCTGTAAGGCAGTAAATTGGCAATACAATCACTAAAGACATTGTAAGAACGTTGGAAAAGCACCGATGAGAGTGCAACCTCTATTCTTTCGTCACGGCTGCGCCATTCTTGATAACTGAATGTCGGGTATCGCCCCTTCTCTAACTCACCCAGAATATTCCACGCAGTTTGTCCGCCAACATAGCCATCAAACTGTTGGAAAAAGCGGATACTGGTTATCCGGTCGGCACCTTCTCCTGGTCGCCATGCTGGAGGCATAGAGACAAGGCTAACATCACGAGTTTGCCCCATAGGGCGTTTCATCTTGAGCTCAAAGTCGAGATTGATTTTCTTACTGGCGTAAGAAGAAAACACCGCATCACCATAATTGGGGATAGGATGTACGAGCCGACATTCCAATGGTGTATTGGCAACCATTTGCCACGTCGATTGCTGAGGCTTTGCAACATACTGCTTATCCAACGCATACGCTTGGACAGTAAACGCTGTCATGGACAAGGCTAAACTGGTTGCAAACAACTTCTTCATACGATACTTCTTCTCTTAGCTGAACTCTGGCGAGGTGGCTTTTGCCGCTCGATCGCCCGCGACAAATACAATGCAAAAATCTAGCCAACACATTTGTATAGTACAAATTTCCAATGTTTCTTTTTCAATCAGCATTAACGGTTTTTCTTGCTGAAAGAATCTGCAATAATGCCTGCCCTGTCACATAATACGAAGCACACATGACTATAGAAAACGAAGCATTGACGCTAAAAAAACGATTCCGTGGTTACTTTCCCGTCGTTATTGACGTGGAAACTGCGGGATTCAACGCCAAAACAGATGCCCTACTGGAAATCTGTGCCATTACTCTAAAGATGGACGAAAACGGCGATCTTGTCCCCGCGTCAACCATTCATTTTCATGTCGAACCTTTTGAGGGCGCTAACATTGAAAAAGAAGCGCTCGACTTTAATGGGATTCGCGATCCATATAGTCCGCTGCGTGGTGCTGTGACAGAAGACCATGCTCTCAAGGAAATCTACAAGCTTGTGCGCAAGGAACAAAAAGCTGCAGATTGTAGCCGCGCCATCATGGTCGCTCACAACGCAACTTTCGATCACAATTTCGTGATGGAAGCGAGCGAGCGCTGCAAGCTAAAGCGTGTCCCATTTCACCCCTTCGCTACCTTTGATACTGCAACACTAAGTGGTTTGGCCTACGGTCAGACTGTTTTGGCTAAAGCGTGCAAAACGGCCGGGATGGAATTTGACAATAAAGAAGCCCACTCAGCTCTATACGATACTCAAAAAACGGCTGAGCTCTTTTGCGGCATTGTCAATAAATGGAAAGCTCTTGGTGGCTGGCCACTCGTTGCATCGGATGCCGAAACAATAAAATAAAAATGTAAACACAACTTACGAGTAAATTATGAACCCTGTTGTCATTTCTGTATGTGTCATGCTTGCTTTAGCACTGATGCGAGTCAATGTCGTGGTCGCACTGACATTCAGTGCTATCGTCGGTGGCTTGGTTTCAGGTATGGAACTGAATCAAGCTATCTCCGCATTTGAAAGTGGTCTAGGTGGTGGCGCTACCATCGCTCTAAGCTATGCAATGCTCGGTACTTTTGCTGTTGCTATCTCTCGCTCTGGAATCACAGACCTGCTAGCAAATAGCGTGATTAAACGTATTCACGGGAAAGAAAACGCATCGGCGTCAACTGGCCTGAAGTATGCGGTGCTGGTTGCATTAGTTTTGGTGACTATGTCATCACAAAACATTATTCCTGTTCACATCGCCTTTATCCCAATTCTTATTCCACCTCTACTAGGCGTGTTTGCCAAGCTAAACCTCGATCGTCGTATGATTGCTTGTGTACTGACGTTTGGTCTCGTTACACCCTACATGGTGCTACCGATTGGTTTTGGCGGTATCTTCCTCAACAACATTCTGCTGAAAAACTTGCACGAGAACGGCCTAGAAAGCGTCGTTGCAAGCCAAGTGCCTGTTGCTATGCTGCTTCCTGCTGCTGGTATGGTTTTTGGTCTTGTTACTGCGATTTTCTTTAGCTATCGCAAGCCTCGCCAGTATAAAGAAACTGAGCTGACTCATGTTGAAGAAGGTCCAAAGGAGATCAACAAGAAAAACGTATTGGTTGCCGCTGTCGGTATTGTTGCCGCTCTTAGCGTTCAGCTTTCAACTGGTTCTATGATTATTGGTGGCCTTGCTGGCTTTATGGTGTTTACTTTCGGCGGTGTGATTGCGTGGAAAGAAACCCATGACGTGTTCACTAAAGGTGTTCACATGATGGCAATGATCGGCTTTATCATGATTGCAGCGGCAGGTTTTGCCGCAGTGATGAAACAAACGGGTGGTGTTGAATCTCTCGTTGAAGCACTTTCAACCAGTATTGGTGATAACAAACCTATGGCGGCACTACTGATGCTGGTTGTTGGTCTGTTGGTAACAATGGGGATTGGTTCATCATTCTCAACCATTCCAATTCTTGCCACTATTTACGTACCACTCGCGGCGGCTTTCGGCTTCTCACCGATGGCCACTATCGCACTTGTTGGTACCGCAGCGGCTTTGGGTGATGCAGGTTCTCCGGCTTCTGATTCAACCTTAGGCCCAACATCTGGTCTAAATGCTGATGGTCAACACGAACATATCTGGGAAACCGTGGTACCAACCTTTATCCACTACAATATCCCACTGATTGTATTTGGTTGGATTGCAGCAATGGTGTTGTAATCACGACAAACACATACAAAAAAAGCTGACCTTAGGTCAGCTTTTTTATTGGGAACAATCGGGATTACCGCGCTTGTTTTTCAACAACCGCAGCCAACACTGGCACCATATCTTCAAGCAGTTTTGCTTCGACTGGCTTACCAGATGAATCGGTCACGTTAATTGAAGTACGGTTACCAAGATCACCAAATAGGAAGGTGTAAGTCCCAGAGTTTAGACCAATTGGTTTGACACCAATATCGTTCCAGAACTGATCATCAGGTGCCGCATACTTCGCTTTGACCGTACCTTGAGATTGGTTACGCTCTTCAAGAGTAAAGCCCATAGTCGGCAGAAGAGTCGGTAGACGGTTCCACAGTACGTTGTATTGAGTTCGAGCAATAATAACAGGGAAGCCACTGCGGTCTGAACCCATTGTGATCGGGATCTGCTTCACTAACTGTTCTGCTTTACGAGCTGCTTCTTCACGTAAGTCTAGGTCATAACGAGCCGTCACTAAGTTAGTCATCAGCGCGTTGTAACGTTCTTTGTTAGTAGCAGTAACAGGTAGCTTTTTACCTGCTTCACGCCAATCAATTAGAGAAATACGAAAGCCATGACGGCCATCAGCAACGACGCGCTCAATTTGGTAACGTGCGCCAAGCTCAACGTCCTCGTCTTCAGACATCCAGCTTACCCAATCCGTCTCTATACGTGTTGAAGTCTGTTCGCGAATCGCTATGTTTCGCTCTTGCAGCATCTTCTCTGCGGTTTGCCAAACTTTCTCAACTTCATCTTCACGGAGTAGCCAAAGTGTCGTTTCACCGCGCCTACGTTCAGCTCTTGCACCCGGAATCAATTCTAATACTTGCTGAGGAGGACGAATATCAACCTCTTTACCCACACCACCAGAAAACTCCCCCTGAGGAATTTGATAGTTAGTGTAAAACTGCGGAGTTGCCCCTTCAGCCAACTTCCACTCTTGCATCGGTGCCGTATTTAAGTATTCAAAGTCATCCTTAGCCTGACGACGTTGTGTCGCACTGCCTGAACATGCACTTAAAACAAAAACAGCTAGTGAACTGACGACTAGCTGGTGAGACAATTTCATTGAAACTCCTGATACTTGTAAGCCGGAGCATTGCTCCGGCCATCCATATTCAAATTTAGTAAATGCAAGCTTCCGTCATTGCTTGAGCCACAGTCGGGCGAGCACTTTCAGATAGCTCTGTCAGTGGCAGACGCAAACTACCATGTTCAATCAGGCCTAGTTTATGCGCTGCCCACTTGACTGGAATTGGGTTCGACTCGATAAACAGGTTTTTATGTAAAGGCATCAAGCGTTGGTTAATAATTTCCGCTTCTTCGTACTTACCTTCACGAGCCAGTTTGAACATTTTCGCCATGTCTGCGGCTGCAATGTTATTGGTTACCGAGATAACACCATTGCCACCCTGTTTAACGAATTCCAAACCTGTTAGGTCGTCACCACTTAGTAAGATAAAATCTTCGCCACAAAGTTCACGGTGAATTGCAATTCTGCTTAAATCGCCTGTCGCATCTTTAAGTGCAACAATATTTTCGATTTCAGACAAACGCGCCACTGTTTCTGGCAGTAAGTCTACCGCAGTACGGCCTGGTACGTTGTACAAAATTTGTGGTACATCGCTCTCTTCTGCGATGGCTTTGTAGTGCTGGTACAAACCTTCTTGCGTTGGTTTGTTGTAGTAAGGCGTAACACTTAAACAACCTGCAATCCCTGAGTTGTTTAGTAGACGGCTGAATGTGACAGACTCGTGCGTTGCATTTGCACCCGTTCCAGCAATAATAGGGATTCGCCCGTCAGCAAATTCGACCGACTTCGTCACGACCTTGACATGCTCTTCAATAGTCAGCGTTGCCGATTCACCGGTCGTACCGACTGCTACGATGCCATCGCTGCCCGCTGCAATATGGTACTCCACCAGCTTCTTCAGGCTCACGTAATCTACTTCGCCATCATGATTAAACGGTGTAATTAACGCTACAATACTTCCTGAAAACATGTCTTTCTCCCTAATTTAGATACTTATCGCATGGTACTGTAAGGCGATTGATAAAGACAAGCACTTAGATGCGCTTAAATCACCTAAATGAATGAATATTTATTGGATGTTAGAACTCTGGCAACATACTCCTTCTATTTTCCGCCGTGTCAGTACTAAGTGAAGAATTCGGTGCTCGTTGTCGATCCGATTAAAGCAGACTCAATTCGGTAACAAAAAGCGTTGTCTGGCGCATTTTTCTCACTCGCTTCTGTGCTAAGCTCTCTCATTAATAAAAACAACTTTGATAAAAGTGAACCTATGACTCAACATCTAGTGATTACTGCGGTAGGAACAGATCGCCCGGGTGTCTGCAACCAAGTTGTACACCTAGTCACTCAGTCTGGATGCAATATTGTTGACAGTCGTATCGCCCTATTCGGCAATGAATTTACTCTCATTATGTTACTTTCAGGTAACAATGCTGCCATCACTCGGGTAGAAACGACCCTTCCCCTGCTTGGTCAAGAGCATGATCTGATCACGATAATGAAACGCACATCTACTCACGCTTATCTAGAAAACGCCTACACGCTTGAAGTGTTTGTAGAATCGGCTGATAAGCCTGGACTGACGGAAAAATTTACTCACTTTTTTGCTCAAAAAGAGATCGGTTTATCCTCGCTCAGTGCTCAGACCATAGATAAAGCCAAAATCGATGCGGCGTCAGATCAATTTCACATTGCCATCACGGCTACCGTTGGGTCCGAGTGTAACCTGATGCAATTACAAGAAGAGTTCGACACGCTTTGCCGTGACCTAGAGGTACAAGGCTCACTTAATTTCATAAAAAATAGTCAATAAGGCGTGTCATGAACACTCGGCTTTGATGTGATGGACGCACACTAACAAAATAAAGGCTCAAAACACGGCGTAGGGGTTCACTCTACGGCGGATATAATATATTAGAAAATAAGGAAAAACCGATGGCAATTGAAACTGGACAAACAGCACCAGATTTTACCCTGAATGATCAGGACAATAACCCAGTGACACTATCTGAGCTTCAAGGAAAAAAAGTACTGCTCTACTTCTACCCACGCGCTTCAACACCAGGCTGCACCGTTCAGGCTCAAGGATTACGTGACAATAAAGCTGAACTGGATGATCACAATGTTGTGGTTCTTGGCGTCAGTCCTGACGCCCCAAAAAAGCTAACCAACTTTATCAATAAGCAAGAGCTGAACTTCACGTTGCTAGCCGATGAAGAACACGCTGTTTGTGAAAAGTACGGTGTTTGGCAACTTAAGAAGTTTATGGGTCGTGAAAATATGGGAGTTGTTAGAACCAGTTTCCTAATTGATGAAGCTGGTAACCTCGAACATGTATTCCAAAAATTCAAAACCAAAGATCACCATGAAGTGGTACTAGATTACCTAAACCAGAAGTCAAAATAGCTTTGTGGCAAGACAGACGCTAATGTGCATTAGTTCCGACTAGATCTGACACTTTAATTTGAAAAAGGGCCTTGCTGAGCTTATCTAACGTAACCGAGGCTTAAAGTACTTCGTTATTTGCTAACACGGTTTCATACAGTGAACGACTGTGGTCGGCATGAGACTGCAATGCCCTTAAATAAATGACTAACTAGCGAAAAACTGGCCTTGAAATATTATTATGCTCAGATGAACGGAATCATGGCGATTGTCAAAGCTATAAATAAGTTTATAGGATTAGATATAATCGTCGAAAGTTAACGGCTAGCAATATGTTGCATTTTTAATATTCTAGCTTTCTTGAGCAATAACGCATATTTTTCTACTAATCATTTGAGTAAATAATTTTGATTTCAACACGGCGATTAGTGGCCATACCTTCCTCAGTATCGTTTTCAACCAGAGGATTTTTCTCTCCTTCAAAGTTGACACTAGTCAATTCATCCTCTAAGCCTAGATTCACAATTAAATCTGCAACACGGTACGCTCTTTTTTTGCTCATAAGTAAATTGTAAGAGTCATCTCCATTAGAATCGGTATGCCCAGTCACAACTATATTAAGTATCTTACTTCTATCAACACTGTTTAAAAATTTTATTACCTTGCTGTTTTCTTCAGCACTGTAATATGATGAATTTTTAGGAAATAACACATAACCCGTTTGCTCGGAAAAAACATTTTCCTTCACATAACTTTCGTACTGGTGGTCATTTCCTTCGAAGGCGATGGTTTTTGACTCTTTAATTATCTCATTACTTTCCCTTTGTTTAGAGTTCAAATTATAACTGAATTCAATAAAAGATGAGAGGTAGTCCATCGTATGTCCATCCTCTCTAGGTTGATCGTATTGATAACCAAAAGAAATTCTGGAATTGCTGTCAAAGAAATACGTAAGGCCTAAGGTTAATTTAGGGTAAAAAGAGTCAAATCTATTGTTAGGGGAAGCATGGCCTATCCCCAACGATGTGTAAGCAGTGAGGTTTTCCCTAATATCAAACATATCAAACTTAAATGCTGCACCAATATCATATATATTATCTACGGCCACTGAAGGTAGCTTACTTAAAGTCAGATTGATATCCACACGGTCATATATTCTGGAACCATAAAGCAGCCCATAAGAGAATCCAGAATTCGAGACTAATGCCAAGTCATCATCTTTCGGAACAAATTTATTAAACTTTACGCCAATATAACCATCGCTTGCATATGCTGACGATAACATCATATATATCATCAACGATAAAGTAGTGTGGAATAGCTTATTCATGTTAGTTTACTTCACTGTTAAAGTCACAACAATCGTTGACCGCTTAATACCTGGTTGTGTACCAAAGAAATTTGTAGTAATTAGTAACGGAATATTCTCTTCACTATTTGCGGGGATTGAAGGAACCAATTCCGGTGGAAATTCAGTTCCATCTAGCGGCACATCTACATTAGCGGAAGTATGCTTAATGGCGTAAAATGCATCACCTAACCTACCTATGGTAGTAGAGAGAGTATTGTCAGCCGTGAAAGAAATAGAATACCTAGAGCTATCGATATCAACTATATTTGGGTTAAATATATTGAAAAAGTTGATTTCTTTAGTCTTAGGGTTGCTATCAGTAGTGGTACCAGAAAGAATAATATTTTCATTATTAAACGATAGCCTTGGCGTTTCAATAGAGTTATATATCTTAATAGTGCCTCCGGGCCACCGTCTGCTTGAACTAGTTCTAAGACTGCCACTACTAACACTTAATTTGAAAATATCTTTGTTTGGTATCACTTTGGTGAAAGTTTGGGGAGTATGGGCAGTTTTTATCAGTGTAGTAACTAAAGCTACAGGATGAATTGCTGAAACATCCCTTGCACATAAAGCGCCTCCTGGCGTGACATTACAAGTCACCAAGTTAATTCTTCCAAATCGGTAAGTTTTAAAGTCCACTCGTGTTTTTACTGCCAGATAATCGTTTATTTTATATACAACACTACCATCAAATCTTATGGGATAAAGTGAATATGGATGCCCAAGGGCTGAAGCATAAAAATTATCTCTAGTATTACAAGTTAATAAAAACTTGCTAGGATCACTCGTCTGAGATGCTTTTAATCGAGTTGTCATTAGTTCAGTTCCAATAGGTATGCTATTGAAAGTTGAAATATCAGCCTCATAGTTTAGATATTCATCTGCGATCCATATAATCTTATGAATTGTATCATCTGCATTTGCCCCACAAGTAGCGTAGCTAGGTAAAGATATAACTATCAAGAATGCAAGAGTAATCAATCGAATCATTTTATCGTCTTCCTGTTATCGTGTAGCTCTTGGTCGCACCCCAGTCATCTATTGCGTTAATAGTCAATGAATCTATCGACGTAACACCTTCTTGTGACCAAGTAACTTCGCTAAACGGTGGAAAGACAGCGAGGTCACTTACAACACTATCCGGAGCCAGTATGTCTTTATTACTGTCATGAATTGTCATCTTTGTAAGAGCAAAATGAAAAGGTGTAGGGTTGTATAGTGTTATAGAGTTTTTATTATTGATAAAATAAATTAATTGCTCTGCCAAGTACCTATTCTTAGAGATGGATGACGGTCTATAAAATAACTTTACCTTCGTATTCATACTTATCACCAGCGAGTTAGCTGAATAGTTCTGAATAATAGGAATTTCTTGCGCTTCAATCCAAAATAAGCTCTCTATATCCTTAGCTAAACTTTCTTTGTTTAAAATTTTCAATCTGACAGCTTGTGCCTTTCCACTATCTATTTTAAATACTGGAGGAGAAGCAACAATTACTGGACTATCTTGTCCATCACTTTTAATATCACTATTTATGCTAACCACGCCAGCGGTTCTTTGTTCGGATTTATTGATAATATTTAACCTCAACAACTTGTCACTTTCATCGAAAATATACCTAGTACTATCTAATACAAAAGCAGCTTGACTATACATAGAGATTGTGGAAATTATAAAAAATAATGATATACGCATCAATTTATGCACCTCGCATTTTGAATTTTATCTATGTTTACCTTCAACTGTGTCATGTCGATCTTGCAATTCTCACCTAAAGCCCCCTCAATATATACTACTTGATTGAGCTCCTTGGCTGTAATAATGATGAGGTTCCCATTACCATATCCAATTTGCTTGCCTTTACTATCTATTGCTTTGGCTCCATTTTTTAAAATACCATTCTCTCCAACTATATTAATGTAGTAGTTATAGACAGGTGTAACACTTGATTTTTTATATACTACCGCACCTCTTACAGGTTTAGATTCAAATGAACTATCTGATAGATCTACGTCAGTCTCTATATTTCGATAATCGAGGTCAATTCTATTTGTGGCATATGGTTGTAATGAGACAAGTGCAATGCCGTTTTTATTTGTAATCGTTCTTTTGATACGTACGTTTGGCAGATCCTCAACTTCGATGACAGCCAAGGTTTCTTGATTCGTTGATGATAGTCCTACCCCAGTTTTCTCGGTCCAGTATACGTTCCCTCTTACAGAACCACTAAAATGATAATCTGATTCACCATTTCCATGGTCCTCATAATAGGTGGATAGCGAATAATTCGATATATTATTTCGTGCTTGATGTCGCATTGAAAATCGCTTTGTATATTCATTATCAAAGTAGGATAGATTTGTAGAGTTCCTATCACCGTCGACAAAGGATGCAGAAACGGTTCGACTTATTCTATCTTCACTAAATGACGAGGATAAATTATACATCTGGTTTCCGTTATCATTTGTTAGTCCTAAATTTACTGTCAGGAGGAATGAGTCACCAATATTATCTTCGTAATAACTTGCATTGACCGATGTTTGAACGTCGTAAATTTTCATCGAACTTGAAATTGTGACCCCTTGTTTATTGTACTCTTGGCCCCAATAACTCTCGTTCCATAGCGATGCCGAAATATTTGATTCAAGTATTCTTGAAGATACTCTCCCCTCATAACGCGATTTTGGCTTGTCATACTTATTCAATATATAGCCATAATCAGAAAAGCTCAGGTAGTCCTCATCTTTGTAGTAGTAACTCAACAATTGAAGATTTGTTACGTCACCCAGCGATCTAGAATATTTTATATTAAAAGAGTTCCCTCTCTTTTTATTTTTATTTTCATCAACATAAATTGAGTGATTTATAAATGTAGAAACTGCTCCTACGCTACCGAATTGTGAAGAAAAAGAGAGTCCACCCGATAAGTATCCGTCACTCAATAAAATTTCACTTCCCCAAGTGATGTAGTCGCTACCTTGATAATATCCAGCACTTAAAAATAATGGTTCATCTTTAACATTAATATTTTCCAAACTTAGTGAGCTCTGTTTGTAGCCTAGCGAAATACTATAATCACTTGAATTTGGTCTCATTAGCTCAGGTATAATGGTTACAGGATATAATTCTGTACGTCTTCCCCCTTGCTCATCATATATTACGACCTCAATATCACCGGTAGATACAGGTCTAAGATTCGTGATAACATAAGGACCAGATGGATATTTATCTTGAAGTAGTAAAACTCCATTTTGGAAAACTTTAATTACTGAAGAACTATCTAAATTACCTGAAATAATTGGGGAGTAACCGACCCAACTAGAATTTTTCATGCTTTCTGAGCTCGACAGGTCCAAACCAAGGAAACTAAATGAGTTATTCATTTCACTTGTAGACTGTAATTGTCCGATTGACAAATATGATTGTATACTTGGAATTGCTTGGTATGCACTAGCCGAAGAAAAATACATCGAGTTCTTATCCATTGACACTTTAAGGCTAGCGACCCATTTATTATAGTTAATTGTAAAATCAGCATCGCCAAAGTAATCTAGATCACCTTTGAAACCGTCATAAATAGATCCATGATATGACATCCTGACAGCGTTAATGCCAAAATCATAGTCAGTTATTTCTTCATCTTTCTTAAAGTAGGCTTGTGGTATATTTAATTTAATTTGCGCATGATGTGCATCTATTTGCAATTGCGTGTGTGTTTCTAGCGCTAGATAATAACAGTCGTATTTCTCATTGTAATATTGAACATAATATTCCTGATAGTTAATCCCGCGTAGAGCTCTATTTGACTCTAACCATTTTAAATCAAAGCAAATTGATTTTTTGCTTATTTCAAAATCTCTTACAATAAAACTATGACTACCTATATATTCACCATTGACATAGACATCGAGGATGTTATCGCCCTGAAATAGCTCAAAATCATTCGATAAGTATTGCTTGAATAATTCATTTTCTATTTGGGACAAATCAAAATATGAAGTGTTTTCTCGATATTCATTTGCGTGTGTCATACTTATGTTAAATAATATAAGTATCGTTAGAAGCCGAATCAACAAAGCTTGCCTCCAAATCAGCGAGCTCGAGGAGTTTTCTCAAGCTCGCTGCACCTATATTATTTACTTATATGCCACTGTGTACGATATAGTACTAGCGTACGTACCAGCCGTAGCTCCTGCTTTCAGTTTGGCCGAGAAAGCCATTGATGCAGCAGCCCCCGTTGCTTCACTTGCAGCAAATGCGACAGTCGGATTCAGGGAGTTAATCACTGTAGAGCCCGCTGCTGGTTTTGCCGTCAGCTCTACGACTGAGCCTACCGCGCTACCGTTTTCATTTCTTATACCTTCCCCACTAAGAGCAGAGCCACCCCAAGTAACGTCTGCTCCAAGCATGTTAGCGCCTGTTAATGAAGCACATGAGCTAGTAGGATCTGGCTTTAGTTCAAACGAGACTTCAGAGCCTACTCCGTTCACTGGAACCACACCTAGTTCTACCACGTTGCCTGATGCATCAGCGCCAGCGACAAACAGTTCACAAGTTTGTGTGGTAACACTACCCATTAAAGTGATTTGTCCTTGGTTGGCATACGTAAGATGGGATGCAGATAGTAATGTGACAAACAATAGAGAATTAATTTTTTTATTCATAGAAGCCTCTTGAGCAATTTGTTACTAACGATAATGTTAGGCCGCCATAGTAATTATTTTTATTTATTCCGTATGTCAGATGTTTTGGGTAAATTATGTAAGAATATTCTTTAGTCACTTATCAAAGAAGGCAACTGTCCTAAAAATCTCTATTCGTTGGTTTTCGACAAATAACTTTCGATGAATCTAGGCTTTGTCATTACATAATTCGATTAGAAGACATGGTAGGCGCTGTTTTACGCGATGCATTGCAGTATCCGATAAAGAGAATGTTTTTCCTCATCAACAAAAAAAGGTCCACAAACCGCTGGGGATTAAGGCTTTATGTACTGCTTCCAGTTAGTTGTTTTGTAACGAGGTTTAGGCATGAGACTGCGGCGATTGATGAGGGGATGCCGTTTGGATTGTAGCTTCTTGATTTCGTTCCATCGATTTAACCAAAAAAACTAGATAACAAACAAAACAAGATTAACCCTACAAATGAACACACATACTCCTACACGCATCATGGAAAGAAGCTTGTTATATTCAGGACATCATATGGCTTAGAACTACAACTGCTATTGATACTTTTAAATCATGGGAGAGTGCATGAATAGTAAGAATAGAAAAAATCTAATCGAGACTCAGGAATGGGTTAATAGCTTAGTGGCATCAGACTTGAGTAGAGAACAGGTGCTAGAATCGATTATGGAAGAAATATACACCAACATAGAGATTTTAAATCTCAAAATGCAAGATTTAAAATCAATGATGAACGATAGAAAATCGCACCAAAAGGAACGCATCAAATAATTAAACTTGGTAGTAAAACCAATTTAGCCAGTGATGATTTTTACATATCGTATCTGGGCTAGATCATATATAAACAGAAGAAGCCAGGGAAAATGGATAAGTTCAAATTTCAAGTATTAACAACATTAATTTTATTAATCGTAGCCATTATAACCTCTTTGGTTGCAGTGAATTTTTTAGCGTTTAAAGAAGAAAGTGTTTCATTAACAAAAGAAATTATTAACGAAAAAAACAATACAATAGAGAGGGTACTTTATGAAGGTTTCGACAACTATCTAGATAACTTAAATAGTGTGAGTTTCGCGTCATCAGAAATTTTTGATGGTGTATAAAAGCAATAAGGTACCTCTTATGTATTGGTTAGAAGTTTGTAATAATGAAGAAGTAAAAAGGCTTAATGAAGTTACTATCGCTTGCTTCCAAGACGACATTAAGTTGTTGGTTGAGAATAAAAGTGACTTACCAAAACTTGAAAGAACTCTTTATAAGTTAAAGGGCGCTGCGTTGTGTTTAGATATGGATGACCTAACTCAAGCTATTATTGTGACTGAATACAAAATCATGCTTGGCCAAGTATCTGGATTAAAACAAGACATTGATTTACTGGCTGTTATGATGAGAGATAAGATCAATCTGTTAGATAAATATCAATCCTAACTAAAGTGTAAGTGCATGACAATTCGATTGTTTTTATAGCATTACCAAAATTTTTTATGACAAGTGTGTGCTTGGAGAAACGTCAAAATCCAAATAAAAACGCCAGCGAACTCGCTGGCGTTTTTGTTGCAGTTCGACTCTAAACGATAAACTTGTTCAGAATCGCATCCTGTTCACGTACATTCTCAGTCTGAACCTGCATCGCCATATTGGCTTCTTCGGCTGCATCGGCAACCTGAGTAGACAAATCTTTAATCTTAACCGTATTGGTATTGATCTCTTCCGCTACGAGGCTCTGTTCTTCCGCTGCGGATGCAATCTGCATGTTCATATCAGAGATACGCTGAATGGCCTCACGGATACGTTCCAATGCACCGTTGGCAGCTTGCGCTTTGTCTACGGCATCAATCGCAGTGTTTTTACTCTCATTCATTGCCGCCGATACCGAGCTAGCACCTGCTTGAAGCTGTTCAATCATGCTGCGAATTTCAGTGGTTGATTCCTGAGTGCGCTGCGCTAGAGTACGTACTTCATCTGCCACCACGGCAAAACCACGACCCGACTCACCAGCACGCGCCGCTTCGATTGCTGCGTTCAAAGCAAGTAAGTTAGTTTGGTCAGCAATATCGTTGATAACCTTTAGAATGGTTTCGATATTCGCAGTCGCAGACTCTAATCCCTGAACCTCTTCGACAGCTTGGTCGATACGAGCAGACAGCATATCGATCGATGCGGTCGTGGCACTCACAACAGATGAACCATCTTGGGTTGCATCATCGGCTTCTTTGGCTGCACCTGCCGCTCCTTGAGCGTTGTTTGCGACTTCCGTTGCCGTCACCGCCATCTCATGCATTGCGGTAGCCAATTGCTCAAGTTCATGGAGCTGACTTTGCATTGCCGCAGCCGACTGTTGAGAGCCTTGTACTGTCATTTCGGTGCCGCGCAATATCTCAGCACCAATCGCTTTAGATTGCTGAATCTGCTTCTGCAGGGTTTCGGTAAAGGTGTTGAACCCTCCCGCCAGTTCAGCAAATTCCTTATCGGTGTTGGTATCTAGACGTTTAGTCAGATCTCCTTGTCCTGACGCTACATCCTTAATCGCTTCGTTAAGTGTTGCTAATGGACGCATCAGTACTTTGATCAAGAAGCTCAATACAACCACACTCAAGATCACACCGATAACCACATAGATAATTGAGCTGTTACGCATGTCTGAAATGGCTGCAAAGGCGATCTCTTCATCCACAACCGCACCGATATACCAGGTCTCTGAAGGGACTTTCTGGAAGCGTACCATCAATTGGACACCGTCCTGTTCGAGTCTCTGAGTGCCTTCTTGTACTTTAGCTTGTGGTAAATACTTGGTTAGATTCTCGCCGTTATTCGCCGTATCAGGGTGAGCAATAGTAGTGCCATCCGCTGTGACGATAAACAGATAACCCGCATCAAGAAGGTTGATGCTGTTTACAAGGTCGGCCAATCCACTGAGCTCCATATCGTAGAACATACCTGCCATAAACTGACCATTCTCTTTCACTGGAGTACCAATAGAGATGATCACTTTCTTGGAAGAGACGTCAACGTAAGGGTCAGTAACCACTAAACGACCTTGCGCTTTCGCATCCTTAAACCAAGGGCGAACACGCGGGTCATAGTCAGGGCCGGCTTCCCAACCATCGTCATTCTCAACGACAAAACCATCCGCTTCATAGCCGAAGCCTACCGCAAGGAAACTTCTTTTTAGATTTGGCTTTTCTAGAATCTCTTTCACCAGTTGGCGATTCTGTGGATCAAGCTCGATCACTTCGGTGGTGGATTGAGCAAGAGACTTCTTACTCTCCATTTCTGATACCACCGTATTACTGACACCTTTAACCATTTCGGTCAGGCTAGTATCAACCAGATCTTCAACTTCATTTTTAACAGTACGTAATTGTTGAATAGACAGCAGTGTAACGGTGACCAATAGCAGTGCAGACGAAGCAGCAACGATTTTTTGGCTAAATCTCATAGGTTCCCTCAATTTGATAGCAAACTTATAGTTATTGTTGTAATTATAGTTATCGCCCGACTTAACGTTTACTTAAGAAATTTCCTACATTTTCTCTATTAAGTAAATTCCACAACAGACGAAAATGCCAACAACTGCACAAATAAAAAGCCCCGAGAACATTTTCTTCGGGGCTTTTTATGTAACCGATTTCACTAAATCTTTATTTATACGGGTATTTCTTCATCGTGGCTTGGCAATGCATTCCATACAGCTTTAACCAGAGTCGCCAGCGGGATGGCAAAAAAGACCCCCCAGAACCCCCATAGTCCACCAAAGACTAAAACCGCGACGATAATCGCGACAGGATGCAGGTTGACCGCTTCAGAAAAAAGCACAGGAACCAACACGTTGCCATCTAGTGCCTGAATAATGCCGTATGCCACAAGTAACCAGTAGAACTGAGGCGTTAATCCCCATTGGAAAAGGCCGACTATCGCGACAGGCACAGTCACTGCCGCAGCACCGATATAAGGTATAAGTACCGAGAAGCCGACAGCCACAGCCAGCAATACTGAATAACGCAGATCCAGTAGTGCAAAAGTGATATAGCTGACACTGCCGACGATTAGGATTTCCATTACCTTACCGCGAATGTAGTTTGAGATCTGCTCATTCATCTCGTGCCACACTTTGGTCGCCAAGCGGCGATTGCGCGGCAAAACACCACTCGCCATCTCAATCATTTCCTCTTTATCTTTAAGTAAGAAGAAAACCAACAGCGGCACTAGGATAAGATAGACCCCTAAGGTCGCAAGACTGACGAGAGAAGCCAAAGAACCTTTAACAACGCTTTCACCCATACCAATCACTTGATTCTTTGCGTTGGTAACCACTGACTCTACAATCTGGAAGCTATCCAGCTCTGGGTATCGTTGTGGGATTTCGGCAATGAAGCCTTGTAATCCAACATACATGGTCGGAATGTCGTTAATTAAGTTGCCTACCTGCTGCCAGATCGTTGGAACCAGACCAAAAATCGCGACGAGCATTAAGCTGGTAAAACCCAAAATCACCAAGATCACCGCAAGTGTCCTCGGAATACCTAAACGCGACATTTGCACCACAGGCCACTCAAGTAAGTAAGCCAAGACAATCGCAACAAGCAAAGGCGCAATAAGGTTGCCAAAGAAATAAATGGTAATGAAGCCAAATAGAAGAATTGCTACAAGACTCACTGCATGTGGATCAGAAAAACGTCGTTTATACCAACGACTCACCATTTCAAACATTCAATACAATTCCTTAGTCACTTGCATAGAGTAATAACCATTCATTTGTTCACAATTCAATTGAAACAAATGTTTTTTAAGAAAACGGGTAATATCATTCATTGAACTGCTATCACTGATCAGAATTTGAACGTTGTCACCGGGATTCAGCCCTTTAGTGTGACGCTTCGCAAGTAAAAGCGCCATGGGGCACCGCTCTTGGCGTAAATCCAAAATATTAGGTTCCATTCTCTCGCCCGATGCTTAATATTACGGTTAGATATTGTATAGTGTTTTTTTCCAACCGTCAGTGCAAATAGTAATGATCAGCTCACAGTGGCCAAACGACGAAGTAGGAACCTTAGCACTGTTCTCTGACGTGACCGAGAAACCATCTTACTTTTCGAGTGTCCAAGCGTATGGTCAACTGACTAAAATAAACCACTTAGTGATTTATAAATCAACGGGGTATCATCTTTAATATATGTTTAAACGTATGCGTTCTTTGGCCTGCTTGTCTGTTGCAGCCGCTTTAATCGCTCCTGCTCCTGCACTGGCCAACAACCTTGATCTTCCGGATATTGGCACTACCGCAAGCAGCACGCTCACCATTGCCCAAGAAATGCAGTATGGTGACGCCTATATGCGTATGCTACGCAACAGTAAACCGATCGTTAATGACCCCGTGCTCAACGAGTACATCGACAGTTTGGGACATCGCTTGGTCGCCAATGCCTCTGACGTGAAAACCCCGTTTACCTTTTTTATGATTCGTGATCGTAACATCAACGCCTTCGCGTTTTTTGGTGGTTACGTCGCGCTACACTCTGGGTTGTTTCTTCATGCTCAGAGCGAAAGTGAACTTGCCTCGGTAGTTGCTCACGAGATTGCGCACGTTACTCAGCGGCACTTAGCACGAAGCATGGAGGAGCAAGCAAGACGCTCTCCTGCAACAATGGCCGCTCTTGCCGGTTCACTTTTACTGGCTATTGCAGCACCAGAAGCAGGCATCGCTGCGATAACCGCGACAACCGCTGGTAGTATTCAAGGCCAAATAAACTATACCCGTAGCAACGAAAAAGAAGCTGACCGCTTTGGTATCAATACCCTTTCGAAAGCAGGCTTTGATGTCAACGCCATGCCGCGTTTCTTTGGGCGTCTAGCAGAAGAGTATCGTTACGCGAGTAAACCACCGCCGATGCTACTCACCCACCCACTGCCAGAAGATCGTATTACCGATACCCGAGCTCGTGCTCAAAATTATCCCGCCACAAGAGTCGATCCATCATTGGACTACCATCTCGCTCGTGCGCGAATTGTTGCCCGCTACGCTGGTATCGATGCGAAGGCTGCACAAGATTGGTTTAATCGTGTAGAAAAAAAGGCCGCTCCAAGTGTTCAGGTTGCGTTTCAGTACGGCAAAGCGTTAGTGCACCTTGATAACAAGGAGCTGGATCAAGCGAGTACGATCCTTCATAAGCTGTTTGAACAGCAACCGAACAATCGCTTCTACCTTGATGCGATGTCAGATCTCTATATTGCTCAGGGCAAAGCCGACAAAGCCGAAGCCATGCTGTTGAAAGCGTTGCAAGCCGCTCCCAACAATGCGGTGATTTCTATTAACTACGCGAATGCACTGCTTAAACAAGACAAAAATGCTGAAGCGGTAAAAGTTCTGCAACGCTATACCCATGACAATCCAAATGATGTGAATGGTTGGCACCTATTATCGGAAGCAAGCATCCACTTAGGGTTCAGCGATGAGGATCTCGCTGCGCGCGCAGAGATTCTCGCTTTGAAAGCGAACTGGAACAAAGCTATCCAATACTATACACAAGCTAGTCAACTCGCAGAGCTTGGCAGTTTAAAACAAGCAAGATACGATGCTCGAATCGACCAGCTAATGGTTCAGCGTGACCGTTTCTTAGCACTACAATAATTAAATGGAGATTACTCTATGTCAGTCGTGATTTATCACAACCCTCGTTGCTCAAAAAGCCGTCAGACTCTTGCTTTGTTGGAAGAGCGTGGTATTCAGCCAGAGATTGTCACTTACCTAGAAACACCACCAAGTGTTGACCAACTGAAGACACTGATGTCTCAGCTTGAACTCACTGACGTCCGTGACATGATGCGCACGAAAGAAGACATCTATAAAGAGCTTGATCTCAAGTCAGCAGACGATGAGACCTTATTCAAAGCGATGACCGAAAATCCGAAACTGATTGAGCGTCCAATTGTGGTTGCGAATGGCAAAGCGAAACATGGCCGCCCACCGGAGCAAGTTCTCGATATTCTATGAGCTGCCAAATCGTTATTCTCTATTACAGTCGCCACGGCTCAACACGAGCGATTGCGCGACAAATAGCACGTGGGGTGGAATCCATCCCACAGTGTGAAGCGGTACTAAGAACCGTTGATGAGCTGGAATCTTCGTACTCTGATCCCGCCGATCCAACCATCACTCTGAATGAGCTTAAACAGTGCGACGGTTTGGCGATGGGAAGTCCAGTTTGGTTTGGCAATATGGCGGCTCCGCTTAAACACTTTTGGGATAAGACCACGCCTTTGTGGGTATCTGGGGATCTCATCGATAAACCAGCTTGCGTATTTACTTCCTCCTCCAGCATGCATGGCGGTCAGGAGACAACGCTGCAAAGCATGATGCTGCCTTTGCTTCACCACGGCATGATGATCTTAGGCATTCCCTATTCTGAGCCTAAGCTTCATTCTACACAGTCAGGTGGCACTCCCTATGGGGCTACGTCGGTGAGCACTTCTAACTCGGCACTCAGTGACGATGAAATAGAACTCTCTCAACAACTTGGCAAGCGCCTCGCGCAAACCGCTTTAAAAATGAAGGACCACTAAATATGCAAGAGATGCAACCCACAACAAAGCTGTATCGTCTGTTGGCCTTGTTTGGCAATCTCGCACTGTTGGCATGGATCGCACTGTGGCAGCTCTCTTTGTCGCCCCATCCTCATATTGGCAGTACAACATTGGCGATAGCTTGGGCAATCCCACTCTTGCTTCCCCTCCCCGGCATTTTGGCCGGTAAGCCATACACGCACGCTTGGGCCAACTTTGTTCTTATGCTCTACTTCCTGCATGGTTTTACCATTCTCTATATCGATGATGGGGAACGTTGGCTGGCGGTGGTCGAGTTACTTCTGACTACCATTGCATTCTTTGGCAACATTCTTTATGCCCGTACAAGAGGTAAAGAGCTAGGGATGAAATTGAAGCGCTTATCTAAAGTCGAAAAAGAAGAAAAAGCCCGATTTGAGGCAGATAAATAGAAATAAAAAAAGGGTCTGAATAATCAGACCCTTTCTTGCTGCTATTGAATAACAGTGGCACTGCCGTCGTTGACCGTTTTATCCCCTTCAGCATCAAGGCCCGGCTCAGTCTCTGGGACAGGCGCAACGTACTGATAAGGCTTACCCTGCCATTCAAAGACTAGAATCATCTCTGTCGCAATCACTTCTGGCTCTGGGGTCACTTGAGCCTCAGGCGATACAACGGATTCAGTTTGAACGACAGAGTCGCTACTTTGAGTCGCTGAATCTGCCCCGAATTCGCTATCCACTGGTGGTGCTTGTGGTGTCAATACTTGCGGCATATCCGTCACGCTTTCACGTTGAACGAGATCACCAAGACGGCGGACTTCCTGTTCAAACTCTTGCTCAGTCGAAAGCAGATGAACATTGAAGGTCACTTGGTTGCCCTGAATTTTCAAGATATCAATGGACGCCACCGAGCTAAGCTTCTTGAGCTGGTTCTCTAGTGTGAAGAAGCCAACCGCATCATTTAGTTCTGTAAAACGTACTTTAATTGCTTGTGATGACTCACTTGCAACCACCACGGCACTCTTCTTCGCGTAGTAGTCACTGATTTGGTTGATCATTTTGTCAGCCGCATCCGAGCCGTTATTTGAGCCGGACAACGGAGCTTGGCGCGTCACGCCAATACTTGCAGGTTTTTGATCGTATAAGGTCCAACGAACACTGTTACCTTGAGCTCGAACTACCAACACCGCATCGACTGGGTAGCGCTGACTGGCTTGACCGACTGGCTGAATGAATCCACCCCACAGATCTGAAACAGCAACACCTGTGATATCGTCAAAATCACCGACAGGCACCGTTAGCGGTAAGCCTCGTTTCTCGGCTTGAGCCTGCATTTGAGTAAGTACTGTAGAGCTAGAGTGTTCCCAAATAATGTTTCTATCGGCCGGCCCTTCTTCAACCAACCACACTAATAAGTTCGCGCGCGCTGCTGGCCAAATCGGTAACTGAGCCTGACTTAGTAAAGAACGAATATGCGGAGCACTAAAGCCCATACGCAATGTTTGTTCACCATTCGCCTGACCATAGCTCAGTTGGGCTAGATATTGGGCACTTTGCTGTAGTGCTTTTTGAACGACAGGATTGGAAATCGCTTCACGATCACCCGAGGCTTTTACAATCACCTCTTTCATACCTTCTGCACGAGCTTGAGCATCGGCATTCTCAACCGTTTGGTCTAGAACAACTTCAGTACGGTATAGGTCAACATTGGTCAGAGCCATCGCTGGTGAAGCCATCATTCCCAAAACGAGCAAAGCTAATTGGCGCATACACTTCCTAACATCAGTTTTTTTACACGTTAAAGGTCGATGATAAGCAACTATCGGGGTCGGAGCAACTAAAGGTCTAGGATATCGTCGTCAAACTCGACTTTCTCGTTTGAATACATAGTGGCCATCTATGAGTAATTCGCAAAATATTTGATCGAGTTCAGATTGCAAACGTTTGGCATAATGCTAAAATCCCGCGAATTTTATTTTTGTCGAGTGATTTACATTACTCGTCGCTTCGCTACTTAAAGGAATGACAACATGAAAAATGCCATTCAAGGCGTTCAAATGCTCTTCGTCGCGTTTGGTGCTCTGGTTCTCGTACCACTACTGACAGGCTTAGATCCAAGTGTCGCACTGTTCGGAGCCGGTGTCGGTACCCTACTTTTCCAAATGATTACTCGCCGTAGCGTTCCTATTTTCTTAGCCTCTTCTTTTGCTTTTATTGCACCTATTCTTTACGGTGTTCAAGCATGGGGCGTTCCAGCAACCATGGGTGGCCTAATGGCTGCTGGCTGTGTGTATGTAGCGATGGGTGCTTTGATTAAAGTTCGTGGTGTTGAAATCATCCATAAGCTTTTACCACCCGTTGTTGTCGGTCCTGTGATCATGGTTATTGGCCTTGGTCTAGCGCCTGTAGCAGTGAATATGGCACTAGGTAAAGTGGACGGTGCTCAAGTGATTGATGCGAACGCTTCACTGGTTATCTCTGTGGCTTCACTCCTTACAACTATCGCTCTAAGCGTTTTCGCTAAAGGCTTTTTAAAGCTGACTCCTATCTTAGGCGGTATCGTTGTAGGTTACTGTTTGAGTCTCGGCTACGGTATTGTTGACTTTACTCCTGTTCATCAGGCAGCTTGGTTCGCACTACCTAACTTCACTTTCCCTGAGTTCAACATTAACGCTATCCTATTTATGATTCCTGTTGCCATTGCCCCTGCGGTAGAACACGTGGGTGACATGCTAGCAATCTCAAATGTGACTGGTAAAAACTACGTCAAGAAACCAGGTCTACACCGTACAATTACTGGTGACGGTATTGCGACGATTGCCGCCTCTATGGTTGGCGCTCCACCAAATACAACCTACTCAGAAGTCACTGGCGCCGTCATGCTAACTAAAGCATTCAATCCAGTGATAATGACTTGGGCTGCAATTGCAGCGATCGTTTTGGCATTGGTTGGTAAGTTGGGCGCGGTTCTACAAACTATCCCTATGCCAGTAATGGGCGGCATCATGATTCTGCTGTTTGGCTCAATTGCTACTGTCGGCTTGAATACACTAATCAAAAACAATGTTGACCTACATAAATCACGTAACCTAGTCATCGTCGCCATCACTTTAGTGTTTGGTATTGGCGGTATGGCTTTCGGTGTTGGCGAATTTAGCCTTCAGGGTGTGAGCCTATGTGGTATCGTTGCGATTCTTCTTAACCTATTGCTACCAAAAGATCTTGGCGAAAACCATGTTGTGGATAACGCCCAGATGGAAGAAGAAGTGAAATAGACTCAAGAGTCGAGAGTTAAAGAAATTGAGAGGGTTGGCGTTTTTCGCCAACCCTTTTATTTAGACGGACGATTATTCAATCCTGTCAGCACAAGAGCTGCCGGCCATTTTTGCAGTCACAACGGCAGACCTTCGCCTCACGACCAACTTACTAAATACATAACTCAACAAACTGAGCACGAGTCAGCATCGCCAAATCACGGGGAGCCAACTCTATTTCCAAGCCGCGCTTACCAGCACTGACACACATGGTCTCTTGCTCTTCAGCACTAACATGAATAAACGTTGGTAGAGCTTTCTTTTGCCCCAACGGACTGATCCCCCCCACCACATAGCCAGTCGTTTTCTGAGCAATGTCTGGATCGGCCATATCTGCTTTTTTCGCTTTCGCCGCTTTGGCTGCCAACTTTAGATTAAGTTTTTGATCGACAGGGATAATTGCTACAGCCAAATTCTTAGCTTCACCGTTGAGACTAAATAGTAGTGTCTTAAAAACTTTGGCTGGATCTTGGCCTAGCACTTCCGCAGCCTCTAGGCCGTAGCTATCAGCTCGAGGGTCATGTTCATATTGATGAATGGTGTGTGCGACCTTTTTCTTTTTCGCGAGATTGATTGCAGGAGTCATACTCCCTCCTGTTCTGGTATAGAAACAAAAAGCGCCACTCCGAAGAGTGGCGCTTTAGATTAAAGATAATAATCCGTTGTCGTCAACTTACTTATAAACAATCTCACCTGAAGGTGCATATTTGTTTACGTCTACAGGGCTATTTGCTTGTAGGTACTCTTTTAGCACTTCAGCGTCAACGAAACCTGTGTTCACGTAACCTGGATGATCACTTACTTTAGGGTAACCATCACCACCAGCTGCGTTGTAGCTTGGTACTGTGAAGCGGTAAGTTTCGTCGAGACGAAGCTGTTTACCACCGATGAATACGTTAGAAACTTCACCGTTCGCCACTGTCATAGAGATGCCAGCGAACTGAGCGTAAGCACCAGAATCCACAGGTTTAGTCGCTACTACGTTTAGGTAGTCCAGCACTTCTTGACCAGACATATCTGTGTAAGTCAGGATGTTGGCAAATGGCTGTACAGTGAGTACATCTTTGTAAGTCACGTCGCCTGCTTCGATTGAGTCACGAACACCACCAGAGTTCATCACTGCGAAGTCCGCTTTAGCACGCTCCATGTGAGCAGTTGCAATGAGACGACCTAGGTTAGTTTGCTGGAAGCGAACTACGTTACGGTCACCTTCAAGCTTACCGTTTGTCTCAGCGATCTTAACGTTTAGCTGAGCTTGGCCTTGCTCTTGGTATGGACGTAGGAAATCAAGAAGCGCTTGATCTTGCGCGATTTCATCTTCGATAAAGACGCGTTCTTTCTTACCGTCAATTTCAACTTTCTTCTTCAGGTTAACTGGGATTAGATCGTAGCTCACCATTTGAAGCTCACCGTTACGGAATTCGTAATCAGCACGACCTACGTATTTACCCCACTCGTGAGCCTGAACAATGTAAGTACCGTTTTGCATGTCTGGCTTACATTCGTCAGAAGGTTTGAAGTTTTTCTTCACAACGTTTGGCGCTTCCATACATACTGGCTCTTGCGAGTGACCACCAACGATCATGTCTAGAGAACCTTCGTCTAGGTAGCGAGCTAGCGCTACGTCACCCGGTGCGTTTACGCCACGTTTGCCATCTTCATAGTGACCCATGTGAGTAACAGCGAAGATCAGATCTGGTTTCTCTGTTTTCTCAAGTTCAGCGATCAGTTTCTTCGCTTCTTCTTTTGGATCGCGGAAATCGATGCCACCAATAAATTCTGGGTTACCGATTTTTGCAGTGTCTTCAGTAGTTAGACCAATAACAGCAATCTTGATGCCTTGCTTGTTGAACATCTGGTAAGCCTGGAACATACGTTCGCCAGTCTTTTTGTCGTAGATGTTCGCTGAAAGCATTGGGAAATTCGCCCACTCTTTCTGCTTGAATAGCACCTCTAATGGGTTATCGAACTCGTGGTTACCTAGTGCCATAGCATCGTAACCAATTTTGCTCATACCTTTGAAATCTGGTTCCGCATCTTGTAGATCAGACTCTGGCACACCCGTGTTAATATCACCACCAGATAGAAGTAGCGAGCTACCGCCTTCAGCTGCGATTTCAGCGCGAAGTTCGTCAATAAGAGTCTTACGAGCAGCCATACCGTACTCACCATATTTGTTCTGCCAGAAACGACCGTGGTGGTCATTCGTGTGAAGAACTGTCAGCTTATACGTTTTATCTGCTTCCCACTCGTGTTGTGGTGCTGTTGCACAACCAGCTAGAGTTGCCAGAATTGCTGCGCTAATTGCGCTTTTTACGATCAGGCCTTGCTTCATTGTCATACCTTTTGAACTTTTTGGGTTTCCACTGCTTTTTATTACTGCTCTGTATGAATAGACAGACTTGAAGATTAAAGTGCTGAAAGAGCAGTAAAACTTGAACTAGTTTAAATTAACCACACTTACCTGACAGCCTGATTTCATATTTATGTAGGATAGATCACCATAATCCGCTATCGAATGTGTAACAAATCATCAAAGTTGCATTTGATTTATCAAATGATCACAAGCAATCGTTTGTCTGTGAGATAAGCCCCGTGCTTGCAATGGTGTGACGGTTAGCGTTTACTCAACACATAGTGAAAACATGATCAATAATCCTATGCTTTTGAGATAAAAAAAGGCTGGTTCAACAACCAGCCTTTACAAAAAACTTCATCGACTTATTTAATATCGATGTGCTCAAAACCTTTGATTAGGTCATCCAATGCTTTCATCTGAGCAAGGAAAGGTTCTAGCTTGTCGAGTGGCAGTGCCGACGGACCATCACAACGCGCTTTTTCTGGATTCGGGTGTGCTTCGATAAACAGACCTGCGATACCTGTCGCCAGACCTGCTTTAGCCAGTTCGACCGTTTGTTCACGACGACCGCCTGATGCAGCACCAGAAGGGTCACGCATCTGCAATGAGTGAGTCACATCAAAGATGATTGGGCTACCATTTGATGCCTGTTTCATCACTCCGAAACCTAGCATATCAACCACAAGGTTGTCGTAACCGTGGCAAGAGCCGCGCTCACATAGAATGACATTGTTGTTGCCACACTCTGCAAACTTTTCAACGATGTTACCTACCTGACCTGGGCTCATAAATTGTGGTTTCTTAACGTTGATGACCGCACCTGTTTTCGCCATCGCTTCAACTAGGTCGGTCTGACGTGCAAGAAACGCTGGCAACTGGATAACGTCAACCACATCCGCAACAGGCTGAGCTTGTGCTTCAGTATGAACATCAGTAATGATCTTAACGCCAAAAGTGTCTTTCAACTCTTGGAAGATTTTCATCCCTTCTTCAAGACCAGGACCACGGTATGAGTGTACCGAGCTGCGATTTGCTTTATCGAATGATGCTTTGAATACGTATGGAATGCCTAATTTCTCAGTTACCTTTACGTAGTGTTCACAAATCTGCATCGCTAGATCGCGTGACTCAAGAACGTTCATGCCTGCAAACAGCGTAAACGGCTTGTCGTTTGCTACTGGAATGTCACCTACGTGAACAATTTTCTGTTCCATTTTATTCTCTCTATTTCGATATCTGCCAACGGCTAAACATTGGACTTAATGTAAGGTCACCTGAGTTTCACTCATGGCGTAAACTTGATTCTTCAACAATTCAGCCCCCGGATCATCAGGGCACTGGTCGATAAAATACTGATAGTCATTCAACGCGATTTGATGGCAGTCAAGCTGCTGATATATAAAGCCACGATCGCGAATCTCATAGGGATCATCGGGCGCGAATGTCAGCGCTAGATCGGTACACTTCAATGCCAGAGTATAGCGCTCTTCGCGCAACAGAGCACTTTTCAGCAAGGCTAACCAGCGGCCAATAATCGTTGGGTTGTCAGTCTCTTTTAAATGTTTTGTCTCTAGCTTCGCCAATGGTCCTTTGTGACCAATAAGCCAAGCACCCAAGGTGTGTTCAGAAACATACTCGCCATTAAACGGATTAACGTATAACGGCTTTTCGTTATACCACTCTAATTTGAGTAGGAACTGAGTCGGGAAAGTGACCCCTACTAAAGGAAAACCCAGCTTTCTCGCAAGGTACAGCAAAATCGCCCCCAGGCTAACTGGAATTCCTTTACGACTTTGCAGGACTTTATCGATAAAGCCATTGTCTGAATGAAAATAGCTCTCTCTATCGCCGCGAAACTCCCACTGATAGTAGAAGAGTCGCAACAAGGCGTCAAAACGCTGCTTGTCATCAAATTCATGGACAAGTGCAATTTCGGCTTCTTGCACCAAACGATTGAGCTCTGCTTTCGACCACTGAACATCAGTCTGAGGATTGATCGCTTCATTGAGTACTAATGCGCCTTCAACCAGCTCCATCGCATCAAAGTCTTCATCAAACAATTCAAACATATCGGTTGTCATAACTATATCAACCTAAATAACCATTAACCAAAGAACAGAGGTGTTTTAGTTACCGCGACTTTGCCAGCCATCGCTAACCAACCTAAAGCACCGAAGAATGAAAATGTTCTTAGCAACTTGTTTTTACCGAGTTTTAGAGCAAAAAAGCCCAGTGCGATGTAAGCGAGTACACACGTAATTTTTTCTGTCAGCCAAGCAGATTCAGGTGTAAACGGGATAAAGCCCGTGATCATAATCAGGCCGATACCTGATAGCAGTAAACAGGTGTCGTTGATGTGTGGAAATACCTTAAAGAACTTCTTCTCTAACAGGTTTGAATTCGCCATCATCATCGCAAATCGAACCGACAGAAGCGTCGCACTAATAACAATCGTTAACAGATGGAAATGCTTTAAACCTTCGTACATTGATAATCTCTCTTACTTCACTGATGAGAACTGACCGATCGTTACTCGATCGTTGTCACCATAGTCCTTGTAGGTAGCCACTTGGTCGTAGCCAAGTGATATTAGTAATTCCCGTACAGCCTCGCCTTGTTCGAAACCATGTTCAAACATCAGCCAACCTTGTTCGGCTAGGTAGTCACGCGCTTTAGTTGCAATGTGCTTGATATCGGCCAACCCTTTCTCTTCAGCCACCAGCGCACTGAGTGGTTCGAAACGCACATCTCCTTGAGTCAGATGTGGGTCTTCTTTCTCGATATAAGGTGGGTTGGACACAATCAAAGCAAACTCTGTACCAGTCGGAATCGGATCAAACCAGCTACCGGCCATAAAACGCGTGTTAGATATGTTGAGCGCATCAGCATTTGATTGAGCCAATTGCTGAGCCTCTGGTTTTAAATCGACGCCCCACACTTGTCGCTTAGGCAGTTCAGAGGCAAGTGCAAGCGCTATAGCTCCGGTTCCCGTCCCTAAGTCCAAGATATTACCTTGATGATTTGAGGCTTTATCCAGTGCAATTTCAACCAGTCGTTCAGTATCCGGTCTTGGGATTAAAGTACTTGGCGAGACCTTTAGTGGCAATGACCAAAACTCACGTTCACCCACAATGTACGCGACTGGTTCACCCGCAAGCCTACGTCCCAGCAAGACTTGAAACGCCGTCAGTTCTGACGAGGATAAGATTTTATCCGGCCATGTAAGTAAGAAGGAGCGCGGTTTGTCGAGAGCGTGGCAAAGAAGTACCGCGGCATCAAGAGAGGGCGAATCACTGCCACTCTCTTGAAGTTGCTGGACGGCCTTTTTTAGTGTGCTTTCAACACTGTTATCAGCCGACATGGAATTAGTTGCTCTCAGCCAGTGCAGCAAGTTGGTCTGCTTGGTGTTCCTGAATAACAGGATCAATCAGACTTGCAAGATCGCCTTCCATCACTTCATTGAGACGGTAGATAGTCAGGTTGATACGGTGGTCTGAAACACGACCTTGTGGGTAGTTGTAGGTACGAATACGGTCACTACGGTCACCTGAACCTAGTAGGTTACGGCGCGTATCAGAAACTTCTGCGGCACGTTTTGCTTCTTCAGCCTGAATAATACGTGCAGCCAGAACGGCCATTGCTTTCGCTTTATTCTTGTGCTGAGAACGCTCGTCCTGACACTCAACCACTGTACCTGTTGGTAAGTGAGTGATACGGATTGCTGAGTCCGTGGTGTTAACGTGCTGACCACCCGCGCCCGATGCACGGAAAGTATCGATTTTCAGATCCGCCGCTTTAATTTCTGGAATTTCAGCTTCTGGAACTTCAGCCATGACGGCAACGGTACATGCCGAAGTATGTACACGACCTTGCGATTCTGTTGCAGGAACACGTTGAACACGGTGACCGCCCGACTCAAACTTTAGTACCCCATATGCACCATCACCAGACACTCTAGCGATCATCTCTTTGTAACCGCCATGCTCCGCTTCGTTTGAAGACATAACTTCAACACGCCAGCCTTTTTTCTCTGCAAACTTGCTGTACATACGGAAAAGGTCACCAGCGAAAATACCCGCTTCATCGCCACCCGCACCAGCGCGGATTTCTAAGAAACAGTTACGATCGTCGTTTGGATCTTTAGGAAGAAGAAGGATCTGTAGCTCATCACTCAGACGTTCAATCGCCTTTTTCGCTTCTTTAATCTCTTCCTGCGCCATTTCGCGCATCTCTTCGTCGTCTTCATTCGCCATCTCTTCAGCAGCAACGAGATCTTCTTGAGCTTGCTGATAAGCTTGGAAACACTTAGTGACTTCCTCTAGTTGAGAGTACTCTTTTGACAACGCACGGAATTTATCTTGGTTACCGATCACATCAGGATCGCCCAAAAGATGTTGAACTTCTTCGTAACGCTCAACCAGTGTTTCTAACTTAGTTAAAATAGAGGCTTTCATAGTTTTCTTTAACTCGGGGGTTTAATGAAGTCTGACACTCGTAATGATTACGAGTTCTCTAGACCTAAACTTTGTCTAATGGTAGCAAGCCGTGCAGGCTCACCCTTCTCTGCGGCACTTTGTAAGGCGCGAGTAGGCGCATGAATTAATCTGTTCGTCAGTTTGTTGCTGAGTTCAAGCAAGACTTTCTCAGCATCAGTACCCGCCGCAAGAGACTGTAGGCTTTTGCTCAGGAGCTCTTCACGAATTTCATTGGCGGTTTGACGATATTCTCGAATACTGTCTACAGCCTGAAGAGAGCGCATCCATGACATAAACGCCGCGCTTTCTTCACTGACGATCGCTTCCGCTTGAATCGCTTCAATCTTGCGTTGTTCAATATTACTATCAACAATAGACTGCAAATCATCTACTGTGTACAGGTAGGCGTCATTCAAATCACCCACTTGTGACTCAATATCACGTGGCACGGCAATATCAACCAAAAGCATGGGTTGGAAACGGCGAGATTTTAACGCGCTTTCTACCATACCTTTACCTATGATAGGCAAAGGGCTCGCGGTAGAACTGATCACGATATCTGCTCGTGATAGATGTTCGGGAATCTCAGGCAAGCCAATAATCTCTGCCCCAAACTGCTCAGCCAACGACAATGCGCGCTCTTTGGTTCGGTTAGCAACAATCATCTTAGTACAGCCATTGCCAGCAAGATGCTTAGCGACCAACTCGATGGTCTCACCCGCACCAACCAACAACACTGTCGACTTTTCTAACGATTCAAAAATATGTTTCGCAAGTGTACAAGCTGCATATGCAACGGAAACGGCATTGCCACCGATATCCGTTTCAGTCCTCACGCGTTTCGCTACCGAAAAAGCCTTCTGGAATAATTTTTCCATCGACGAATCAACCGCTTTGTTGTCACGCGAATCTGAATACGCTTGCTTAACTTGACCCAATATCTGAGGTTCACCCAACACCAGTGAATCCAACCCGCACGAAACTCGCATTAAATGACGTATTGCGGCTTGTTCCTCATAGATGTAGAGACTGGGTTTTAGATCTTCAGGGCTAACCTGATGGAATTGCGACAACCAATCGATAATCTTGCTTTTACCACCACCTTTTACATCGCAATAGATTTCGGTGCGATTACAGGTAGAAATGATGACGCTGCCATTCACAGCAGGGTTATGGCCAAGCTGTTGTAATGCTTCAGGTAACTTATCCGGACCAAAAGCGACTTTTTCACGCAGTTCGACTGAGGCCGTATTGTGGTTGATACCTATAGCAAGCAAAGACATGTATCTTGGATTCTCTGATTCAGATATGGACAAATAAGGTCGGAATTTTACTTGATGCCCCCGTTTATTGAAAGGGGAATAAGGATATGTTTTCTTGAGTTCGTGATTTCAGTGATATAGTGAGGCCTAACTTTGGGCAAAACTGGATAAATAATCAGCAATGACGAAACATTTTCGCTCTCTTGTTATTCTACTTGCAGGCTTATTTTTGCTTAATGGCTGTGCCACCATAGAGAGCACAACGAACGTAGAGTGGCAAACTCATCAGCAAAGATTGGCATCAATCGACGCTTATCAATCTACGGGCAAACTGGGCTATATTTCTCCCGAACAAAGACAATCACTCAATTTCCAATGGTCATACTCCGCCGATTTGACCCAATTGAGGTTAACCACTTTTCTTGGTCAAACCGCTCTCAACCTAAAAGCCACTCCGCAAGGCGCTACCGTTGAGACCTATGATGACCAACGCTATTCAGCTCCGACATCTCAAGCACTGATTCAACGCTTGACTGGCTTAAATATCCCGGTCGAACAGCTCAATGACTGGATGCTGGGTCGCCCCACTCAAGCTGACGATTATCAATTAAGTGAAACCAATACTCTCGCCCGCCTAACCAAACAAGTGGGTCTACAAACTTGGCAACTCGACTATCTCACGTATCAGGATGTCCAATACGGGGGAACGGCGTTACCGCTGCCAAAAAAAATCAAACTCACACAGGGCAATATCTCTATTAACCTGTTTATTTCCAACTGGAACCTCAGCGAATGATCACGGAAACCACTCATTGGCCTTCTCCGGCAAAGCTTAACCTATTTCTTTATATCACTGGTCGTCGTGACAACGGTTACCATGAACTGCAAACCCTGTTTCAGTTTCTCGATCATGGCGACGATCTAACCATTACCGCCAATGACTCTGGTGAAATCACCCTCTCACCAGAGATCCCGGGCGTACCTCTGCATGACAACTTGATCTGGAAAGCTGCAACAGCCTTACAATTAAAGTCAGGCTGTCGCTATGGAGCTCATATTGAGCTGAACAAAGTGCTGCCTATGGGCGGTGGTATCGGTGGTGGTTCATCGAACGCAGCCAGCACGTTAGTAGCGCTGAACTTTTTGTGGCAAACCAACTTATCTGATGATGAACTTGCTGAAATTGGACTGAAGCTCGGTGCCGATGTGCCAGTCTTTACTCGCGGGTTTGCCGCGTTTGCAGAAGGTGTCGGTGAGCGACTGACCAAGGCAGAACCAGAAGAAAAATGGTACTTAGTGGTAAGGCCAAATGTATCGATTGCGACAGTCGACATTTTCACTCATCCGCAACTGACAAGAAACACACCAAAACGTGAGCTGGCAACACTTCTTGACAGCCATTACGGAAACGATTGCGAAAAAATTGTTCGAATGCTGTACCAAGAGGTTGATAAGCAACTTTCATGGCTGCTACAATACGCGCCGTCGCGACTTACAGGGACAGGATCATGCGTTTTTGCCGAGTTTTCGAGCAAAAATGAGGCAGAAGCTGTTCTTGCTAAACTCCCAGACACCGTCTCTACTTTTATTGCTAAAGGCAAGAATCTTTCTCCTTTGCACGAGACGCTGGCTAAGTATCGCTTAGCCCACAAACAATCTATTTAAAAACTGGACGCAACCCTGAGGTTTCCACCGTGCCTGATATGAAGCTATTTGCTGGTAACGCTACACCTGAACTAGCCCAACGTATTGCTGATCGTCTATACATCTCTCTTGGTGATGCAACTGTTTCTCGTTTTTCTGATGGCGAAGTCGCTGTTCAAATTAACGAAAACGTTCGTGGTAGTGATGTTTTCATCATTCAATCGACTTGTGCACCAACTAACGACAACCTAATGGAACTTGTAGTGATGATTGATGCAATGCGCCGCGCTTCAGCGGGCCGTATTACAGCAGTTATCCCTTACTTTGGTTACGCTCGCCAAGACCGTCGTGTACGTTCTGCTCGTGTGCCAATCACTGCTAAAGTTGTTGCAGATTTCCTTTCTAACGTTGGTGTTGACCGCGTTCTTACGATTGACCTTCACGCAGAGCAAATTCAAGGCTTCTTCGATGTACCTGTAGACAACATCTTCGGTACTCCAGTTCTTCTTGAAGATATGCAAGCACGTGGCCTAGAAAACCCAGTTGTGGTTTCTCCAGACCTAGGTGGTGTTGTTCGTGCACGTGCAACCGCTAAAGCGCTTGGTGATATCGATATCGCTATCGTTGATAAGCGTCGCCCTCGCGCTAACGTATCAGAAGTAATGAACCTAATCGGTGATGTTGAAGGTCGTGACTGTGTTATCGTTGACGACATGATCGATACAGGTGGCACACTATGTAAAGCAGCTGAAGCGCTTAAAGAGCGCGGTGCTAAGCGTGTATTCGCTTACGCAACGCATGCTGTATTCTCTGGTAACGCTGCACACAACATTGGCAACTCAGTACTAGACCAAGTTATCGTAACTGACTCTATTACTATGTCTAAAGAGATGGAAGCAACTGGCAAGGTAACAACACTAAGCCTTTCTCGCATGCTAGCTGAAGCGATTCGTCGCATCAGCAATGAAGAGTCAATCTCAGCCATGTTCAACTAATCGAGCCTTCGATTAATCAGTTTTAAAAGCACCCCTCTCTGGGGTGTTTTTTTATTCCCCCTATATCCTCATCTCGCCCGTCGGCAGATTTATATGCTATGATACTGCGCTTTTTGAGATTCCAAGAGAGATCCTAGCCTTGAGTCAACCTATCAAACTTCTTGTCGGCCTTGCCAATCCGGGGCCTGAATACGCTAAAACTCGTCACAATGCGGGTGCGTGGGTAGTAGAAGAGCTCGCACGTATTCATAACGTGACGCTGAAAAATGAAGCTAAGTTTTTTGGCCTTAGTGGGCGTATTATGGTTAACGGTCAGGATCTCCGCTTACTCATCCCAACGACTTTTATGAACCTTTCAGGTAAATCAATTGCTGCGGTAGCGAAATTCTACCAAATTAAACCTGAAGAGATCATGGTCGCACACGATGAATTGGATTTACCTCCAGGCGTCGCTAAATTTAAGAAAGGCGGTGGTCACGGTGGTCACAACGGCCTACGCGATACCATCAGCAGACTTGGGAACTGCAAAGATTTCTATCGTCTAAGGATCGGTATTGGTCATCCTGGACATAAAGACAAAGTTGCCGGCTATGTATTAGGCAAAGCACCGGCAAAAGAACAAGAGCTTCTTGATGCAGCGGCAGATGAATCTGTTCGCTGTCTGGACATTCTGATTAAGGATGGCCTTTCAAAAGCACAAAACCGTTTACACACGTTCAAAGCTGAATAAGGTTACTATCATGGGTTTTAAATGTGGCATCGTTGGCCTACCAAACGTTGGTAAATCAACACTGTTCAACGCACTCACTAAAGCTGGCATCGAAGCGGCTAACTTTCCGTTCTGTACCATCGAGCCAAACACAGGTGTTGTACCTGTGCCAGATCTACGTCTAGATGCACTAGCAAAGATCGTTAACCCACAAAGAGTACTGCCGACAACAATGGAATTTGTTGATATCGCAGGCCTTGTAGCGGGTGCCTCTCGCGGCGAAGGTCTAGGAAACAAATTCCTAGCAAACATCCGTGAAACTGACGCGATTGGTCACGTTGTGCGCTGTTTTGAAAACGAAAACATCGTTCACGTTGCTGGCAAAGTATCACCAATCGAAGATATCGAAGTGATCAACTTAGAGCTTGCAATGGCAGACTTAGATTCATGTGAACGCGCCATTCAACGTAATGCTAAGAAAGCTAAAGGCGGCGATAAAGACGCAAAATTCGAACTGACTGTTCTTGAAAAGCTACTACCTGTACTGTCTGAAGGCGGTATGGCACGTACAGTTGAGTTGTCAAAAGAAGAACTAGCGGCTGTTGGTTACCTAAACTTCCTGACTCTAAAACCAACCATGTACATCGCCAACGTGAATGAAGATGGTTTTGAGAACAACCCGTATCTAGATGCTGTTCGTGAATACGCAGAAAAAGAGAACAACGCAGTAGTTGCTGTGTGTGCGGCAATTGAGTCTGAGCTTTCTGAGCTTGAAGACGAAGACCGTGAAGAGTTCCTTGCAGATATGGGCATTGAAGAACCAGGTCTTAACCGCGTGATCCGTTCAGGTTACGAACTACTGACTCTTCATACTTACTTCACTGCGGGTGTTAAAGAAGTTCGTGCTTGGACTATCCCTGTAGGTGCAACAGCGCCTCAAGCCGCAGGTAAGATCCACACTGATTTTGAAAAAGGTTTCATTCGTGCCGAAGTTGTTGGTTATGATGACTTCATCCAGTTCAATGGCGAAAGTGGCGCGAAAGACGCAGGTAAATGGCGTTTGGAAGGTAAAGAATACATCGTTAAAGATGGCGACGTTGTTCACTTCCGTTTCAACGTTTAATTTCCATCCAAGTCTTTGACTTTAAAAGCCAGCACAATTGCTGGCTTTTTTACTGCCGCAACCTGCAGAAATAAATAAAACCCACAATCTAATGTCATTTTGTTATCAGTTTTCGATCATTAACACGCCTCTTTGTTTAAAAAGAAACCGAACAGTTGATTTCTAGGGATTTATTCAAAAAAACTATTGACGACTTTGCCTCAACTTCGCATAATGCGCGCCGTTCCCGACGATAAGGTAACGAGTCGAAAAGAACGAAACATGGTATGGCTACGTAGCTCAGCTGGTTAGAGCACATCACTCATAATGATGGGGTCACAGGTTCGAATCCCGTCGTAGCCACCATTCCTAAGCGTTTTTAAATGAAAGCTTTTAGGAAAAGATGCGGAAATGGCGGAATTGGTAGACGCACCAGATTTAGGTTCTGGCGCCGCAAGGTGTGAGAGTTCAAGTCTC
>NZ_JBNJOJ010000041.1:0-38861 GCF_050113655.1 Vibrio sp. TRT 29B02
GGGTCCGTAGCTCAGTTGGTTAGAGTACTACCTTGACATGGTAGGGGTCGGCGATTCGAGTTCGCCCGGACCCACCAAATTTAGTTCTTAGGAACAAAACACAAAGCCCGCTTAATGCGGGCTTTGTTGTATTTCACGTTTCTACTTTATCTTGAATCAAAATTATTTGTCATTTTGACTTTCATTTAGCTACCCATTTAGGGTCGGTTCCAAATCTCACACCACTGAAAGTTCTCCTAGTCGAACCGCGCTAGAGCACAAATAGCCAAACTGATATTGGTGATTTGTGTTCAGATTTTTGATAGGATCGGCGCCTTATTCAGGACCGAGCGATACCATGAACCGTAAAAAGAAGATCAATAGCATCTTAAAAGCTAAGCAAAAGAAGATAAACGCTAAGCTACATAAGAGTAATAAACCTCGCTACATCTCAAAAGCCGAGCGCGCTAAGCTAGAAGCAGAAGAGGCAAACCTCAACAATGAAGAGGCGTTGGTCGAGCAAGAATCAGCGGCAAGCGAACAACACGCTCAACACTAATTTCCAAATAGAAAAGCCAGTCGGGTTTACCCAACTGGCTTTTTTGTTCTTCCCTTTGGTCACTGACCCGCTTCATAGCCACCATCAAACGAAACCAACTTGATTTCCAGTTTAGCTCCGAAGTAGCGAAGTGCTAGCTTGGGGTCTTGGTTGTCAGTGACTTTCTTTCCTAGCGCTTCCAACAGCTCAGCCATAAAATCTTTAACTGGTTGTTCCGCATCAGCCAAATGCTGTTCTAGAGTATGATTATGCATTAGATTCCTAGCCATAACGTTATCAATCAATCGTTTATAGTTAAGTCCTTATTCAACCGAGGACATTAAAATGGAAACTATAAAAACGATCTTAAATGGCAATCACTACCGCTATTCGTTTCACCACTGTGAAGGTTCAGACCAATACGCTATTTTTCTTTTAGGCGCGTTACAGGACATAGAAAGTGTCCACAGTTTCTCGACCTTCTTTGCGACAAAATTGAACTGTATAACCATTGAGGTTCCTGGAACCGGTCATACAGAAAATCTTGAATCGACAGTCAGTATACGTTCACAAGCGATTATGTTGCGCGATTTTATCGAGTATTTAGGGGTTAAAAATGCCCATATTATTGGCTTTTCTTATGCTACAGCTGTTGCGGTAGAACTGTGCGACATATGGCCGCATGTGCTGTCGATGTCGATTTGTGGTGGCGTCCCAGGCATCCCTTCTTCGGGACGTCTTGCGACTAAGAAAATGATCGCGGCTGCGATGGACAACCCAACGAGCTTTGCGCAGTCATTTACTGAGTCTTTGACTGTAAACAACAACGATATTCCACGTAACAAAGCCATCATTAAGGCGACAGTCAGGAGCATCACTAATATGTCACAACAGCGTATTGACGTGTTCTTTGAGAACTCCGTTAGATTGCTGGTTCATACACCGTCCAATGTGACCAATATCTCTGTACCATGCACAATATGTGTTGGTGAGTTTGATCCATATGTCACGAAGGAAACCGCTCAATCCTTTGCAAACCAACTCAAAAATGGTCGCCTTGTGGTGATAAAAAACGCCGACCATTTAGTCCATTTGCAATATCCCGACAAGGTTGCCGCTCTAATGTTAGCCCAAGCGAATTCAGCGATAGCGCTCGATGAAGCTCTGTTAGCATTAACCTAAATAACTAGTGAACATTGTTGTTTTTTAGTGAGATATAATCAACTCAAGGCTCTGCGCAATTTGAGTTGATTATTTCCACTTGAAGGAACTAGATCACATTTTTTATATAGATCTTTGATAGTGTGGTCAGTATTTCTACTGCACGCTTCTTACATTCACCCTTTAAATAACGCAATGCTTCTACGATCAGTGCGTCACGCAAATGCTGGATTTGACGTAATTGATGAAATTGTGGGAATAAACGCATTTCACTGGTGAAATTTACGTGCGAGTTAAGTTCAAAACCCAGTTTGACCCTAAATCCTATCGCGACCGAAAAATCTCTTACTTTATTCACATCTTCAAGTTGCTGATATTGATACTCTGAAAGGCCTAAAACTCGCGAGATAACATCAATAGGAATTTGGTGTTCTAAGCGAAAACGTTTAACTGTAATCGCAACTGAGCGGTAATAGTCGATCGCAAAGGCATTAATATCTAACACTGGCGGCGGCAACAACTCGTTGTAGTTAATATCAGGATCGCTCTGAGATTCGACGTCAGAACGAAAAGATCGAAACTGTTGCTTATTCTCCTCACTCATCATATTCGTCACTAGATCGAGGTAAAGGTGAAATTGTTCGGCTGGAAGTCGACCAATGCAGTACAAAGCTTCGATGGCTTTGTCATCCATTCCTCGGTAATGCTCTTTCATTTTGAGGGCAAGATAAAAGCTGGTCATCGGAACCATCATGACCCACGACATTGCTGCCACGACATGGATTGGTCTGATAGAGTGATAGCTTTGCTGCATGTAACGCTTTAGAGTCGAGCCATTGATACCTGTTGTTCGCTGCTCTAAGTCGCGAAATGACATCCCTTGAGCACGTCGAATAAAGGACATAGACACAGCCATATCCGTATCAATGGTTTTCAGTAGTGTATCTAACGTTTCGATCTTTTGTTCTGAAACGCTGATTGTGACCTGATCCGCTCGATTTAACATACAACAAAACCTAACTAAAACAATGAATAAGCTACCTACAGTTGAGTCGGTAACTCTACCATAATCTGTGCAAACCTTGAACAATCAGTCGCAACCAGTGGGTAGGATATTGAACCACCCATCATCTTGTCTCAGCATGCCAGTTTGGTTGTCAGTTACGTGTGATAATTAGATTTCTATCGATAGCGATATAACGGTCAGCGGCATCAATAAGTGATTGCGCGGTAAGTCCTGGTACGCCAAAAACGTCTACTTTCGTCGCAAATCGAGTCTGAATTCTATTCACTAACACGTCGAAGTCACCATCACCAGTCAGCAGAATAACGCGATCTACTTGCGATGCCGTCTCATAAACATCCAGTGCTAATCCAACGTCCCAGTCCCCTTTCGCACTGCCATCATTTCTTTGGATAAAGGGTTTGAGTTTAACGTTAAAGCCAATGCCACGGAGAATATGATGAAACTGACGCTGTTTGGGATCATGTGAAGCAATGGCATAGGCATTTGCTGCAATCACCTCTCTACCTTCTGTGGCGATATACCAAAACTGGTTGTAATCAAAATTGGCGCGATATTTATCTCGCGTGGTGTAGTAGATGTTTTGAACGTCTACGAATATAGCCACTTTTTCCATAGATACTTTTGAGCTTAGAATGATGCCCTGACTCTAACAGAATCAGGGCATCAGTGCAGCAGTCATCACGGCTAGTTGTACCATTTCAGTTTGTCGTGCAAAGACGTAACACTGCCCACGACAATCAGTGCGGGGCTCACTGCTTGCTCTGCCAGCGATGCTAAATCTTTGAGCGGCCCAGTAAAGACTCGCTGTTCGCGGCGCGTGCCATTTTCTATTATTGCGCAGGACATCTGCTCATCTAAACCCGTTTCGAGCAGCTTCTCAGCAATATAGCCACTCTGTTTTAGTCCCATGTAGAATACTAAGGTGTTGTTCGATTGAGCCAGAGAACGCCACTCTATTTCACGGCCATCTTTCTGAACATGACCAGTAATAAACTGCACGCTTTGCGCATGGTCTCTATGAGTCAACGGAATGCCTGCATAAGCGGTTGCGCCTGCTGCTGCCGTAATCCCAGGAACCACTTCAAATCCAATCCCATGTTCAGCCAGTTCTTCTAGCTCCTCTCCACCTCGACCGAATATAAACGAGTCACCACCTTTAAGTCTGACGACTCGTTTGCCTTGGCTTGCTTTATCGACGAGCAATTGATTGATCTGTTCCTGCGGTACACAGTGGTAATCGAGCTTTTTACCAACGTAGATCATTTCTGCTTGGGTATTTGCTAAAGCGAGAATGTCTGGGGAGACTAAGCGATCGTAAACAACCACTTCTGCCTGCTGAATGACGCGATACCCTTTAACAGTCAGTAGCTCTGGATCACCAGGGCCAGCACCCACTAAAGAAACGAAGCCGCTGTTAAGTGGTGAAATATCAGAAGCAGTCATAGTCACGCCCTTTGAGAAAATTTGAATATAAAAAGTATCACTCACAGCGAGGAATAAAGTGGCTACTTTTTATAGTCAACTAATGTTAAAGCTAAAATATGCCCCATGATTTCACATGGGGCGGTATTGAGATTATTTCGCTAGTACTGGTTTCGCGTTTACTTCTTCAGCATCAGACAGTGCAGGCGCTGCTTTCGCATGCGTTAGGTATAGAGGAAGACAAGTCATTAGCAGACCACCAACAATGTTACCCAAGATGGTTGGAATGAGGTTGAAGTTCAACCAAGTCGCGATACCAAAATCGGCACCCAGAATCATACCTAGTGGGAATAGGAACATATTGACGACTGTGTGTTCAAACACAAGAGCAAAGAAGATGAAGATCGGGAACCACATCATTGCAATGCGGCCAGCCAATGTACGACCTGTCATGTTACCAATCACACCCAGACACACCATTAGGTTACAGAAGATACCGCGTACGAAACAGGTGATCCAACCGTCCATACCCATGTTCTCGAAACCAAGGCTACGTGCCGTCGATACCGCAATGAATTTTTGTGCAACGGCATTTGGTTCGAGTGAGAAGTTACCCGTCAATGAGACTGCAACAAGAAACGCAACAATCAGAGAGCCAATGAGGTTACCAAGTCCAACCAGACCCCAACAACGGAATACGCGGTTCCAAGTAATACCAGGGCGATTTTCAAGCTTAGCCAGAGGTGCAAGACCGAATACACCGGTTACTAGGTCATAGCCCATCACGCTAAGAATGACAAAACCCACTGGGAACACTAACGCGCCAACCACGCCCATGCCCGTTTGAACGATGGTCGTAATCGCAACAACAACCGCCAATGACAAAATGATACCTGCCATCGTGCCACGCAAAAGCAAGTCACGAGTACTTGTTTTGGTTTTTGCTTCACCCACGTTAATCATGGTTTGTACAAATTCAGCAGGTTTAAAATCAGTAGACATGAATGTGTCCTTATTCAAAGTGAAAGTTAAAAGTTGAAATCGAATAGTGAAAGGCTCGCTGTTTCTCTGTTCCTCACTGTGAAACAGCAAACCTTTAGGCTATTAAATCTCGCTTTAACGCCAGGTTAAGCTGCGATCTCTACCTGCCCTTTTACTACGCGAGCCTTATAGGCTTTGACGTTGAACTGCTGGTTTTCCATGCATACGCCAGTCATCAGGTTGAAGCGCTGTTTTTTCAATGGACTCGCCACCCATAATTCATCGCTATGTTCAACAATCAAACCACGTGACAACACGTTCGACTGATAGAAAGGATCCATGTTGCTAATCGCAAACACTTCTTCAGTCTCGGTTGGACGAAAGATCGCGACTTGTTCGCCTTCAACTAACGCACACACACCTGTTCCCGGGATGATGTCTTCAATGTTACATACTTTGGTAAATGCCATGATGTCGTCTCCCACTTAAACCAATTCAACATGAAGGATATCGCCCTTCACTTCAGGGTGTTTTTCCGTAAATGTAGCCGGACGATGCTGAGCACGCTCTTGAACGAACACGACATTGTCATCACGCTGATCTGAGTTAATGAAGTGAGCAAAGCGTTTTAGCTGAGCGGGGTCATTCACGGTATCAGTCCATTCACAGCGGAACTCTTCAACCAACTTAGCCACATCGGCTTCAAGCTGATCATTGATGCCTAGTTTGTTGTCAACAATCACTTCACGTAGATAGTTGATGCCACCTTCTAGGTTTTCCATCCATACTGAAGTGCGTTGAAGCGGTGCCGCTGTACGGATATAGAACATCATAAAACGGTCGATGTATTTGATCAGAGTTTCTTGGTCAAGATCGCTTGCTAGAAGATCGGCATGGCGTGGTTTCATACCGCCATTACCACAGACGTACATGTTCCAACCTGCGTCTGTTGCGATGATACCTAAATCTTTACCTTGTGCTTCAGCACACTCTCGAGTACAGCCAGAGACACCGAACTTCATCTTGTGAGGAGTACGGATACCTTTGTAACGGTTCTCAATCATCACACCCAGACCCACAGAGTCCTGCACGCCGTAACGACACCACGTTGAACCTACACATGTCTTCGCCATACGCAGCGCTTTAGCGTATGCCTGACCAGTTTCATAGCCCGCGGCAATCAGTTTGCTCCAGATCGCAGGAAGATCATCCTTCTGCGCACCGAATAGACCGATACGTTGAGCACCTGTCACCTTAGTATAAAGATTGTATTCAGCGGCAACTTCAGCCAGTACTTTCAATGCTTGAGGGGTTACTTCACCGCCCGCCATACGCGGAATGACTGAGTAAGTACCATCTTTTTGCATGTTACCTAGGAAGTTATCGTTGGTATCATGCAGTTTAACCAATTCAGGTTTAAGAATGTGCTCACCCCAGCATGACGCTAGAATCGAACCCACAAGTGGCTTACACACCTCACAGCCATAACCCTGACCGTATTTCTCTAACAACTCTTCGAATGATTTGATCTCTTCGATTCGAATCAGATGGAACAGCTCTTGACGAGAGTATGCGAAATGCTCACAAACATCGTTCTTCACTTCAACGCCCGCTTTGGCAAGCTCTGCGTTCAGTACAGAAGTCACTAATGGGATACAACCACCACAGCCAGTACCCGCACCTGTTACCGCTTTAATGTCACCAATCGTGTGGTGCCCATCAGCAACAGCCTGAGCAATCTTGCCTTTAGTAACATCGAAACAAGAACAGATAACCGCTGACTCTGGCAGTGCATCTGCGCCCAATGTTGGTTTCTCTGCCCCCGCATGAGCAGGAAGAATAAGCGTATCTGGGTGTTTCGGTAGCTCAATTTCATTAAGCATTAATTGCAGCAAATCGCCGTAATCCGACGTATCGCCAACCATTACTGCACCAAGCAACGTCTTATTGTCTTCAGAAACAATCAGGCGTTTATAGACTTCTTGCTCTTCGTTTTGGTAGACATAGCTCTTACAGCCTGGAGTACGACCGTTGGCATCACCAATAGAACCTACTTTTACACCAAGCAGTTTTAGTTTTGCAGACATGTCTGCACCTTCAAACTTGCTCTCATTACCGACAAGGTGGTCAACGGCAACCGTCGCCATCTTGTAACCCGGTGCCACTAGGCCATAGAAAGTATTGTTCCACGATGCACATTCGCCAATCGCGTAAATGTTCTTATCCGTGGTTTGACAGTGGTCGTCAATCTCAATACCCCCTCGCGGTGCAACGCCTAACCCCATTTGACGAGCAAGTTTATCTTGTGGACGGATACCCGCCGAGAACACGATAAAATCTGTCTCAAGCTCGGTCCCATCCGCAAAACGCATAACGTTTCTCGCTTCTTTACCCTCAGGTGCAATTTCAAGCGTGTTCTTGCTAGTGTGTACCTTCACACCCATGCTTTCGATTTTGTGACGCAGTTGATTACCGCCCGCTTGGTCTAACTGCTCCGCCATCAACTTAGGTGCAAACTCAACAACATGAGTCTGCACACCTAGCGCTTTCAATGCGCCAGCGGCTTCAAGCCCGAGTAGACCACCACCAATGACCACACCCACTTTGCTTTTCTTAGCGCATGCTTCGATTGCTTTGAGATCTTCGATAGTACGGTAAACAAAACAGTCTTTGCTCTCGCGACCTTTAATCGGCGGAACAAATGGGAACGAGCCAGTCGCCATAATCAGCGTGTCGTATTGAATCTCACGACCTGAGCTTGAATGAACAATACGCTTCTCGCGGTTTACGTTGATCGCACGCTCACCAATTAACATGTTAATACCATGTTTTTCGTAAAAGCCTTCTTTTACAAGGGAAAGCTCGTCCGCAGTGTGGTGAGAAAAGTAAGAAGAAAGGTGGACACGATCGTATGCTACGCGTGGTTCTTCACAGAAAACCGTGATTTCATATTGAGAAACATCCGTTTTATCAACAAGGTCTTCGATATAACGGTGTCCTACCATACCGTTACCGATAACGACCAGCTTCAACTTGCTCATAATACTTCCTAAGGGTTAGGTTCTTATCTGAGCTGATTGTTAATTATGAAAGAAAATTAATACATGATGTAAATCAATTACAGAATTAAACTACTCCAAAGGGGTAGGAACACAATTTAACCAACTAAAATCAGTAAATTAATTACATTAATGGATATTTGGATAAAATATCACCAATCATTCCTTATGCGGTATTTGTATAGATTGAAATCTCTGTTCACACCTCTCATCCACAGTGATAGAAATGCCACCACACCCTGGCAATATTTTGAATCAACATCTCACACAGCACGAAACAAAGTGTAATAAGCTCAATTTTGCAACAGAGTTTTGCTCGTAATCATGTTTCAACAACCCTATATGAAATTAATTAATCAAATTGATTCACATCAATTACTAATGGGTATGTGCATAGTTATCATGCGCCGCTTTAAGTCAAATAAAACAATAACTAAACATAATTATTCTTAAACGTAGCAATGCCAAAACATGAGAAAGAGTCAAAAAATATGGATGAAACAACGCTCAACAAAGATTACTGCGCTTCCGCAAACCTAATATCAACCACAAGCTCATCGAGTCATATTACTCATGCCAACGAGGATTTTTGTGGCGTTGCCGGTTACTCTGAATCTGAACTGATCGGCAATCCACACAATATGGTTCGCCACACAGATATGCCTAAGCAAGCATTTAAACAGATGTGGGATTATCTAAAGCAAGGTAAAAGCTGGATGGGACTGGTGAAAAACCAGTGTAAAGATGAGAAACATTACTGGGTTTCCGCCTTTGTCACCCCCATCAAATCTGAAAGCGGCGAAATCATCGAGTTTCAATCGGTTCGTTCTAAGCCGACCAAAGCACAAGTTCTAAGAGCGGAAGCATTGTATAAAAAACTCCGCAGTGGAAACGCGCCTAAGCAACCCCGCCTCCCCCTCACAACGCTTGCTCTCGCACTCGCAGTGTTCACCACGCTCGTCGCAGTTATTGGGGTTATATCGGCACCGAATTGGCCAAGTATCATGCTGCTGATCTGCACCACATTGACTAGCGGTGCTCTCCTTTACCAACGTAAGCGTGTTGGTGAACTGACAGCGCTAGCCAATCGCGCCTATTCTAACCCGCTAATGGAGCGACCTTATACCAACCACTTTGATGACTATTCTCAAGTGGAATTGGCACTAATGATGAAAAGTGCTGAGTTACGCGCAGTAACGGCTCGAGCGACTGAAACATCAGGGCAGATTCTGGCCTCTGCGGAAGATGAGTTCGCAACCATACAATCCATCGGGCAAAGCTTGGATCAGCAATGCAACGAGACGGAGCAAGTGGCAGCGGCGGTAGAACAGCTAACCCACTCAATTAGCGAAGTTGCCAATGCAGCATCGGCGGCGTCTATGCTAGCAGAACAAGCCGATCAAGAATCAAAACGTGGCTTAGAGAGTATTCAGTACACCATCACTGAGGTCACGACGCTGGCAAACGAACTTAACCGCGCACAAGGAATTATCAATGTACTGGCTCAAGACAGCCAAAAAATCGATAGTATTCTTGAAGTTATCACGACGATTTCAGAACAAACCAATCTGCTCGCACTTAATGCCGCTATCGAGGCCGCCAGAGCGGGTGAAGCGGGACGCGGGTTTGCCGTCGTTGCTGACGAAGTTCGCAATCTCGCCTCCAAAACTGGCACTTCTGCAAACGAAATTCACGCAATGATCCGCCAGTTGCAAGAGACCGCAGAGAGCGCGGTTGTTGCCATGCAGCAAGGGATTGCTCTTTCTACTAACTGTAAGGAACGCGCCGACCAAACCGGTGGTGTACTCGATAAGATTTCACAAAAACTCAATGCAGTGACCGACAGCAGTGTACAAATTGCGGCTGCCGTGGAGCAACAAGCGAGTGTCACTAACGAGATCAACACCAATATCGTCAACATTAAGAATCTGTCTGACGAAACCTTATGTACGTCACAATCGTCGATTGAACGTACCAGTGCTCTTGTTGATAAGATAGAAGGCTTACAGCGCTTAATGAAACAATTTCAAACTTCATAAACCGTTCTTTCTGCCCCTCGCCACTCTATGATCTGCTGAGGGGTTCATTCGAGGTGCGTTTGATCGCTTTTTTAGCCTCAATAATCGAGTCTGTTATATTAGTGTGAAGTGGGTTTATTTCTTGCCTTGATTCTCAACATGAAAAGAATATTATGAGTGGATATTCATAACTGAGCATATGTTTACTCACTGGAGAAGGCGGTTCGAATGGAGCTCGACATATTCAACCCTTCGCGGCAATTGCGTCGAGCTGTGTTATTTTGGCTCAGTATGCTTTCGGCCGTCATGTCTGCCTTTTTAACTGTCGTTAATATCGCTTCTGGCACCTATAGTTTACATCATTACAATGAAGCGGCTTTTGGTGTTCTGTCTCTTGTTGTTGGTTACTTCACCTATCGCAAATATACCTCAAAGCCACTTGTTACCGCTTATGTATATTGCTTGATTGCCTCAACCTCAATTGCAACTTATTACTATCCCATCAAGTACGGGGTTTTCCTTTGGGCTTGTTTGTTCCCTGTCGTCTTTTACCTAATCCTTGGTCGTCGCTATGGCTTTCTCGCCACTGGTGTTGGCTTTATAACTCAGTTAGCCATTATACTGCATCGTATTATGGGCGAGGATGTGATCAGCTCGATTCATTTGGTACTTAACTTCTCTTTAGTGTTTCTCGCGATATGGGTAACCGCACACGTGCTTGAGGTTAAGCGAAGAGTCTCTGAAGCATCTTTAGGGCAACTCGCCTCACGTGATGCTCTGACTGGCGTTTACAACCGCCACGCACTCTCGCACAACTTTGAACGGTATCGCAATGAAAGTAGAAAGTTACCTATGTCTCTGCTTGTCTTAGACTTGGACTTTTTTAAATCAGTGAATGATCGCTATGGTCATGATGTGGGTGACAAAGTGTTGATGCAAACCGCCGCCTTACTCGATTCACTGAGTGACGAACATCTGGTCTATCGCATTGGGGGAGAAGAGTTTTGCGTCGCTTTGCACGACACGGGATTGGATTTGGCAAAAATGAAAGCGGAACAAATTCGTAATGCCATCGAATGTTATTGCTTTAATACACCAGCAGAACCGATTGCGCTGACCGCCAGCATTGGTGTTTACCTATGTAACCACTATGCCAACTTAGAATCTGTTCTCAGAGAGGCAGATAAAGAACTCTATCACGCTAAAAAGAATGGCCGCAATCAGGTAAAAGTTTGCAACCTTTCTCCTTCTAAACTCAGTTTTTTACAGCCCTAATTCTGCTGTCCCTCTTCGAATACAACATTATAATTTTCAGTGTACGTACAATGTGGTTGACGGCTGCAGGTGAAAAAACGTCGACCTTTGTGCTCACCTTGGCTGGCGGTCTTAATCACCATTGGACTTCCGCAACGTTTACAAAAACGAACCTCTTTTTCGGGTTCAATCAGATCAATATGTGCCGCAAGTAATCGGCGCAATCTACTCACCTGATAGCTATGTTTGATGTTGGCTCCAATCAGAGGGATCCCAGCCGACTTACACACATGCATCAGGAGCTTTTGCCGTTCGACCTTACCTTTATCCAACTCTTTGCCATTGTCTAATTCAATAACGACACGAACTTCAAGAGTGCGAGGATCGCACACAACGTAGTCAAAATAGCTTTTAGCGATGCGATTGTTGGCAATAAACCACTGTTTCTTGTCCGTCGCCAATGGGGCGATCACATTGGACAAGTTCACTTTACTCATCACCACTCCATGCTGCCCTACTGCCGTAATCAATGCGTTGTAAAACGCCGACTCTTGTCCTGTAAGAAGTGGGCCTTTCTTTTTATACGAGCAGTCTTTTAGCTCATCTTGTTTAAGATAACGCTTTTGTATAACGACGAAGAAAATGACCAATATGGCAACAACTATGAAAACGCTTTCCATCTGGTTTCTGCTAACCCTATATAAAGTGGATATTTGTTTTTGATATTTAATTATTCGATATTATACCCAGACAGCAATAAGTGGTTAACGTTTTTGAGAGGCAGAGGCAGGTAGGGCTAACTTTATGACTACTCTTTGCTCTGGTTTGATTTGTTTAATATCTTCGCCCCAATATTTTTCAACTAGGCGATCTATCAAACCACTGCGTTTGGCATCGAGTAATGCCTGTTCAATCTTATGACGATATGGTGCCATATTAGGCGAGAGATAGAACTTAAAGTCGCGTTCGTAAACGAGTATTAGACGTTGCTCTATTGCAAGGTGAGGGTTTTGCTGCGACTCGGTAACGATCTCATTCAAACCACGAGGAAAGTAGTTCACCTTACCGTCGGTGGTGAGGAGGTTGTACAAAACTCGCCATTCACCATCCTGAAGGTAGACGTTGAGACCATTGTTCTGCCATACCTTGGCATCATACCAATTGATCCCCATACCGGCGACCTTATCAATGCCTTGTAGCTCTTCGAGTGAGGTCACCTTATCAAATACTGGCTGCAGTTTAGGCGGAATTAGCAGCACTCGCTTGCCAATCAACCCATTCGTTAAGGGCACATCAACTGCGATATAACGACGATCTCGCTCCGCCGTACTGATTAGCCAAGTCATACTTAACTGGTTGGCTTCCACCATCTTAAGCACTCGCTTTTGCGGGATATGTTCACTGGGCTCTTCAATGAAAACTTCAAAACCCGCATTGCTCAGCGCTTGATAAAGAAGTTCATGGTAATACCTATGCCCGCCATCAATTTGCGAGGCTAGAGTGAGCGTGATGGTTTCTTTTGCCCAAGTCAACGGCGCAAGAGCGCATAACAGTACAACGAATAATTTCATATCATCGCCTAACGGTATTTGTCTAAGATTTCTTGATAGCGGCTTACACCACTTTCACCCACTGTTTTTTTCAACGCATCGACTCCCTTTTGCAATTGAGACACAAGTTTTCTGTCCACTTCCAGATTAAATGCAAAATAGAGTTCACCTTCACGAAGTACGTGTACCACTTCATATTCCTCGGTGCTGTAACCCGCGCTCTTTAGCCACCATTTGGCAACGTTCTCTTCATAGGCCCATAAATCAATGCGATCTTTGGCTAGTTGACTCGCCAGCATATCCGGTACTGAGCTTTCAATCATGGAATCACGCGGTACACCCAACTCCAATAGCAGCTGTTCACCCACATCATCTCGGATGACCCCTATACGATATTGAGCTAACGCTATGGTTTGGTTGATGACGATATTGCGTGAGCGTTTTGCTAATACCACAATCCTCGTCGTGCTTATTGGTCCAGCCCATTGGAAGATATGCTCTCGCAATTTGGTTCGCGTGGTTGAGAAAAGGACAGTATTAGGTTTAATCAATGCAGTGCGATAAGCCCTTGGCCAAGGCTGAACCTGAATCGCCTCAAGACCAACAGGACTTTCAATATGAGCGCTCGCGGCAGCCAACACATCAACGGCAATACCTTGTACTACGCCATCGTTCTGATAATTGTAAGGAGGATACTGTTCGGTGAGATAGTTTAATTGATTGAGCTCTCTACCGTTTACGCTAATAGCGAGAAAGGACATACCCATCAAAAAACATGTCAAAAGTCGCATATACGACCCCTACAAATTAATAACAATCTACTTATTAATGTAGAGGTCTATAACGATTCCGTCTAGGAAACACCCTATTCAGTAGAGCCTCTAATTGGCTTTTTTGTAGGTGCGCTCTGGTCGACCAACTGAACCATAGTTGAGATCCGCCTCTAGTTCACCTGTACTAATCAGGTACTCCAAATAGCGTCTCGCAGTGGTGCGACTCGCACCAATCTGTTCCCCAGCTTCATCCGCAGTAAGATGAACATGTTCAACAAATAGCGTTTTGATTTTTTCGAGCGTTACCCCATCAATCCCCTTGGGTAAACGATTCTTAGGCGACTCGTTGGAAGGTGTCGATTGGAGCATCTTATCCACGATGTTTTGGTCCAAGTCACTTGCGTGATTCAACTGATGCTTCTGCGAAATGTATTTCTTGAGTGCCACTTCAAGTCTCGGAAATACGACCGGTTTGAGCAAGTAGTCGACCACGCCCCCACGCATCGCCTGTTGCAGCGTTTCAACGTCGCGTGCAGCGGTAATCAGAATGACATCACAACTTAAATGATTGCTGCGCAGTTCATGTAAAATCTCTAACCCAGTACCGTCGGGAAGGTAAACATCTAACAACAATAAGTCAGGCGCTAATACCTCTAACTGAAGACCCGCTTCTCGCTTTGTCGTCGCAATGCCAATTACTTCATAGCCATCCATCTGCTCTAAGTAGCGTTGATGGAGTTGCGCTATCGCGAGATCGTCTTCAATGATCATTACTCGCGTTACTGAGGTCATATCTGTTCTTCCTTAGGTAGGTACACCGTGATCCTTGCTCCATGTTGCTTATTGTTGACCATTTCCAACTCGCCGTGATAACGAATTGCGAGTTCATTGATGAGATATAAGCCCACTCCTCGTGTTGCCTTATCTTTACTCGAGACGCCCCGTCTTACCAATGATTCTACACTCATGTTTTCAGGCAACCCACATCCTTGATCGATTACTTCTAAAATCACTTCATTACCAAAGTCACTAATTGAGACTTCAATCGTACGTCGGTGGGGGGCAAATAAGGTCTCTTTCGTTATCGCTTCACGCGTCGCATCGAATGCATTGTCGATTAAATTACCAAGAATCGTGACCAGATCTTCTGGGTTAATTCGTTTCGGTAAAGGTTCGAGACGAGAGCCTTCTTCAACCACTAAACGCAGACCAAGCTCTCTTGCACGTTCAGTTTTGCCTAATAACATACCCGCAATCAGAGGCTCTTTGACTGTTTCTCGCAAAAACTCGATCAATGCTTGATAGTGCTCAGTTTCCTGACCGATCAAATATTGCACCGCTTCCAGCTCTCCCATCTGAACCATGCCGCTAATCGTATTGAGCTTATTTCGATGCTCATGAGTCTGAGAGCGCAACATTTCTGCATACTCTTTGGTCTTAGCCAATTGCTCAGTCAATTCGGTCAGGTCGTCTCTCAAGCGAAAACTCGACACCGCCCCCACCACTTTGCCATCAACAATGATGGGACTTCGGTTGGCAATCAAACGCTGCTTGTTGAGGTAGAGGTTAATATCATGGTCTGTACGAGCTGTTTGCAACACGGTTTGCAAGTCACTGTCTGGGAGTACTTCACTTAATGGTTGGTTAAGCGACTGCTCTTTGCTGAGGCCTAATATTTGGCACGCACTCTTATTGATAGACCGCAACTTGCCCTGATCATCAATGGTTAGAATTCCCTCTTTAAGGGTTTCGAGAGTGACATCAAGCTCAACATACAACCGCCCAATTTCTTCGGGCTCAAAGCCTAAAATCGCACGCTGAAAGCGACGTGACGCATAGCTCGAAACAATCGCATTGGCGCCAACAACAGCAAATGCCATCAGGATCAGGTAGATCAAAAACGGTTCTATTCGGTCTTGTAGTCTGTCGATTAGATAACCGACTGAGACGACACCGATGATTTGCCCTTGCGCATTGAATACTGCCGACTTTCCTCGGACGGAATAACCAAGCGAGCCTTTAGCGATCGAAACGTAAGATTGTCCATCGATCAGAGCTCGATCGTTATCCCCGCCTTTCATTGGTTTACCAATTCGCTCATCCAACGGATGCACTAAACGGACACCCTCGTTGTTACCGACAACAATAAAAGCAGCACCAATTAAGGTCGTCAGCGTTCGATAGCGTTCCTGACTTTCTTCGTCTGGGCCATTTTCGATCATTTCAATTACGTAAGGAGATTCGGCAAGAAATGAAGCAATTCCCAACGCTTTCTGCCCCATCTCATCTTCTTGGGCATGCTTAATATAGACAAAGCCAGCTGCAACGAGTAACAGCAACTCGATTAAGCCAGATAGCGTCATAATAATCAGCATTCGTTTACGAAAACTGATGCTACTCCATTTCATAAATACTCCTTTTTCCACCTAAAGGATAACATTCGGATAACAAGCCAACGATTGGAGGATGAGTAATATGTGAAGCCCACAAAGATAAAATATTGACAGTGGTTATAAAGCCACCAAGCCGCATAAAGAAAACGTTTGCCTTGGGGTTGTTAGGCATTTTTAAATATGAAATCGGTATGATATTTGATCTAGATCATGAATATTCATGGTCATTTTTTACGCAATGCAGTCAGATTTTTCGTATAATTGTTGAGCACAGCCATTGTGCAAAACGTTAGTTTGGGCAGCCAAATTTCACATAAATACTACAACTATTTTGGCTGAAGGTATGACAGAGGAAAAGGCGATGAAAAGGGATATTTTCGGCATTTGTTTATCAAGAAGTATGCTCTCCAACAACCTAGCGAGCACGTTTACTCATGTCAGGGCTTACCAAAAGTCAGATCAAGGCGAGGATGTGACGGTGATGCATGCTTATCCACAAATGTCTGGGCAGGAGCTATTGACCAATTTGAAACAGTCCGAACGCTTATTGTGGCGTGCTGAGTTTGTCTGCTCCAACAACAAATAGCCTCATTCGTTGATAAGGAAAAGGGAAGCATTGCGCTTCCCTTTTTTGTTTGCTTTAACTCGAAGGCGAATCCGCCATTTTTCTCACCTGAGTGAGGTATCGAATCCAACTTTTCGCCTGCGATGAAGGCTCTATCTGCTCAGCGCGTTTTGCCTCAATAAGGGCATCTTCGACTCGATTTAACTTGAACAGTACACGCGTCTTAGCCAACGCGACTTGTTCTTTGTGCCCCTCGACTTTGTTTAGTACTGGCAGAGCTTGTTGATAGTGTCCCTGCTGTACCATTAACTGGGCAACATTCCAATGATAGTCTTTATCTAACTGCGCGGCCTGCCTCCACACCTCTATCGCTTTGCTCCATTCCTTTGCCGATTGCCAATAGACGGCCTGTTCCACCAACAGTTTTACGTCACTAGATGCGTTTTCGAGCTCACTAATTTCCAACGCTGCACGCTCCGGTACACCTCGTTTAGCGTAGAGCTGGGCGAGAATACGGCGATCATTTTGCGTTAATGCAAGCTGATTCAGCTTGGCCAGAGAGAGCGTATCCAGAGCCTCTTTGTCTTGCCCTACCCGCATCTGCAAGCTCGCTAACTGTCGCCACCAATTAAGCTTCTCAGGTTGCAAAGCAATCAACTGTTTTAGCGTTGGAATCGCCTGTGACCACTGTTTTAACTGCAATTGTGCGCCCAAAATGAGTGATAATGGCTGAATTCGGTCACTGGCCGATGCCTTCAGATAGTGATTCGCTGCCGGAATTACCTTATTCCACTGTTCAAGTTGATAATGAGACTGAGCAATACGTAGCCACACATCTTCTATTGGTGTTTTCTCGGCAGCGGATTTAACCAACGAATAGTAATGCTTGAGAGCCAGTTGATAGTTTTGCTGGCTAAGATGCAGATCTGCCAGCATTTTCTGGGTCGTCCAAGCCTGTTCATCTTGTAGCAGTCCACTCATTACCGCCTTGGTTAACTGCCCAATCGCGGCATCCACTTGACCATCCTGCCATAAAAAAACACCCTGCATACGAGCGATAAATGCTTGGTCATAAGCTCTTGATGAGTCGATCTGCTGAAGTTCGTTAATCGCCTCTTTGAGCTGGTCATTTTGCGCCAACTGGTGCGCCTTTTGTACACGAATCGCACTATATTGACTCAACTCTTGGGCGGTTCCCATCACGGAAAACAACACAAGAAAAACGACGAATAGATGTCTAATCATGGCGCTATTTTAAACTCCACTGTAGCCGTCTGACCGAATTGCGATAAGGCTTTGCCATCGACAATCTTCGGCTGATACTTCCATTTTTTGAGTGCTGCGATAGCTTCTCGCTCAAAGGTGCGCTTGGGCTTAGCATCTAGCACCTCTAAATCCGTCGGTCTACCTGTTGGGTCAATGGTAAATTTAATCACAACATAACCTTCAATGCGGCGCTTTGCCGCCTGGCTTGGATATCTAGGCTCAACTCGATAGAGTGGCATCGCCTGTTGATTGACCCCAAAATCGCCAAAACTCGGGGCGCGAATCGCCAATCCTTCGATCGCAGTACTGAGACCTAGTGAAGGTTGAGAAACCGGAGATAATTGAGTCTGTTCGGCATTCGCTTGAGAAGTCGGCATATGCTGCGGCACCTGCGGTGCTTTAGGCGGTTCTGGGACCCTGCGTTGACGTCTCTGCACGTCTTGCTCATTCTCCAACATGATCATGTTAAAACTGAGCGATTGGCTTGTGTCGGGGACAGATCGTTGACCACTGTCTACCATCAGTGCCATCACGCTGAATATCGCGAGCACACAGGCGAACGCAAGCGGTATCGCTAATAGCAATCGCATCACTAGATCTTCTCCGCTGCTAATGCGATATTGCGTACACCTGCGCTCTTGGCTGCATCCATGACCTTAACCACGGTACCACTGTACGCGTGTTCGTCAGCCTGAATAACCAATGACGCGTCCGGCTTGTCCAACATCAAGTGTTCAAGCGTCGCCTGCACTCGCTCTACATCAACAACACGTTTGTCGATATATATATCGTTGGCCGAGGTAATAGCGACAAAGATCCCCACTTCTTTCTGACTCACCACGTTTGATGCCGTCGGTCGATTGACCTCTACACCTGATTCTCGTACAAATGAACTGGTAACGATAAAGAAGATCAACATGATAAATACAATATCAAGCATTGATGTCAGATCGACCTGCGCTTCTTCTTGTCTCTGTTGACGTCGACCGAGTCTCATCGTTGACTCCTTAATGATTTTTCTAATTTAATTTCGTTCATGTGACACGCTTTTTGTAAACGGGCGTAAGCAAACATGCCAGTTAAAGCCGCAACCATACCCGCCATCGTTGGCAAGGTCGCTAGTGAAATACCAGACGCCATCAATTTGGGATTACTGCTGCCCTGATTGGCCATGACATCAAATACTGAAATCATTCCTGTTACGGTGCCTAACAACCCCAACATTGGGCAAATCGCCACCAGCACCTTGATGATATTTAGGTGTTGGTGGAGCTGACGATGCGCTTCAGATAGCCAACCATCACGGATAGACCGCGCATACCAAGAGTCGTGGTCGGTTCTCAATTGCCATTTAGCCACCCACTGTTTTTTTAACGTGGGAAACTGAAACCACAAAAACACCACACGCTCTATCAGTAAAATCCAGCTCAATAACACCACTGAGGCTAACCACCAAAGCACTTGGCCACCCTGCTGCATAAATTGTTGCAGAGCACTTAGCCAAGATTGCGTCATGATCAACTCCGACAATAGAGCAAATAGCGCGTCCATTACGCTGCATTCCCCAACTTGTCGTCAACCACGACATTATCCTGTTCCGCCTGCTCGGCCACTAAAGCGATCCCTTGCTTCTCAAGAATGTTACGGATGGCTTCCGCTTGAGCACTCAAAATATTGTGTGCCAACAACAACGGCATGGCAGCGATGAGGCCTAGCACTGTCGTTACCAATGCCATTGATATTCCGCCAGCCATTACTTTTGGATCACCATTGCCGAATTGTGTAATCACTTGGAAGGTTTCAATCATACCTGTCACCGTGCCTAATAGACCGAGCATGGGTGCCAACGCCGCCAGCAATTTAAGCATTGAGAGGCCTTTCTCTAAACTGGCCTGTTCATCAACCACCGCTTCTAGCAAGCGTAACTCTAAAGCTTCAACAGTCTTGTGTTTGCCATTTCCATAAACCGCCAACACACGACCAAGTGGGTTATCCGTGGGCATGTTAGGATTTTTAAACTGAATTCGAATTTTTTGGCGAGCAACAGACAAACTTACACCACGAACCAAAGCAATCAACAAACCAATAGCAAGCAAGCCGAGAATCACTTTACCCACGGCACCGCCCGCTTGAAGTCTGTCCATAAGACTTGGGGTCAATGCGAGTTGCTCTAGCATCATGCCACGGGAAGGATCTATGACTAGCGCTGTCGGTAGACCTTTATTCAAGTTTGCTAACGTATCTAGCGTTGGACCATTTTCCGGTTGTTGAATATACGCTGTCGCAACCTGCTTACTGCCGTTCCAGTTGAGGTAGCCTTGCTGACCAACAAGTCCAAAAGCTCCTAAGCGCAGCGCCTGTGTTTGCTGAGATATCCCTTCACCGTCGATAAAGGCGACAAGCGTCGATTCGATCTCTCGGCTAGCATCAACCTGCTCACTAAACGCGAGCCACAGTTCAGTCAACTGCGGTAAGGAAGGGAGCTGCATTGCAGCGACGATCTCATTCACTGCCTCGGTATGCGTCTGCGCGCCTGCGCCAGTGACCGATTGAAATAACTCCGATTGCAGTTGTTTGGCATTTTGTCGCACGACACCAAACACCTCGCCCAAGCTACCTGTTTCTAGACGCAGTTTCTCTTCCAATTCTGCTAACTGCTGTTCATTTCGACTGAAATCAGCGGCTAACTGGTCGTTTTGCGCTTGCAGAGCCTGTTTCTGCTTTGAAAGTTGTTGCTTTAACTGCGCCAGTTCTTGCTCGGTTTGTTTAAAGCCAGATTCACGTAATTGATTGTGCTGTTGCTGAACTTTCGCTTCATTCTTCGCGGCGGAGACTAAATCACTCGCCGAAGAATAGATTGGCAAAGCCGTTAAGGTCAGCAAAGTTATTAGGGCTGGGAATCTCATTGCTTCGCCTCCGCAACTTTCAGTGATACCGGCAAAGTGATCAAACTTGGCGCAACCTGTTTCGCCGCCATACTAAACGCGCTATCTAGTTGAGATTTTAGGGAAGCGTCTACTTCATACCACTTCGAGTCATTTTGATTCCAAGACCAGAATTTTTTGCCATTCAGGCTGCGTGCAACAAGAGACACACGACCAACATAGAGCACATCTGCCTGACGTTTTTCGCCATCGATAATCACTTGCCCCTGATAAAGCCCTAGCTTTGTTCCGTAGTCCATCTCGATTTGATAAGCTTCCAGAATACGACGATACTTCTCAGCATCACTGACATCCGCTCGGGTCATCATAGAGTCAAGCTTAGCGAGACGCTCATTGCGTTGATCTAACTTAATTGGGACATCTTGAGCGACAATCTGTTTCAGTCCATCAATCATCTGATACATCAAAGGTACAATCCCCTGACGTGTCGCCTTAATTTCTTCAATCTGGCGCTCTAAGCTACTTGCCTCTTGTTGCTGGCTATTGACCAAAGATGTCAAATGCTGACGATAGACTTCGAGGTTCTTGACCTCTTCTTGCAACTGCTCAATCTCTGCCTTAAGCAACAGTGTTTTTTCAGCACTGCTATCAATGCGTTTTTGGCTGCTGGCAGAAGCCGAATTAGTCTTGCTTTGAATGCCTTGCGCGGTATCTAAACCGCTAGCCAATGTACTTGTTGCTGCGAGGGTAAGACTAAGTGCCAAACTTATCGTAACTGAATTCATAACGTCTGTTTTTACTGATGTCATTATATAATTGAGAAGCAATCTCATTTAGGGTGATGCTCATAGTAGCGTCATTAAGCAAAATTGCAATGATCACTACACTTAAACAGGAATAGGGAAAGGTAATACCCTCTCCCTGATTCGTTCACAGAATTTTACTCAACTGTGATTAGTATTTAATTTGCAGTGTTGCCATATAGTTTCGACCTTCTCCAATCACTACATCTTCCGCGTAGTTATGGCTCGATGAGGTTGCACCACCTCCGGCCAAATAATCGGTGTCAAACAGGTTTTCTACGCTAAGACGAGCCACCATATCAAGGTTTGCATCATACTTATAGGTGTAGGCAAGCCCCATATCGACTCGAGTATACCCCTCTTTCTTAAAAGTATTGGCATCATCACCATATCGAGCGCCTTGATAGATAATACCCAAATTCACATCTAGCTCGTTAGTAGCAGCATAGCTAGACCATAAACTCGCGGCAAACTCAGGGACATCTTTTGGTTTGTTACCTGCATAGGTCTCGTGCTGACTGATTTCAGCATCCAAATACATGGCAGAACCAAACAGTGACACTCGCTCTGTTACCATACCCTGCGCCGTCAATTCAGCGCCGCGGTGTTGCTGTTCACCGTCTTGAGTTTTGATGTAGTTGCCAGCATTGATAGTATCTTCGACATCCATAGCAACATTCTGTTGCGTGATATCAAATAGCGCGCCAGATAGATATAGACGCTTATCGAGTAATTCCCACTTAGTACCCACTTCATAAGAGACACCCGTTGCTGCGTCTAAAAGAGCGCCATCGTTGGTGTAAGTGCGGCGACCACTTGCCACCGCGCCTTGTGGTTCAAAGCTTTCGGCATATGAAGCGTAAACACTGCCGTTGTCTGCGGGATGATAGATAACAGCAAACTTAGGCGAGATATTCTCTTCAGCAACGCCATCCGCAACCTTACGATCAAAACGAACGCCTGCAAGTAACTGCCACTGCTCGTTTAACGTCATCAGGTCTTGTGCATAAAAGCCCCAAGTGTCGTAGCTGGAATGACTCACTACATTTCGACCGCTTTGTGTCGGTACTCCCACGCTTTCGCCAGGTGCAACATCTTGAGTCGTGAAGCCTTTCTGATTGCGGTCATAGCTGTATCCCAACCAGTTCGAGCCAATTAGTAGCTGATGGCTCATGCCCGCCAATTCAAGATGACCAATCAGATCGAAATGACCTGTTCTGTAACGCCACTTATCATGGCGATTGTTACCACCATGCCCTACCGTACCGTTACTGTCTAAATCAGAGAAGTCTGGATAGCTTTCAATATCCGTTCGCTCCATGTCCTGATAGTTAAAGCCCGTGTTAACAGACCAGACAGCAGAAAGGTGTGCATCAATGTTGAAACCAATATTCTCTACATCATTTTCGATTTGAGACCACTGTGCGTCCCATATCAATTCTTTTCCTCTGACAGGCTGACCATCTAGAGTGTAGAGAGCACCAGAATCAACACTGCCTTTATCATTAGTTTTGTCGTAATTAAGTGACAGTGTGACGTCATCATTAATGTCATAATCAACAAACAGCCCCGCGACTAATCGGTCAGTTTGTGGTTTGGAACCGTCTGAGTAAGTTCTCCACGAACCCGCACTTTCTTTCGCCAACACCGTGCGAGCGCGCAATGTCTCTGCCTCGTTAAGCGCACCGCTAACATCAACCATCGTACGAGAATGATTGTTCGATCCGATATCCTGGCTAACGTTTACTTGCGTCTCATAAGTCGGCTTTTTCGTGACCATATTGATCAAGCCGCCAGGGGCAGAGACACCGTACAACAAACCCGATGGCCCTTTCACCACTTCGACTCGCTCTAGTAACTCGACAGGTTGGCGATAATGAGACCAATGTTGATGACCATCACGTAGGAAGCCAGATGAGCTTTCAACTTCAAAACCACGTAACGAAAAACGTTCACGGTTACGGCCTGTTCCACCAGCACTCACACTGGCATCATTCTTTAGAACCTCTCCCAAAGTGCTTGCTCGCTGTTCTTCAATAAGCTGTTCGCCTATCACGGCAACCTGCCCCGGAGTTTCTAGCTGACTCACTTCCATACGCATAGAGGTAGAATTCGTCTCTGCCTGATAACCGTAATCACGCCCTTGAACCACCATGTGTTCATCGGTATCAACACTGTGCGCGTAAACTCCAGGTACCGCCAATACCGTACCAATAACCAGTGCTAAGCGACTTTTAGTGAACATTTTCTTCTCCGTAGCTTGTGCAGAGCACAGCAGCTCTGCCTCATCATTTTCAACGGAGCGAAATATAAGTAATAACCAATATCATTTGCATTAAATTTACAATCTTTGCAATAGGCGTACATTTCATCGTCAATCCCCTGCCCATAAAGCACAAAAGCGAATGCCACATGACATTCGCTTCGCGTGATTCGTCGTCGTATTAACGTCTAATGGGCAAAATGAGCTGAACACTCAGTCCGCCAGTCGCTCGGTTGGATGCGATCACCTTACCATTAAGCAGACTCACTGCCTCTTTGACAATCGCCAGCCCCAAACCATACCCACCCTGCTGCTTGTTGCGCGAGGACTCCAAGCGTGTAAACGGTCTGAATATCTCCTTAATGTGACTTTGAGGTATGCCTGGCCCGTTGTCACAAACCTCTACCACCACATAACCTAAGTTCGTTGATTTAGTGTCTACGCTTACCCTTATTTCGGCGCTATCACCAGCATACTTAATGCTGTTGGTCAGCAGGTTATTAAGGCATCGGAGTACCAAGCGCTGATCCGTCACGATCATAGGAAGATTCGCACCATAATCGACCGTCATCGTTTGATGCTGCCTGAGTTGGAGACGGCTTTGCTCAACCTGACTTGAAATCAAACTTTCGAGGCAGACAGGCTTATAACTCGCTTCATAGCGAGAGTTTTCCAATCGACTGTACTCTAAAATCTCGGCTACCAAGACGTCCATTTGATCCACTTCTCGTTCCAATCGTTCAATCAAAGGGCGGTGTGAATCTGATGATTTTGCTCGAAGTAGATGGAGTGCGAGATTCTGTCTGGCTAATGGTGTGCGCAGTTCATGAGAGACGTCTCTTATCAAGTTGCGTTGACGCTGGGCTAAAGCATGGATCTCTTTGGTCATATCGTCGAAATCACGAGCTAAGTCATTAAACTCGCGCGTGTTGGAGCGCAATTCGCTCACAACACTGATATTAAAATCACCGGACGCAAGTCGACGACTCGACTCGCGCAATCGGTCCAACGGTCTTTTCAGTTGATTAGCCAAAATCAGCGAAAACAACGAGAGCATGGTAATGACGATCACCACTTTACTTACCGCCAGATAAACAAGAAAACGATGTGCTGGGTGCATTTCACTTGGCAATTGCACGACTAAGGTGTTGCCACCATCAAGGCCCAATCCAATCAATGGCTTACTCACCGTATCGTTTAAGGGGCCATCTAACTCTCGCAAGAAGCGCAGTTTAAATTCGAAGTGTGGATGCATCTGACGGTGAGACAGCGGCTGATTGTCCCGATCGAGAACAAAGAGGTAATAAGGTTGTGCGTTGGCCCAGTCGGCCAGTTCATCCATATCCCCTTCTTCGATCAGAACATTGGCCTGATGAGCCAATTGTAAAATATGTTGCTTGATTGGCACCGGCACCTTGAGCACCGCTTTAACTAATGCCTGCTCAGCAATAACTTGCAACAGGAGTATCGACACCATGACTGCCGCCATATGGCTAAACAACTGGAACACCAAGCTGTCTTTTCGCTGGGCAAAACTGTTGCGTAAACTAAATCGATACATGGTCATTAGCCTACGTTGGCGTTGAAGCTATATCCTTTGCCTCTCACCGTCTTTATATGTTGTTTGGAGAGTCCGGCTTCCACAAACTTACGTCTCAAGTTGCTGATGTGCATGTCTAAATTTCGATCGTATGGGCTGAGTTCTTTTTTCAGCACTTGGATCTGTAACTCTGCTTTAGACACAACCACACCTTCATTCTTTATCAGATAACCGAGTAAATCAGCCTCGGTGCAGGTCAAAGGCAACTGAGAAGAATCAAACGAACCTTGAGACTCGCAACTATTGGCTTGTCTTTGTTTCTCTAGACCGACACGTCGAAATATCGCTTTGATCCGAGTCAGTAATTCAGGAACCTTGAAAGGCTTAGCGATATATTGATCCGCGCCAGACTGATAGCCATCAAGTATCGATTCTTCATCATTGAGAGCCGTCAGCATTAGGATAGGAGTCGCAAAGCGCTGGCAGATTTTTCGCGCAACTTGCATACCATTAAGTTTAGGCAGCATGACATCAAGTAAAACCAGATCTACGGCCTTCTTTTCTAGGTATTTAAGTGCGCTCTCACCGCAGTGGACGCATTCAACGAGGTAACCTTCAGCTTCCAGAACATCAGACAGCAAGTGACACAGTTCGATATCATCATCGACAACTAAAATTCGCGACATGAGAATAGCAGTACAATTGAAAAGGGTTCGCATTCTAAACTAAGGCCATATTGAAGACAATGGCACTTAGTTGCGAAGTGCTGTGCGAATAGTCGGATCTAACGTCAACCAAGGTTCAAGACTGACGAGAATAGGCTCCTAAGCTTAATTTTGGTGGTGCGCCAATGAGTCGTTGGCGTTCTCGGTGCCGTACTCAGCAAGTGCTGATAGACAGGCTCAGTAAATTCGACCTGCCCTCCATGCGCAACCAGCAATACTTTCGGCTGGAGATTGTAGATACGCTTAATCGAAGCCCGATATTTATTTGGATGGAAGACGGGAAACGGTGAGATAAGATGTTTTTTGACTTCGACCATCAGATCGGCGACATACAAAATTCCTTTCTCTTGGTGATGCAGCGAAAGGTCTCTATCGGTGTGCCCCGGTGTTTCGAGCACGGTCCAATCTTCAAAGCCAGGAATCATTTCACCATCTGAAAGCTCAATATCAGCGATCAGCTTTCGTGAATACCACAAATTTCTCCGCGGTTTGTTTTTACGTCGCGCAACCCAACGCGCCAGCATAATATCGGTCAAATGCATTGCAAATCCGCTCACCCCGCCATACCAATGATGATCTCGTTTTGCCGACACTATCTTACACCCTGTAATCGATCGTAGCTTATGCGCTGCGCCCGCATGGTCTGGGTGCATGTGTGTCACTACCACTGCGGCTAGATCACTAAACGGGCGTTGCAACTCATGAGTAATAAAATGTTTGAGATACGAAATATCAGCTCTTGATGCACCATCTAGTAACATCAGCTTTTTTTCATACTCCACCAGATAAATTTTTTGGATATAGCCATCTAAAGCATGGATCTTCATAGCCGCTAAACATTTAACATTGCATTTACATTCAACTTATCAGGCTTATCACTATTGCAAAGAGTATTAGCTCTAATATGTGACGTCACAGATGCCTTTGACCAACAAATTTGAGCGATACAAACACAAAAGCGCGGAATTCACACCGCGCTCTCATATCAATGCCCTTGACTCAGTGTGCTTTGCTGGTTGATAAGCCAGTCATCTTAGCCACCTGCTCTACGACGGTATTCACTTGCTGGGCAATCTGCTTGAGTGTCTCCATCTCTTCGTCACTAAACGGATGTTGCAAGATCGCTTCTGCACCATTTTTACCCACCACCGTTGGCAAACTCAGCACGACGTCTTTCAGGCCATATTCTCCCTTGAGCAAGGTAGCAACAGGCAAGACAGAGCGTTCGTCAATCATCAACGCTTGTATGATTCGAAATACGCTGGCGGAGATACCGTGAGTGGTATTTTGCTTACGTTTGAAAATCTCATACCCTGCCTGCTTGACCGACTCTAGCAGTTCGTCAGCACAGATCCGTTCAATATGGTGGGTATCACAATAGTAATCCGCGGGCTGACCAGCGATAGAAATGAGACTTTTGGGTGTAAAACAGTGGCTACCATGCTCACCCAGCACATAGCCAAATACGTTCTTGGGATCGAGATTGACACGATTGCCGACAATACTCATCAAACGGGCGGTATCAATAACACAGCCACTACTGATCACTTTAGAACGCGCGAAATGGGTATTGGTGGCGATAAAGTGAGCCACGACATCACATGGATTACTGACCACGATTAAAGTCGCGTTAGGCGCTACGCGTTCAACTTCTTTGGCAATCTCAACACCAATGCGGGTATTGATTTCAGCCAGATCGATACGTGTTTGTCCTTGTTTGATCTGAGCACCTGCGGTAATCACGACGATATCAGCGCCAATGAGAGTCAGATAGTTATCCGTCGGGACTAAATGGGTGTTTTTTGAAAACGTCAAAGCGGCTGTGTGCCTAAAATCAAAGACCTCGCCTTCTGCGCGTTGTAAGTCTTTATCCAGCAGTACAAGCTCACTGATACTTCCTAGTGTCAGAAGGTAGTTACATACGCCTACCCCTACAGAACCAGCACCAATCACACCGATTTTCATTTATCTTTCCTTGTTAGATCTGTCCTATAACTTTGGATTGTACTAACAATTTCATCAATGATGCTAATTTAATTTTACCTATGAAATAAATATCAGATGTTTAATCTAAATATCGCGTAAAGACTAGACACGTCTCTTAAATAGCCGCCCATCTGTGCGATAGAATATCAGCGACACCAAGATCAGCCCACAACCGATCAACTTATTGCCAGACAACTGCTCACCATACCAAACAATACTGAGAACCACAGTCCAGATTGGCTCAAAGAGCATGATCAACGCCGCGTTGGCTGGATTACAACCTTTCTGACCTAAAGTTTGCATCACGTATCTCAAACTGGTTGCTAACAAGGCGCTCAGTGCAAACCATCCCCAAATGGAAGCGTCCACACTTTCAGGGAAAGTTTCGAACATCATCGACATAAGCAGTGCAATCACGCCAGTAACAAATAGCTGGATACAGGTCAGCAACAACACTGGCACCTTGCGGGCGAGCTGACTGTTAACGTTGAAATGCAGAGCAAGTAAACACGCATTGGCCAAAAACCAAAGCTGACCCGCAGAGCTATTCCAACCATTGGTTAACGACAACATCGCCAAGCCAGCTACTGCTATAGGCATAGAAATCCAAAATGCTCGTTTCGGTCTATCTTGGTAAAGAACCCAAGCAATAATAGGGACAATAATCATCGATAGGCTGACGATAAACGCCCCTTCGCCCAATGTCTCACTGATTGAAATCGCATAGACCCAACTCAGCAACGCGAAAGACAGTATCACCCCTCCTCCAACCGCCTGCCCAATAAGAGCAAGCGTCAATTGGCGAAAACGCTTAACACATAGAGGAAGTAAGCAAACCGACGCGACGAGAAAACGCAAGCCAACGAACCCAAAAGGCGGCAAACCTTGAATCGTCTCTTTGGAAAAAATCCACCCCAGCCCTGCGAGTGCTGTTGTTGCAAATAGTATCCAGCCAGCTTTATTTTCAGCGTTCAAATTCAAGTTCTCTTTCTCGTTATTATCGTTATTATCGTTATTATCGTTATTATCGTTATTATCGTTATTATCGTTATTATCGTTATTATCGTTTTGATAGTGTCAGATTTATTGAACAGAAGCTATTAATTATCTACTCATCTTCACCACTTCATACTAAGCTATCACTCTGAACTATTTGAGGATTATTCGATATGATCATTGTTGGACACCGAGGTGTCGCCGGACATTTCCCTGAAAATACACGTTGCAGTATTGAAGCCGCCATCGCGCTAGGTTTGAAATGGGTAGAAGTCGATATTCAACCAACCAAAGATAACCAGCTAGTTGTCTGTCATGACCACACCATCAACCGTTGCAGTAACGGTCGTGGCCGCGTTGATCGCTATACGTTGGATGAACTCAAACAATTTGATTTTGGTCGTTGGTTCGACCGCAAGTTTGCCAACCAGACAATTATGACACTCAATGAACTGCTCAATTTAGCTGTAGAGAACAAGCTAAAACTTAATTTAGAGGTCAAAATCGATCGTCACGATCCAATGCTAGTTTGTCAGCTCCTCGCTAAAGAGCTAGGCAGCAGCCAAGCCACAACTGAAGACATTGTCCTATCGAGCTTTAACCACGACATTGTGCGTTGTCTGCACCAACTTATTCCCGAGTACAGACTCGCCGTGTTGTGTGATCGAGTAACGACTAAGGTGGAACGTTTACTTAAGCAAGTCTCTGCTTTTAGCTGCAACGTTAACTATAAATTTCTTAACAACAGCAAGATTTATCGGCTCCAAGCGGAGGGGTTTCAGGTGTGGAGCTATACGGTCAACAATCCAAAATCATTGCGTCATCTATCGAAGCTCGACGCCATTTTTAGCGACTTTCCTCAACGCTTTCTCACGCATAATCCTCAGTAGTAACCTGTACAGTGTTATCCACCACCACTGGATAACACTGGCTATGTGAGTGCGTCAGCTCACAATTTTCATTTTAGCTCTCACGCCCAAAAGCATTCCAAAAACCAAACAAAACCATTAAATATCAAAGACATAAACCAAAACCACCCTCTATGACTTTGTTTTTATCGTATAAAAATCCCACAAAAATGCTTGCTTCTTATTTGGATTAAAACTACTGTATACACATACAGCATGTATAAAGGAACAGTGATTATGATTCAGGCACAAACTCAGACTTCAGCGTTTTCAAAATATAATGTTCTTGCTCAACCGACTCAGCCGATGAACATCGATGACACGACGTTAAATCGCCTAGCGGGTCTTTCCAATCAAAAGCAATGGATTCTGTTTACTGCTGAGTGCCCTCGCCCGAATTATGATCAGTTCGCTTCTTGCCATGTAAGCTGCAAAAAGATTATTCAGATGAAACCTTCACAGACCCAGTCTGAATTCGAAATCGTCATTAAGGCGATCCAATCCGGTAATGCCAGTGCTGTCGTTGCCTCTAACAATCTTTCTACTGTTGAGCAAAGCCTACTTTGTGAACATGCTCGTCAGTATCAATGTGAAGTCTTCTTCGTCGAAGGAAGAGTGAACCAATTTCACTAATCAACACTGCCAATCGCCCCTCTCTGAGGGGTTGTTTTTTGTTAATCTCAGCTCATTTTGCTTGCAACATAAAAAAATAAGCAAACGTTTGCTTTTTCTCTGGCAGCACAGAATAGTTCTGGTATGATGCGTTGGATATCGGCTGTCGCGAATGGCAGTCGCCCACCTTGCTAAAGATAGGAATGTCGAAATGAGTCTCGCTGATCAAGTTCTTGCCGTAAACGATGATCTCCCAATTCGTACTGATAAACCCGTTCACAGTGGCAAAGTCCGTTCAGTCTATTGGCTGACGGAAGAAGACAGTAAACGCCTTATTAAAGAGAAAGGCTACGATGTTGCCCCTGATGCACCATTGGCTATCATGGTGATCAGTGACCGTATTTCTGCTTTTGATTGTATCTGGCATGCTGAAGGTGGATTAAAAGGTGTTCCTGGTAAAGGAGCGGCTCTAAACGCTATCTCCAACCACTGGTTTAAGTTGTTTAAAGACAACGGGCTTGCTGACAGCCATATTCTAGATATTCCGCACCCATTTGTTTGGATTGTCCAAAAAGCCAAACCAATCATGATTGAGGCGATCTGTCGCCAATATATTACTGGCTCAATGTGGCGTGCATACGAAAAAGGCGAGCGTGAATTCTGTGGAATTCAACTACCAGAAGGGCTAGAGAAAGATAAGCCGCTTCCTGAGTTGCTCATGACACCGTCGACAAAAGGCATTCTTAAAGGCATCTCAGGTGTACCTGAAGCTGACGATGTTAATATTACTCGTAAAAATATCGAGGATAACTTCGCTGCCTTTAACTTCTCTAAAGCAGAAGACATCGCACTTTACGAAAAATTACTTCGTGAAGGTTTCGTGGTTATCAGCAATGCACTTGCCGAAGTCGACCAGATTTTTGTCGACACTAAATTCGAATTTGGCTACGTGACTGACGCAGCAGGTAACGAAAAGCTCATATACATGGATGAAGTTGGTACACCCGATTCATCACGAATTTGGGATGAGGAAGAGTACAATCAAGGTCGAATCGTCGAGAACTCAAAAGAAGGTTTCCGCCAATTCCTACTTAATTACTTCCCAGATCCAGACATTTTGCTCAACAAAGAGCGAATGGATGAACGTGAGGCTTTGGCTCGTGACAATGCGTTACCATTAGAATCACTGATCGATATTTCAACGACTTATCTAAGCATTGCCGCTAAAATTACTGGCCAAGAGATCAAACTAAGTGACAATCCGAAGCAGGAAATCATCGATATCCTTTCTCGCGATTACGGGCTGATCGACTAGATAAGCCATCATACGCAAAAGCCCCGCTCAGCAATGAGCGGGGCTTATTAATCACAGCTCAAACACTATTTGTCTTTGCCTTTGTCACCTTTATCTTTACTGCCTTTATCTTTGCCACCCTTATCTTTACCACTATTGTGGTTGCCCTTATCGCCACTTTTTCCTTTACCAGATGTTGGGCTCGCTTGTTCTGACTCATCGTCGCTGCCTTTCAGCGTTCCCGTCCCATTTCCTGGGTTAGAGTACTTAGCGTGAGCATTTAGCTCTTCTTGGGTGACGAACCCATCCTTGTCTTTATCAAACGATGCAAAGGCACTGAGTTTGTTTCTACCATCAGTACCATCGTCTTCAGATTCCTCTTCTTCCACCTCATCATCATCTCGAGTTCCACGGTACTGGTTAAATTCTTCTGCTGACACTTTGCCATCACCGTCTGTGTCCATCACACTCAGTTCTGGAGGTGTTTTGGTGCGATTGTTATCATCGCCATTTTCAACCTCTTCTTCGGCAAAAAGATTAAAACTTACCAGTGTCACTAATATCACTAACCACTTTAGTCCTTTAAACATGCCTCTATCTCCTCTGTACTTCCCTGTTAACATTTTAGTTTACTGATACTATTGTGCATGATTTGCTTACTTCCCTATCAATTGGCGTCATTAAACGTTATAACTAGCCACTCGCGTCAGTAACGGTAATAAAATGGACTACATCGCGCTCTCCCGCATCAGCTTAAAACACCTTACGGTTTTGCATGTTCTTCTCAGCACACACAGCGTCACTAGCGCTGCACATGTTCTTTGTGTCACCCCGTCGAGCGTAAGCAAAACATTAAGCCAATTAAGAACGCAGCTGAACGATGACCTTTTCTACCGTGACGGTGGTCATTTAGTTCCTACCCCATTCGCGTTAAGCATTGCCGTTGAGATCCATAAAATTCTCTCCAGCATGAACGGAATTCTTCATCAGGGAGAGTTTCAGCCACAAGAGTTTGAAGGGACACTGTCGCTCTCAATGCGCGAAAGTACCTTTGAGTTATTTGCCGCTAAAATTGCCCAAATTTCCCGCCAGTTAATACGCACACATGGTATCCATGTCTTCGCCAAAGAGCAGCTTAGCTTTGAAGCGCTTAACCGTGGCCAAGTGGATTTCATGATTCTACCGCACGACACCAGTCAGCCGCCGACTCGCAGTAGAGAATTGATGTGGCAGCAAATCGCCTCGGATGAGATGGTCTGTTTGATGAGCGCCGATCACCCTCTCGCTGACAAATCGCTCTCTATTGATGGTTACCTCGCTTATCAGCATATCGGTATATTGGATAAAGACTTATCTGAGCCCTATTTTGAACAGAATCTTACTCAGCAACACGGCTCACGGAAAATCGCCGTTTCAGTCGCTGATTTTGGTGCCGCCGCCGTGTTGTGCCACCATACAGACTACCTACTGACATGCTCAAAAATGTGGGCTGAAAAAGCCCTACAAGCGCAGAGCTTAGTGAGTAAACCTCTACCCTTCGAATACGGCAAAGTGGCTTATAGCCTAGTTTGGAATCAAGCAAGCTTAAATGATCCAGCGTTAAATTGGCTCCATAGCCAGCTAATCAGTGGGGATTAGGTATAAACCGTCGGCAGTGTAATCGACTGAGTAATCTTGCCCGCTAGCCGTTGATGAAAGCGAGTCATCTCTGATTGAGAACATTTCTCCCAACTGAGCGCTTCGCCAACTACACCGTGATGCTGAAAAGCGTTGAGACGGATAACGACGTCATCCGGCAGCGCGTTAATCAGCCTAGTGACATCATTCAACTGGCTATCTAGGTCGCTTTTACCGGGTATGTGCAGTAACCGTAGTTCGTATAGTTTTCCGATCCTGGCTAGATACTTTATCGATGCAATCACCCTGTGATTTGACCGACCGACTAGCCACTGATAAGTCTCATGCTGCCAAGCTTTTAGGTCGATCATCACCCCATCCAACCAAGGCTCCACACGCTGCCACCCCGATTCATTGAGGTAACCATTACTATCAATAAAGCACGTCAGATGCGTCAGCTCAGGATCCGATTTCACCCGCTCAAACAGCTGTGCAATAAAGGGAAGTTGTAGAGTCGCCTCTCCTCCCGATACCGTAATGCCGCTAATGAAATAACGCTGCTGCTTGATTAATTCAACCACCTCAGTGACGCTGTAACTGTGAATTTTGGGGCTCGACTTATGGGGACACACATCAATACAGTGATCGCATTGTGTGCATAATGATTCATCCCACACCACCTTGTTACCCTGATCAAAAGAGAGAGCTTGAGTTGGGCAGCCCGACACGCAATCGCCGCAATGGTTGCAGTGATTGATGGTATGCGGATTGTGACAGTTTTTGCAGTTGAAGTTACATCCTTGCACAAAGATGACCAGGCGATTGCCCGGTCCATCTACACAAGAAAAATTCAAGATACGGCTGATAAGAGCGTGTTTCTCATCCATATGTTAGAACATCTCATTAATAGGTCGGTGTTGTTTCCATGCTGACAATACGCGGAGCTCTATCTAGAATGCCAGTGTTCTTTGCCGCTTCAGCGCCTAAAAAGGTGGTGTTTGTTCGCGAGCCCTTCTGTGCGAATTTATTGATGTCCGACAGTTTGACCATATATCCCGTCACACGAACCAGATCGTTTGATGCTACGTTCGCGGTAAACTCTCTATAACCCAGATTTAATGCCCCTTTACACAGGTTGAACATCGCCTCTGGATTGGATTTTACCGTTTCATCAATGGTCAAAATATCACTGATACCTGATGTGTAGTATTGATGTTGTCGTGCCGTCGCTTGAACATAGCTAACTGGATCTGGCTCTGTTCCGTAAGGGATTCGAACGCCTGGCGTGACCTGATGATCAAGACTAATACCACCTTGAGCGTGCAACAATGCTTTCCCTTCAAGACCATATTTGACTGGTAAGCTATTGACCAAGTGTGCAAGTGTGGCGGAAATCTCTACAGCAAGATCATTTGCACTTTGGTCATGGCCATACTTTGCAACCATCCCCTCTTTTTCTAACAGGATGGTAACCGCTTCTGCCATGCCATAGATACCGAACATAGGTGCAAAACGATCTTCGTGAATCAAACCTTCAGTAGTGAGAAATCCACTGAAAAAGTTAGATTTTTCATGTAGATGACTGCTACGTGCATCCATTAACTCAACCATAAGTTGGCTATAGCGAGGCAGTACTTGAGTCAGAAAATCTTCACGGTTAGCTGCCTGAGTAGCAACTTGTTTCAAGTTCATTCGCACCAAGGTATTAGAACCACCGGCGAGTGGTAGCGAGTTATAGCAGCTAACGATACCAAATTGCTTATCGCCGTACGCAGCAGCATGAATCGGATAGTTCGCAATATGTGGCTTACTGCACTCACAGATATTACTTGTCGCTTGTCTTAGAAGGTCGTCCGGCGTCACTTCAGGGTCATACATGAAAGTGAGGTTTGGCGCGATCTGTTTGAGCTCCGCGTCAATCTGCAAGAGCGTACGACAGATGAGATTGTCTGTTGGGCCAATATTTACGTGCATAAAGGCATCTGGCAACGTTCTATCTAACATTATCCAGAAGCGTTTTAGCTTTGTGTACACTTGCAGTGGGTCTAGATCACCAACGTACGGCAACAACACATCGTCCAACTGACCAAGATAAACGGGAATATTGGTTACTGAAGGCACATGATGATAAACAATAGTGAGTAGGTTTAGCGCATCATCAAAGTCGCTTGCAGGTTCTAGCTCTAGATATTGTGAACCTTGTTGGAGGAACTTGGCGTAATCAGGCAGTACATAGCGAGGTTTGAATGGAGCATGCCCTTCAAACATGTCACACAATGCTCCCTCTTTCATTGCATCTCTTACTTGCTGCGAGATTTCCATATAAGGCAAACTCGCTTCGGCCTCAAGCGCGAGAAACTGGTTTTTCTGTTTAGGGGAAAGAGTCGCATCTGTGACTATGTTGTAGATACGTGTTTGGAACTCATTATAGCTATCTGACATGTTAGCAAATCCTTATTGTTTTTAAGGATTTTATCTCAATTGGTTAAATGTCCACTATTGAAACTAAGTTGAATACATATTTCCATTTTGGAAATCATTGTAAGTAAATTGCCTCCATTGCACTTTTGTGATCATCAGCATCGCCTCAAAATTTAGAACCAGATTCTCATTACCCGATTTGGTCACAGTTTCGATCATAGACGGCCGAGCCATTGAATCCAAACAAGCGTTTTAATACGGGGTTTTCGCGCTCCACCAGCATTAACTGCTGCTGGATAAATCTAAGTGGATAACACACTGAGTTGCCTATCGTCACGACAAAATGAATTCGTGGAAGTTTTCTCAATCTCGTAGTCAGTTGTGGCTAGAATGGCGCAACCTTTCTATTCGGATAGCCTCCATGAGTCTACTTGAAAACCTCTCCATTATTATGGCGCTGATCTTAATCAGCTGTTTTTTTTCGATGTCAGAAATCTCTTTGGCCGCAGCGCGTAAAATTCGCTTGCGCCAACTTGCGGACGATGGCGATCATCGAGCCACTTTGATCCTAGGGCTACAAACGCACCCAGGTAACTTTTTTACCGTGGTGCAAATTGGCTTGAATGCTGTTGCCATCATGGGCGGCATCGTTGGTGAATCAGCGTTTACTCCCTATATCGCTGCCATGCTGAGCAGTTGGGTCCCTGCTGCGTGGATCGCACAGACCAGCTTTGTACTCTCTTTTACCTTAGTTACCAGCCTGTTTATTTTATTTGCCGATCTGATGCCTAAACGTATCGCTATGGCCATGCCAGAAACCGTTGCTTTAACCCTAGTAAAACCGCTATTGGTGTGCATTCTCATCCTCAAGCCTATTGTATTGGTCTTTAACGGATTGGCGACACTGATTTTTCGCTTGTTGCGCGTTCCCGCGGAGCGTAATGACGACATCACCAGTGATGATATTTACGCGGTTATGGATGCAGGCGCAGAAGCGGGTGTACTCGATACCAATGAGCAACAGATGATGGAAAGCGTGTTCCAGATGCAATCCATTCCTGTTACTTCAGCCATGACGCCACGCGAAAACATCGCTTTTCTCTCTCTTGATGACGATGAAAGTATGCTCAAACGTAAAATCGCCGACAACCCACATCACAAGTTCCTTGTTTGTGATGGACAACTTGATGCGATTAAGGGCTTCGTCAATTCAACCGAGCTGTTGATTCGCCTTATTAACGAGCAAACTTTGGACTTAAAAAGCAGCAGCGTGGTGCAAACCTGCCCTATCATCCCTGATACGTTGAGCTTGTCCGAAGCATTGGATTACTTTAAAACCAATCGCGTCGACTTCTCTGTGGTAATGAACGAATACGCGCTGGTGCTTGGCGTCGTGACGTTTAATGATTTACAAAGCGCAGTAATGGGTAGCTGGGTGTTGGCCGAAGGTGAAGAGCAAATTGTCGCTCGCGATGAGTACTCTTGGCTGGTTGATGGTGTAACGCCTATCACCGATGTGATGCGCACGCTGCAAATTGACGAATTACCACACTCTCAAAACTACGAAACCATCGCTGGTTTTATGATGTTTATGCTGAAAAAAATTCCTCGTCGTACCGACTCGGTCACCTTCTCAGGCTACAAATTTGAAGTCGTTGACATTGATGACTATAAAGTAGACCAACTGCTGGTCACTCGTGTGGATCAGAAAGATGATGAGTAACAGAGTTAAAACAAAGTTAGAAAGCTAAGCAAAAGCTAAGGGGACACACACCATTACCTCAAAGAATGCCAACAAAAATCGACAACCCGCATGAATGGAACCTTTGGCGTAAAATAATGTAAAAGGACAGGCACTATTAAAAGATACTTATGCTCCAGCCATAATCTATCGGTGAAATCGGTATCAGTTTGCCCAGTTAGGCGAGAGTGTGGCGTTCTGTGAGCCACTGTTGGCGTGAATGAGTCTATTGAGGCTTTTTTGAGTAACGAGTGATTCACCAAAAACATTTTTGGTTTCGTGTGGGTTTCTTACTAGAGATTTAATGGTTTGGTACCTCAAGGGGACACACACCATTACGAAGCTAAGGGGACACACACAAAGAGCTAAGCGGGCAGCTAAGGGGACACACACCATTACCTGAGGCTTTTTTGAGTAAAGCTAAGGGGACACACACCATTACCTAAAGAATGCCAACAAAAATCGACAACCCGCATGAATGGAACCTTTGGCGTAAAAAATGTAAAAAATGTAAAAGGACAGGCACTATTAAAAGATACTTATGCTCCAGCCATAATCTATCGGTGAAATCGGTATCAGTTTGCCCAGTTAGGCGAGAGTGTGGCGTTCTGTGAGCCACTGTTGGCGTGAATGAGTCTATTGAGGCTTTTTTGAGTAACGAGTGATTCACCAAAAACATTTTTGGTTTCGTGTGGGTTTCTTACTAGAGATTTAATGGTTGGCTAATCGCTTAGCTATCCAACCGAAGTAAATTGAGTCGCTTTCGTTTCATCAGCTGTTTGGCCATCATTGCGCTTTGGGTACAACCTACTGTAGTGCAGCGTAGCCTCTCCAACTGAGTACAAGTCTCAAGCCAGTTTACTTGATTGATATTAAGTCTTTGCAATATCGCTGGCGTCTCTTCACTTAAGCTCGCTTTCCCTTCTCGGTATTGGCGTGCTGTCCAATCGACTAGCTCGATGTAATCCATCAGTCGAAACGGTATACCATCACGTTGATGGTTATTGTCATTCCCAACAAACGGGTAAAGGCAAGGTGCCGTCTCTTGCTGATTGTTTAATGCCTCAACCCTCGCTTTAATTGA
>NZ_JBNJOJ010000042.1:0-37979 GCF_050113655.1 Vibrio sp. TRT 29B02
GGCTCTGGTGTTGGTGACACTGATATCACAGCGACGGGTACGATTGACTTTACCACAGGCAGTGACAAAGTCGTCGCAATGGCCGTTGATGTTAAAGCGTTTAATGATTCCTCAACGCTGACATCAGGTGGTAAGGATGTGGTGCTTGAAGAGGTTTCTGCGGGTGTTTATCGCGGGTATATCACTGAGAACGGTGTCAAAGTCGATGTACTGACTATCACGCTCGACCAAGACAAGCTTGGTGAGTACAGCGTTACACTGCACAAAGAAGTCGACCACCCTACGCAGGGGCAAGATAGTGTTGCCGTGAGTATCCCGGTTTACGCAGTAGACAGTGATAACGACCACTCTGCGAATAGCCAGTTAGTGGTCAACATCGGCGATGATATGGCCGCGATTGAAGGCTTTGCTGATGGGAGCAAATTCAAAGTCAACGAAGATGATACCGTGACCGGTTCTTCACCAGGTCAGCCTGTCATTACTGGTGAGTTTGAAACAACTCAAGGTGCTGACACGGTTGTTAAGTATGAGCTAGTGAACATTGGTGACTCTCAGAATGGCCTGACATCAGGTGGTTTTGACGTCACAATTCAAGATGTTAGCTCGTCGACAGGGCCAACTGTATATCATGGCGTCGCCAATGGAATTGTGGTCTTCACGCTTGAATTAGCAAGTGACGGCAGCTACACCTATAGCCAAATTAAAGCGCTCGATCATGCTCAGGGTGAAGATAGCTTAACCATCCCATTTGATGTGGTAGCGATTGATCGTGATGGGGATAGATCCCAACCTATTCGCCTACCTATTGAAGTAACCGATGACAAACCAACTTTAACTGGTACCACTGGTGCTACACAAGTCGATGAAGATGACTTATCTGGAGTAGGCTCAGACCAGAATCACAGCACTCACGTCTCTGGTTCATTCACCGTTACTGAAGGCGCGGATAGCGTCGTTAAATATGAACTCGCCGATGCCGATAAGATACTTGAAGATTTAACCAGCGGTGGTGAAGCTCTTACCTGGCGACCGGTTGCACAAAATGGTACCGAGTTTAGTTACACCGCTGAAACGGCAAGCGGTGATGCGGTGTTTACCATCATTTTTGATACGGCTGACAATAGCTACCGTTTCGAACTGCTTAAATCCCTCGACCACCTTGCTGGTGACGGAGAGAACACTCTTCAGATCGATTTTACTATTAAAGCCACTGACTTTGATGGCGATGAAAGTAATGTGATCACTTTGCCTATTCGAGTGGTAGATGATATTCCGACCTTAACGGGACAGGCGCTTACCGCTGAAGAGGGAGAAGGCTGGAGTAGTACGGTCAATATGTTTGCCAATCAGACTGATAAAGGCGCCGACAATGCCACTCTGACCCAGATAGAAGGGACTCAAGACAGTCATGGTGCACAAATCGTATTTGACGATGGACATGGCAACTACACCAGCGTGGTAGATTTGAAGCCAGGTGCTCAAAGCCTGTTTGTACTTGAACAGACTATAGGCTCAGATGGTCAGGTTAGCCAACGCCATATCGGTTGGTTAGAGGTTAATTCCGATGGTCAAGTCAAGTTCGCAGCGGTTAAAGACCTTGAGCACAGCGGCGAAGAAATCAACTTCACAGTTAATGTTACGGCGACTGATGGCGATAAAGATACGTCAGTGGTGCCCCTGGATATTACCATCACAGACCATGAAGCTGAGCCGATAGCGCTTAAGGTGGTCACTTTCGAGGACGCTGGTCGCGACTCGCAAATCAACTATGCCCCGGGCGATGCGCCTGAGTGGGAAAATACGCAAGATAACCAAGGCGGATTGTCTGACTCACCCGCGAAGGTCGAGTTGTCTGTTGACCTATTTGATAGAGATAACGCAGAAGATATTGGTCAGTTGACCATTGAATCGGGCAATCACCATGGAACCTTCTATTACCAACAAAATGGTGTGTTCTACAAGCTAGAACCTAATGCGGATGGAGACATCATTTTTGATGGCTCGGTTCTAAAGCAGAGCTTTATGCAAAATGGCGGCCATACTATTGCCACGATTGATAACCTCTACTTTGTTCCGGATCGTAACTTCTCGACCAATGGCAAAGGCGTTGATATCCATTACCAGTTACAAATCGATAATAATGGCAGCAAAGACCATACCCTCAATTCAAGCTTCAATATTGAGATTGAAAGTGTCGCGGATATCGCAACTTGGAATGATGCTAATAGCCAGTATCAATACTCGTTAACCGAAGATGGTGACAACGCTACTCTCGAACTTCAAGCGGTAACCCAAGATAAAACTAGACCAGAGACAATAAGCTATGAACTTCGAGCAACAGCAGGCGAGGGTAAGTTCGAGCTTGTCGACAAAAATGGCCACCCACTGAGTCCGGATAGTAACGGCGTTTATCATGTTTCATCGGCAGATATTAATACCATTCAGGTTAATCCAGTTGATAACTTCTCGGGTACGATTAAGCTGGAAGCCGTCGCAGTGACCACTGAGACTAGAAACCCATTATCAGGTAAAAAGGAGGCACACTCTGCACCACAAGAATTGATCTTCGATGTCGCACCGCAAGCCGACAAAGGTAGCTTCAGCGTTAATCGTATCAATATCTTCGAAGATAATGCAGCCACTCAGGACACGCTTGATCCGACAACTGATCGTGATCCGTTTACCCTTAATGAAGTGATTACCATGTCACCATCGCAAGACAGCGATGGCTCTGAAACGCTTTATGTGCGCATTTCAGGTATCACTGAAGGTGCTGAGTTGGTTTGGGCAGGCAGCGGTGCTAGCCAAATTACAGAAGTGACGGTTAACGGAATTACTTACAAAGAAATCCCATATGACCAGCTTAACAACGTAGAAGTTGTTCCAAAGCTACACAGCAATAATGACTTCAAATTTGATGTCACGGGTGTTGTGAAAGACAGTGCATCTCTGAGTACCGGTACTCAGGTCAGTGAGCAAGTGTTAGGTACTAAAACGGTTAACGTTGAAGTCAAGGGTGTCGTCGACATTCCAAAAGGCGATACGATCGGCTCAGGCTGGACGAATTTCAGTGAGAATGGCGTTGATGGAGTTGAAATCACCATCAAAGAAGATAAAGCGGCCGAACTTAAATTTATGATCCAGTCTGGTGAGCATGCTGACAATGAGCATGACACTTCCGAATCTTTGACGGTTCTACTATCAAACATCCCTCATGGTGTGGTGCTAGAAGACAGCGATGGCACTGTGATTGATTTGAACTTTGTTGGTTATGAAACCGGACCAGACGGTAAACCAGATACGGACAAGCCTATCTACGAAGCGAACATCACAGGCGATGTGAACAAGACTGGCATTGTGATTAAGCCCGTTGCTTCATCAACAGAGAACATCGATTTGAAAGCCACGATCATCGTGACTGAAAACGATGGTCATAGCCGTAGCTTTGAGCAAATTGTGCGCGTCAATGTTGAGCCAGTTATTGATACCAGCTTGAGTTACCAAAATAAGACCTCTGTTGGTTTTGAAGACGCTGCGATTAGTGTTAATTGGTATCCAGAAGGTAAAGATTATCCAGATAGTGATGAGCACTTTACTTCGATTACTATTGGCGGCATTCAGCCTGGTTACACCGTTGAAGTCGCAGGTCAGCCCGTGGCGGTTAACTCCGATGGTACTCTTGTCATAGAGCCTCGACCAGGACAGTCGTTTGTAGACTTTACCACTGAGGCTCTTAAAGACGGCTTTATTAAAATCACGCCACCGAAGGATTCAAGCACAGACTTCGATCTGACGACTAAAGTTGAGATAGAAGAGCGCGATCATGAATACACCAGCGATAATATTGTTGGTGAAGGTGGCCGTGTAACGGCAACGCTTACCGGTTCGGTTCATGTTGAAGTGCGTCCTGTCGTCGAGCCTGAAAACGCTGATAACAGACTGGTTGTGACCAATGAAGCGGGTGATGCTATCCAGACGGCGATTCAGGCTGATAATAAAGGTCTGATTCGATTTACCACTAACAGTGATAATACGAGTGCAAATGGCGAGTACGTAGTTAAGTACCATAACACCGACGCTTCATCGAAAGAGTTGGTACAAGATGTCGTTATTCAGTTGACCGATGAAAATGGTCATGCATTGTCTGATGCTGTTCTTAGCCAACTGGTGGTGACGGGGGCAGCTTATGAAGGTGATGGTCGTTGGGTGATTGTAAATGAAGATAACTTCAGTATTAGCGCACCTCACGGGCTGGATTTTCACCCTGACCAGCCAAATCAACCGAATGTCTACAACAAGCTCACCTTAACGGTCTTCACTCAGGTTATTGATGAAGGCGAAGACACCCATGAAAATTCACAGATAAAGAATCGTGCAACATCTTTAGAACTTTCATTCCCAGAATTGGTGAATTCAGGCAATGAGGTGGCGGCTTCCATTACGATTGATGAACATGAAATTATTACTGGAACTGAGGATATTCAGGTCGATTTAGGTCATCAATTGAACAACATCATTACCTTCGACCCACCTAAAGGCAATGAGTCTGCCGATGAGGTAACGATAGTCATTGATAGCCATGTGATGATCGGTGGTACCTCGTATCCGCTTCACATCGTCGGTGCAGAAGTAGACTTTGTTGACGGTAAGTATGTATTCCAGACCCATATATCAGATAAAGGTGTGGTTGAACCATTTGATGGTTTAATGCTAAATCTGCCAAAAGACTACTCTGGTGACTTCAAGTTGCCAATCACGGTCATCACTAAAGATACCGCATCAGGCGATGAAAAAACGGCCTCTGCACAGATTGTTGTTAAAGTCGACCCAATAGCCGATGTGGCTGGCGACAAGCCGTCAGTTAGCGTCGAAGTGACTGGTTCACTAGATAGTGCCGGTCAACTTATTGATCAAAATGGTGATGGTATTGCAGACAAAGTTGGCTATGAAGATAGCTACATTCAACTCGATTTTGATCAACAAATCGGCGATACCAACAACGGTGGTGTAGAGGGCGGCAGTGAAGCGTTTAGCTCTATCACTTTAACTCTCGCTCCCCCTGCGGAAGGCGCTTTCTATGAGAAAGTGGTCGCGCTTGATGGCAGTGTATCATTCAAAGAGCTGGGTACTCAGGTTACTTTCTCTCAGAGTGAGATAGCAGCGCATGCGTTAGACAATGTGTTGTTTAAACCAACGCACAACTACCCTACGAGCAATAATGATAACAAGGTAACGATTAATATTACTGGTACCGTGATTGATACAGCGACCTTTAATGAAACTGGGACATCAACGACGACCAATCATACCGACAACTTTTCAACCAGTGTCGAGTTTGAAGTGGTGCCAGTGGTGGATGAAGTGGTTGTAACTGGCCCTGGAGCGCATCCTGATCAATCAATTGAACTGACGGGTACGGAAGATCATCCTATTTCATTGAGCAGTTCAGGAAGCGTTTCTGTTTCACTCACCGACACTGATGGCTCTGAAACATTTGTATCGATTAAGTTTACTAATGTACCGGATGGATTCCTGTTTACAGCGGATCCAGCCAGTGGCTACACGGTGAAAAACAATGGCAATGGAGAGTGGAGTGTCAAATTGCCTGCCGGTAGTGGTGATAGCCTTGATTTATCACATATTTCGGTAGTTCCACCCAAGCATTTCAGTGGTACTGCTGAATTCGGTATCACGGTATTTACTCAAGAATCACTATTGGGTGTCCCAACTGAAGCAAGTAATTTACCGAAGTTTGTAGTGACTGTGCTACCTGAAGGTGACCTTGTTGATACCGATGTGACTGATTCGGTGACGGGAAATGAAGGAACTAATATCGATATCGCTATTAATGCTTCAGTTGTGGATAGGGCCTTGTCTGCCAATGGTGGTGTGATCCATGAAAATGCACCTGAAACCCTTCGCGTCGAAGTGACCAACGTGCCACAAGATGCATCAATTTTGTATCCAGATGGTACGCCAGCGAGTTACAACCCTGCCACAGGTGTTTGGACGCTTGAGGTGAACGCCCAGCAGTTGGATAAGATCATTTTTAATTCTGGTCAGCACAACAGTGATGTGGGCAATGCATTAGGAATCAATGGACCGATTCATATCTCAGTTCAGTCGGTCGACAATGGTGCTTTAGGGCCGAAATCTGAATTTGACGTTGATTTGGTGATTGATCCAGTCAACGACCAGCCAACGTTCGTCAACGTGATTGATCTTGAGACAACAGAAGATGTCGTGGGTGGCCTTGCGATTAACCAGTTTGGTATTGCTGATATAGATGCGACCTATGATGACCCTGATGCCACGTACGAGTTGACGCTACAAGTGAATTCAGGAACGCTAGAGTTCCAGAGTGATGCCAATGTTAACTTTACCATCACGGCTGATGGCAGTCTTGTTGCCACCGGAAAACTAGCTGACATCAATGCAGCGTTGGCTGCTGGTAAAGTCATCTTTAAACCTGATGCAGACTTTAACGGATCGGTTACTGTGACAGCGACTGTGGATGACGGTGGCAATAACGGTACGATTGATCCGGGTGATAGTTCAACGTCTTCAACCAATCATACATCCTTTGTGATTAACGTTACTGAGGTAAATGATGCGCCTGAGCCAAAAGACTTTGACTTAGGTGATTTGCCAGAGGAAGGCAGCCTGACCATCAGCGTACAAGACTTGATTGACGGCACTTTTGATAAAGAAGGCAACACAATCAGCGTTGAAAGTCTGACCCTCGTCGAAGGTCAGGGCTCCTTAGTTCAACAAGGTGATAACTGGGTGTTTGTTGCTGCGAAAGACTACAACGGTCCGGTGAAGATTAGCTACGTGGTTAAAGATGATGGCACGACCGATGGTCAAGCGGATCATCAGACGGGTACTGCTGAGATTACCTTCGACGTAACTCCGGTTAATGACAAGCCGGTATTGGATATAGACGACATTACCGCGCAGATTAATGAAGATGTAGACCAACAGCTAAGTGGCATCTCAGTCAGTGATGTCGATTATGTTGGTGCTTCTGCTAATGACCTGATGACGGTCACGCTAAGTGTAAATGACGGTACACTTTCTCTCGTTGCTCCTGCTGGTTCGAGTGTTACTGCAACAGGCAACGGTAGCGGTACTCTGACGTTGTCAGGCACGCTCGCTGATCTGAACGCGTTACTTGATAAACCAAGCAGTAATAATGTTGGCGTATTCATTGATGCGAGTTCTGTGTCAGGAAATAGCGTCGATCTGCAAGTCACAGCGAAAGACAGCTGGAACTCTTCAGGTCTTGCGCTCGAGGCTGAACCACAGAAACACACCATTAGCGTTAATCCAGTCGCGGATGCGCCAACCCTAACACTTGATAGCAGATATAACTTCAACAAGCACATTACTGCAACCCAAAGCGCCAGCACGAGCGGAATTACGATTGTAGGCATTATGGCGGCACTAACCGATACTAGCGAAGCGCTTTCATTAGAAGTGAGGGATGTTCCTGCCGGTGCAATGATTGAGAGCACTACAGGTTCGGTAACTCTGGTCGGAGACGTATGGCATGTCCCATCGCAGGCAATTGATGGCTTGGTCATTAAAGATGTGAGTGACGGAGATCATACACTGCAGATCACCGCGGTATCACAGGAGCTTGCGCAAGATCGCAGCGTCATTGATCAGGCTGTATCAAGCAACCACATCGAAATTAATTTGAATGTGGTCAACAATATCACTGACTTAGAGATCAACCGTGCATCGGAAACCGCAGCGGTTCGTCTGAATGGCAGTGGCTCAAATAGCACGCTGACGGGCGGTAGTGGCAATGATTTCCTTGAGGGTGGCTCAGGACACGATGTGTTAATTGGCGGAGCCGGTGATGACCAACTTGACGGTGGTGATGGCAACGACACTCTTTACGGTGGTTTAGGCTCGGATATTCTCGTTGGTGGCACGGGTATGGATACCTTTGTCTGGGATCATATCGATGGGGGTTCACTCGACACCATTAAAGACTTCAAGGTGAGCGAAGGTGATAAGATTGATCTGCGCGAAGTGCTCCCTGAATTGAAGCAAAATACGCTTGATATGGAGAGCCTACTTGAACATCTTGATGTGAAGGTGGATGGTGACAACGTTGAGCTCCATATCCATCCATCAGGTACAGGTACAGAGGGGCAGTCGATTCTGGTTGAGAACCTCGCCCATCAGTTGGATAGTGACTTCGGTGCATTATCACATGCTGATATGGTCTCATCACTACTGGAACATGTGATGGTTCACGATAACAACTAATCTACAACGCCCCTCAATGAGGGGCGTTTTTCTTGTTACTAAGCGCTAAGATCATTTGGAACCAATCTGATAAGTGGCGACAAAACTTGCAACAGCCATTCTGACTGCCTGTTCAACTTGCTGACAGGTTGGAGGTGGTAAATGGGCGATCAACTGAGGCCAGAAAACGACCGCCTTGATACTTCCAATATACTGTTCAATAGCCGCTGAAACATCCTGTATGTCAAGAACACCCGCATCGATCCCCTGCTGAGCCCAACGTTGTAAGCCATAAGAGTCTTCGATTGACTCAAACTTAGCAACCAACACCTTCGATGTATCCTGACAGCGTATACATTCTGCCATCACTAACCGAGCGGTGATTTGAAAGTCTTGATTGCTGATATAGCACATCTGCTTGAGCGTATAATCGAGCAACTGTTGGTCAAGCGGGAGTGTAGGCTCAAACTCGACGGTAGTCTGGTCATCAAAGCGACACATCAGCTTATCAACGATGACGTCAAACAGAGCTTCTTTGTTGGGGTAGTACTTGTAGAGGGTGCGTTTAGAAACACCTGCGTGTTTAGAGATCCCCTCCATGCTCGCCTGATCGAACCCTTTGCTAGAAAAAACTTCGATCGCAGACTTGATGATATCTTCTTGTTTTATATCACTTCTTTTAATCATTTAGTCACCCTAACAGCTAAAAAGTAAACGACGATGTTTACTTGTGTTTGCTAGTGTCTAAAGTATACACCATCGTTTACTTTTTGGGGGGATTGAGCTAAGAAAAATAGAGCAATTCGTTTGGTGGCAAAAGCCTCAGTTACATGCCGCAAACGTTCAGCTAAATAATCAAAAATCATATTATTAACTTCATAATAAATAATGTTTTTTTTATTGTTAGCCTGCTGTTTACAGGCTTTTCTATATTCTCGCTATTAAAACTTTTGTTTCCATTTATTATTTGTATACTGATTGAACAATATGAAACAGGTTGGCTTAGGGAGTAGCACATGGAACATGAGCAGAGTCTATTTGAATGGTTTGGCGCAGGGTGGTTGTTTGGTCTTAGTTTTGCGATCTGTTTGACGATGATCTGGCTTTACGCCGTCGCTTCAAGAACAGAAGATCGCGTAGAAAGAGAGGTTGCGATCCAGTAGCCCGAATTATCGGGCTACTGAAGACGCTAACTACTTGCTAAGTTGTGGCTCTGATTCGCCAGCGTGTTGCGGTTCCAACTGAATCGTTTGGGTTGGAAAGGCGATATCCGCTCCGTTTTGTTGGATGATATCGTAAATTTGCAGCAATACATCTTGCTTTACTTCGTGGTAGCGAATCCAGTTGACTGTTTTGGTGAAGGTGTAGACCAGTAAAGTCAGAGATGACGGCGCAAAACCATTGAAGTTGACGATCAACGTCTGCTTAGTATCGATATCGGGATGCTTCTGCAACATCGATTTGATGTCAGCGACGATCTTTTCAACCTTCGCCCCATCTTTATAACGGATGCCGATGTTCTCATTAATGCGTCGATTGAGCATACGTGATGGGTTCTCAACCACGATATTGCTGAATACAGAATTAGGGACATAAATCGGACGTTTATCAAAGGTACGAATGATGGTCATTCGCCAGCCAATTCTCTCTACCGTTCCTTCGATTTGACGGTCGGGAGAGCGGATCCAGTCGCCAACTTTAAACGGACGATCGAAGTAAATCATCATTCCACCGAAGAAGTTGGAGAGCAAATCTTTTGCTGCCAAACCGACGATCAGGCCACCCACACCACCGAAGGTTAACAGACCCGACAGACTGAGGCCAAACGCCTGCATCACGGTTAATGCGCCTATGACGATAAAGAATAAGCGTGACACCTTGGCAACGGCTTGAACGGTGGTTTCGTCGCGCGTTTTTTTGCTGAGTACATACTCTTCGATATTGTTGATCAGACGCATAGTGATCCAAACAAAGATCGCGATGACCAAAATGAGCTTCAAGGTACTTAGCCAATTGAGTTTCGATCCCATGTAATCTTCGAGGACAAATCCTAAGGAAATGGTCGCAGGCCAGCACCAAATCAACGTGCTTATGGGTGTTTTGAGGGCGTGAAGAGTGAGGTCATCCCAATGAAACCGAGTCTTGTTGACCAAAATTTCTAGTCGACTGTAGACAATGCGCCAAGCAATCCATGCGATGAAGCTGCCGATGGTAATAAGTAATACATTGGTGTCCCAGCTTTGCAGCAGAGTCGCCAGTGGTTGTGGCAAATATGTGATTAACTCGTTCATTTTTGACTCAATATCTTTCTGTTGTGGCATAAGTATAAGGGTTTGCCTATACCCAAACTAGTGACATTATGCTCAGAGGTCTATGAATATAAACATGAAAGTTAAAACGATGTCAGAATATCTGATTCAATTTGATAAGCGAACTCGTCAGGAGCACACTGTCAAATCTAGTCATTACGCGAATAAGGTAAACCATGAAATCAGGTGATAAACAATATGCAGTGATTGGCTTAGGTCGATTTGGCCTATCTGTTTGTCAAGAACTGCAACAATCCGGCGCCGAGGTTTTGGCTATTGATATCGATGAAGATCGAGTTAGAACCGTTGCAGGTTTTGTCAGTCAAGCTTTAGTGGCGAACTGTGCGATAGAAGAGACGGTTGCCGAGCTAAGATTGAGCGACTACGACATGGTGATGATCGCAATTGGTTCTGACGTAAATGCCAGTATTTTAACGACCCTCGTAGTCAAAGAGGCTGGGGTAAAAACTGTCTGGGTAAAAGCCAATGATAAAAACCATGCGAAGATACTAAGCAAAATAGGTGCAGACCACGTCATTATGCCGGAACGTGATATGGGGATTCGTGTTGCTCGAAAAATGCTTGATAAACGAGTGCTTGAATTTCAAGAGTTGGGCTCCGATCTTGCCATGACCGAAATTGTGGTTGGCTCACGCTTGTTAGGGAAGACGCTAGGGGATCTTGCTTTATGTAAGGAGCAAGGTGTTGAAGTTTTAGGCTTTAAACGTGGACCGAATATCACCAAGGCACCGGATCTCGATCGAACTTTGGAGATTGGTGACCTGATCATTATCGTTGGCCCTAGTGAAACCTTATCGAGAAAGCTGAGTTCATTATGAGTCCGTTCAGTCGAAGGGATCTGTTTTACGCATTAGACCCCGAGAAAAAACAGAGTAAAGGCTCAGAGCCGAGAGTTATTCTGATCAGTTTTTTAAGTGTGTTAATACCCTCTGCGGTGCTGCTCACTCTCCCCGTTTTCTCGGTGAGTGGGCTTTCAATCACGGATGCACTATTTACTGCGACCTCCGCCATTAGTGTGACCGGGTTGGGCGTCGTCGATACGGCTGAGCACTTTACCCATTCAGGTAAAGTCTTGTTAATGCTGTTGATGCAGATAGGTGGCTTAGGCCAGATGACCCTTTCTGCGGTTCTACTCTATATGTTTGGAGTGAGGCTGACCTTAAAACAACAAGCGTTAGCTAAAGATGCATTGGGGCAAGACCGACAAGTTAACCTGAGACTGCTGGTGAAGCGGATCATCATTTTTGCCTGTATTGCCGAATCGATTGGGTTTGCGTTGCTAGCATTTCGTTGGGTGCCTGAACTGGGTTGGGGAGAAGGACTGTTCTATGCGATGTTCCACGCAATCTCGGCGTTCAACAATGCTGGCTTTGCTTTGTTCTCAGATAGCCTAATGAGTTTTGTTGATGACCCTTGGATAATCTTTACGCTTTCAGCACTATTCATTCTTGGCGGCTTAGGGTTTACGGTGATTGGTGACGTATCTAGCAATTGGAGAGGTGGCTTTCGCACCTTGCAACTGCATACCAAGATAATGCTAGTCGCAACGCCTGCATTACTCTTGGTTGGTACCGTGCTGTTTTGGCTGCTGGAAAAATCGAATCCAGCAACCATGGCGGATTTGACGCCATCAGGTCAATGGCTCGCAGCGTTTTTTCAGTCAGCGAGTTCTCGAACAGCAGGTTTTAACAGTGTCGATTTGGCACACTTTACTCAGCCCGCTTTGCTCATCATGATTATTCTGATGTTAATTGGTGCGGGATCTACTTCTACTGGCGGTGGGATAAAAGTGTCAACGTTTGCAGTGGCGTTCGTGGCGACTTGGGCTTTCCTTCGTCAGAAGAAGCACGTGGTCATGTTTAAGCGTACTGTTGGCTGGCCTGTGGTGACTAAGTCTTTGGCGATTATAGTCGTGAGTGGTGCGATTTTAACCATAGCGATGTTTTTGTTGATGATTACCGAGCAGGCGAGTTTTGACAAAGTCATGTTTGAAACCATCTCGGCGTTTGCAACGGTGGGGCTTACCGCGGGTCTAACCGCTGAATTATCAGAGCCGGGGAAATACATCATGATCGTTGTGATGATAATCGGTCGAATTGGGCCGTTAACGTTGGCCTATATGCTGGCACGCCCTGAACCGACGTTGGTCAAGCATCCCGAGGGTATGGTGTTAACTGGTTAAAAGATTACTTTTCGCTAAAGTGGTCTGAAAGGGCGGAACGGCGATTCTTCGCTGAACCGCCTCCATCCATATCAATGGTGTTCTCATATCCCTCTTTCACGAAACGCTGAGTAGGGCTGTTTGGCTGGAGACGCCTCAGCTGTGGTGAGTTAAACGTGCCGGCAACTTGATAGATAGAGGTTCCTCCCCCCGTACTGACGGTTATCCGCTTGCCATCAAAGTCAAATTGGGTCGCGATAAGTCGGTCATTTCTAAAGACCCCTTGAGCATTTAACGTCAGAACTTCTGTCTGGTAAGGTGGCGCTCCTACTTCAATCCAGCGCCCGTAGACATGCTTCGGGTGAACATAGTCTTGGTAACTAAAGTAAAGCAGACTCGAGAATCCTAGAGCGAGTAATACAAAAATAGTTGCAGCGACGGTTTTTATGGCAGAACTCTTGATCATAACAGCGGATAGTCGCCTTAGGTATTGATTGAAAACAGCACGTGAGCTTGTAAAGGATAGAGCGTAGCATAATTTTGCATTGTTAATCTTTGAACCTCTGCCCAAAAAGCAATGTACGAATTTTCTGCATATTGCTTACAGTCTAGCCCAACGGTGGAAAACCACGGAATTAAGTGAGTTAAGTTTGTTTGCACGCCATTACTAGCGATTTGTTTTACCTATGGTTTATTTGTCGATAATTAAACGTACTCTTTGAGCATATGTTAGTGAGGGAGTCCACCGTTATTACTCTCTTCAATCGGTATAGTGGTTGCTGAAATAGGACAATTCATATAAAACAAGGTTTTGCTTCTATGACGGAATATCGACGGAGAATGAAATGATCAAAGCAAACAGCTATTTTGAAGGACAAGTACAGTCACTAGGTTTTTCTCAACAAGACGGAGAGTCGAGCGTTGGGGTAATGGCTCCTGGAGAGTACACCTTTGGTACTGCTGCGGCAGAGCGCATGACAGTTGTGAAGGGTGCGCTTACCGTTAAAAAAGCCGGTGAAGACGAGTGGGTGACTTATGAGGCGGGTTCATCATTCCATGTCGAAAGTGACTCTTCATTTGACCTGAAAGTTTCTGTCTCAACGGCTTATCTATGTGAGTACTTAGGCTAGTTTTTGTTTGCCTGAGGTTATTAGCACAATGACTTCAGGCCCATTCATTTTGACAATCAATTTGACCCTCGCACTTGATTGCCTTCTTCTCTTTTGTTTAATCTTATTTAAATCAATGTCTTACCTAACTTTGCTCGTCTGGTATAAAACTTGCTAAACATCTATAGGGCTTGTTAAGCCAAGTTTTACGTATAATTAATCGGAAATCTCGAATATAACCTCAGTTATTAGCAATTTTATTAATGTAACTATTGGCTATAATTAAACAAGAATAAGCTTGAGAGGAGGTGCTTATGGCTGTTGTACCAAAACACACTGACTCCCATAGTCGTTACGATCCAAGTAAGGAATTGACGGCCGACCAATTGCATCGCTTTGGCAAGGTTGCTCACAAAGCGCAAAAGCGTCGTGAGGAGGAAGTCGAAAGAGGAACGATTGCTGCTACTGCGAGAGCTGCTCGCGAAGCCGCATTTAGACCTATTGTGACACCAAAACGCGATAAACCTAATACGATCCGCTATGCGGCTTGGTTGATCGTGGTCATGGCGATATCGTTGTGGCTTATGTACATGACCGGTTAAACTTTTTTATTGGTGTTACCTTAGACAAGTCACCGGCGTGTTCGCCATTGTTTTGAAAGTCATTGTCATAGCCACGATAAAATCGGTATTGGTTTTTGCCTTTATGTTTGGCGGCGTACATCGCTTTATCGGCACAACGAGTGAGTTCGGGAAGGTTAGTCGCATCCTGAGGATAGAGCGCCACTCCAGCGCTGACGGTGAGTTCATTAATGCGTTCCGATGCTTGATAGCTGTCAGAGAACACCTGACATATCCTTTTAAGAATGCCCTCCAAATCCTTTATTGAATTTACATCGTAGAGCAGCAGAACAAACTCGTCGCCCGCAAAACGAGCAATAGAATAATCATGTCTGTCGGTTTGGCGATCTTTGTTACGGATGTTGTTCTTGAGCCGATTCGCGAGATGTTGTAAGACTCGGTCGCCAACGTCGTGTCCGTAGGTGTCGTTAATCGCTTTAAAGTTGTCGATATCGAGAAACACCATTGCCGTCACCTTGTTGCTGTTCTTTTGTTCTTCTAGTTTGCCAGCGGCCCAACTTTCAAAGCTCCATCGATTAGCAAGTCCAGTGAGTTGATCCAAATAAGCGAGATCTTCAATTCCTTCTTTATAGAGTTCTTGTACATATTTCATCACTTTAGAGTAATAGAAAGCTACGACATTGCAGAGTACACAGAGCGCAAGCAAGCTCACTACAAAGCGTCCCTGAGAAGCATCGGTAGTGTAAGGGGATGCCTGTGCGAAAAGTACCGCGAGAACAGCAACAACGCACAGGCCAGAGCTTAAAATCGCGCCAGTTTTGAAGTTGTTGGCGAAAATAAGCACCGCAACTATAGGATAAAGCCATAGAATCCGATCTGGCACATGTTCACCATAAATCAGTAATAAAGTGGCTTGAAACAATAATATCCCACTCAAAACCACGTCACAGTGGTTGTGGCGTAGGTGCTTGAATAAGTAGTAGAGATTAACTATTAATACAGTGGCTGAGAAAAAATTTACCGAGGCAAAGAAGTAGTCTTGAGTGGTGAGCCTTAACACACCATAGCTAAGCAAGACCACAATGGCAATAATCGAACAGAGTAGCACAAGCTTGCTCTTGCGCGTTGCTCTGATATCCGCCATTTCAGCTATCTGTCGCCCAGCAAATTGTGGCATATAGTCATTATCCTTTACACATAACCCCTCAAGCAAAGTCTAGAAGAAAAAACAAAGTCTGAACGAGCCATGAAATTCGCAAAAATAAGAGTAATCAGTAATTTATATGCCATTCGGTGCTTATTGGTTGTGAGGTGTATTAGTTGTACTGAGTTTTGACGCATATGTAAGCGACTGTATTCATGCGTAAATTATTTATGGCGGTAGATTATTGACGGATTACAGCGTGATTGATTTTTTTGCAATTGTTATGGAATCGCCGATACTTATAATAAATAAATCTATCACTTTCGCAGGTTTTCGTGCGTCATGTCTCGCCTCTGCGCAGGAAGAAAACCAGCCCAAAGAGAAGGGCTGGCGGATTTAAAGTTGTTACTGCGGGATAAGTCCATACGGGAGGGATGTGAAAACGCTAGGTTGGCCCTTCACTGTTGGAGCCTCATTGACCTTCTGCCAATCAAGCAACATGATCGCTAGGACGTTGCGATGTTCCCCGTACGTGATATCGAAATCTCCGGTGACTGAAGGAATCATCCCTTTCTCACTATCTATCGCTTTTTGGATAGCGTAGCGAGTTTTTTCTACGACCGGATCATCTTCGAGTCCGGCGAGTAGAAACGTGATACCGACTTCCGCGATGACGTCTTCTTTCGCTCGAATGAGAATGGTATCGATGTTTTGGCGGAAATAGTCATAAATCCACTGATGCTGCTTTTCACTTACCAAATGTTGATAGTATTCAGAGTCGCCAAAAATAATATGGGTCATACCATAGAGTTTGTTTCCGTACTGCTGGTTGGACAGTTTTTTGTCTTCTACCTCTGGATAGGCTTGCTTAAATGCGGTTGTAAAACTATCGACGACATCTTGCTCACCTAGCTGCCTTAGCCAGTAGACCTGATTGGCTAGCTGTGCGGCCCAAGCCTTAATCATCTCTTGGTCTGTCGCATACTTGCTAAAGTCATAGCGGCGGATAATGGAACGAAGCAGATCGTCTTGTTTGTGTTTTAGACCATACTCGTTGGCGCGTGCCATCGAACCCAGTAAATCAACACCAAGGTAGAGATATTCAGGCATGTGTTTTGTGACGTTATAACGCCTCATGCTTCTTTCATCCGTCTCATCAGTGTAGCCAGAAAGGCGCTTTTCAGAGTAAAGTAAGATTTGTTCTGGGGTATGAACTTCTGCTGCGAAGCGATTAAGTCGACTTGCGACACGGGCCATATCACTCCAAACCGCGGCCGAATATTTGTCATCGAGCGTTTGACGGTACATCCTTAAGCCGTAGTGCCCTTCTTTAAAGGCTGGGAGAGTATAGAGCTGACTTTCATACGTATTGCGAATAAGATCTGCGGATGCTTCAAAGCTCGCTGTGTTTGCCGATGCGGTCGGTGTATGTATGAGGATTGCACTAAGGCACAAGCCAATCAGCTTTTTATGCATGGTATAACCTATAAAAAATGGTGTTAGGGTATGGTGGCATAGTACCAGTCATTCCTTCCTTAAATGTAAGCTCAGGGTCAGATAAAAGTAAGGTTTGATTGCTTACATGCTTGCTACATTAACGTTGTTTTTTATTCGCCGATGGTTGGATGTCGACCCCAAAGCGATCTATATAAGCATTAGTACCACTGATTTTTTTTGATGATGCGCAAGAATTGGTGGAGTGATAATAATATATTTGTCGATTGTCGATGAAATTTCGACCGATTTAATGTACGTTTTATATAACTAATATTAATAATAATTAACACTAGCACGTATGGATACGTCAATGAGTTGAGATTGAGTTTGCTCTGGTGTCTGTGATAGTTGTGGGGGATGGATGGCCTATCATGTGGGCAGGCAGCATTATATTAATGCGCTGTTTTTGATGACCTTTGTATTTTTTGTTGGGCTGGTTGAGTCACTTGACCGAAGTCAGAAAACGTTTTTGCGTGATAGTTTGCTGTCCCGTGCTAAGGAAGAGTTATCCATTGTTCGATCAGAGCTTGAAGCCGCGATTGTTTCAGATATCTATGTGGCTAATGGGTTATCTGCTCTGGTTGCATCTAATCCAGAATTTGATTTTTCAGGATGGGATCTTATCGCATCGAGCATTATACGTAAGAGCGACCATGTTCAATTGCTAGGGCTTGCGCCGAATGATGTCGTTAAATTCGTTTATCCGTTGGAAGGAAACGAAGCGGTTTTAGGATTGAATTATCAAACCATTCCCAATCAATGGCGTTCCGTAAAAAAAGCCCAGAAAATCCAGGACATCTTTATCTCTGGCCCCGTCAATTTGGTACAGGGTGGTAAAGCTCTGATCGCACGTGTACCGATTTTTTCCGATCCTCCTTACAACACAAACTACTGGGGTGTGTGCAGTATGGTGATTTCCTTGGACTCACTCTTTTCAGAAGCAGGTGTTGCCTCGTTTGAGCATCGTTACAATCTAGCGATGCGTGGTGTCGATAGCTCAGGATCGGAAGGTGAGGTGTTTTATGGTTTTCAAACGACGTTTGATCAAGCATTCGCCTCAGAGTCTGTGCATTTTCCATACGGTAGCTGGCAGATCGCTGCATCGACGAAAAGTGACTTGCTAAGTGGAGCTAAGTGGTACCGAGTACACGTGGTTAGACTGCTTGGCTATCCGATGATAATTATGCTTATCTTGGCCTTTATTGCTACCTATCGGCTCTATATTGCGGCGAATGATCGTGCCCTGCGTGATGAACTGACACAGCTACCCAATCGTCGCTACTTTATGTATACCTTTGGTGAGCATTTTAACGCGGTGAAAAAGAATGGGGGCGGTGACTCTTTTGCCATTCTTAATATCGATTTAGATAAGTTCAAAGCGATTAACGATACGTTTGGCCATGCGGCAGGGGACAAGGTACTTGTTGCAACTGCCGAGAGGCTGAAAAGCGTGCTCAGAACCTCAGACATTGTTGCTCGTATGGGCGGCGACGAGTTTCTGGTGTTGTTGCCGAGAGTCTCAAGCACAGAGGATATTGACGTAATCAATATCGAGCTGCAAAAAGCCGTCTGCCATACGCCTGTTATCTATGAACAGCACTTAATTAATCTACGAGTGAGTGTTGGATATGCTATCTATGACCCTGAATTTAAAGACATAGAAGAGATGTTTAAACTCGCGGATTCTAGGATGTACGAAGAAAAACGCAGGCAGATATAAAGAGCTCTCACAAAAAGAGATTATACCGCTGCAATGCTGGTAAACCCATGCTATAGAAATAGTAAAGGAGCATTACAGGTATATGAGTATGAAGGACTTGTCTCAGTGGTTAAATGAGTATGGTGAAAGCCATCAGAATCCGATCAACCAAAAAATTCATAAGGTTGCGGTTCCCGGTATTTTTCTTTCTGTTGTTGGATTGATTTGGTCTATTCCACCCATTCAACTATTTGGTATGACACTTAACTGGGTGTGGCTTGCTGCATTGCCTGTCATGGTGTTTTATTTCAGGTTATCGTTAAGTGTATTCATAATGATGCTCGGTTTTACCCTGGCCTGTATTTCGTTGATTTGGTCATTAGAAGTGTTACAGCTCTCGGTGTTGTTTGTCTCTTTAGTGCTGTTTGCGGTTTTGTGGCTTTTTCAATTTATCGGCCATAAGATCGAGGGTAAGAAACCCTCATTCTTCGAAGACGTTCAGTTTTTGCTTATCGGCCCGGTGTGGGTGTTTCGAAAACACTGAGATCTGATCGATATCCCTATCTATTCACTTGCCCATTACATGTGGGCAAGTTCACATTTATTCTTTTCATTATTCATTTCTCCTCATTGTTGTTAACAATTGTGACCATAGTCATGGTAAACGGTTGCTTGTTACCGGTAACATTGGCAAAAGTTACCGGTAACATAAAAATTACATCCGGTAGTAAACCAAAAGTCATATAGGCTTGCCTGGACAACTGAAACAAATAAAGGATACCCCTCATTATGAAAGCAATGACGAAAACTCTGCTTGCCACTGCCATTACCGGTCTATTCTCTGTCTCTGCATTCGCGGCAGATTTTAACCTTAAGATTCAGTCGTCAGATCCTTCTGGTGACCTGAACTACAAGGTTCAACAGAATTGGGCGGAACGTGTAGAAAAAATGTCTAACGGCCGTATTGAAATTGATTTGCTGCCAGTAGGTTCAGTGGTGAAGCACACTGAGACTTTAGGTGCTATCAAAATGGGTATCCTTGATGGCCAAGTGACTGCGACTGGCTATTTTTCTGGTAAAGATCCAGCATTTGGTTTGATTGGTAACATGGTTGGTGCGTGGTCTGATACGACTCAGTTGCTTCAATACATGAACTACGGTGGTGGTAACGAGCTAATGACAGAGCTTTACGCTCCGTATGGTGTTAAGTTTGTTGGTGCATCGACCACAGGCGTAGAATCTTTTATCTCTAAGAAGCCAATTGATGGTGTTGATGATCTGAAAGGTCTCAAGCTACGTGCTCCGGAAGGACTTGTGCAGCAGGTATTTGCCGCAGCAGGCGCGACTCCGGTAAACCTACCTGGGTCGGAAGTATTTACCGGACTAAGCAAGGGCGTTATTGATGCCGCGGACTACACGGTATTTTCAACGAACCAGAAAGCGGGTATGAATGATATCGCAACGCATCCTGTTCAACCTGGCTTCCACTCATTGCCACTGATTGATATCTCTATCTCACAAAAGAAATGGGACAAGATGCCAGCGGATCTACAAACTATCTTACAAACATCAGTGCGTGATTTCTCTTACGACATGACAACGCAACTGAAAATGGCAGACCAGATTGCGGTTAAAGAAGCGCAGGCAAATCCAAATATTACGATCCACAACTGGTCTGACGAAGAGCGTAAGAAATTCCGTGAGATCGCTAAGACTCAATGGAAAGTATTTGCTGAACGTTCACCGAATGCACAGAAGGTATATGACTCAGTGACGTCTTTCTTAGAGTCTAATGGCCTACTGTAATCATCAGTTTTAAAGCTAACCTTCCTGTTTAGCTTCTCTCTGGAGGGCTTGTGCCCTCCAATTTTTTGGAACATTTGTTATGACTGATAAAACGCCGCATACACCACCTCAAGCGGAAGAGCAGCCGCGAAATATACTTGATCGCGCCATTATAAAAATCAGTAATCTGCTCAGTTGGTTCTTTATCGCCACCGTTCTGATCTCCTTCTATGAAGTGGTCATGCGCTATGCGTTTGATGCTCCAACTACTTGGGTTCACGAAACCGCCTCTTTTATCGGTGGGTCACTCTTTATCGTTGGAGGTATTTATGCCTTTGCTGCTAACAAACATGTACGAGTCGTATTGATCTATGATGCGGTGTCATCGCGTACGCGAAAATACCTCAATATTGTCCATCATGTTGTTGGGTTAGCGTTTGCAGGAATGCTTGCCTACGCGGCATATTCACTAGCCAATGAAGCCTGGTTTACTCCATGGGGCGAACTGCGGTTAGAAACATCGGGTTCTGTCTTGAACGCCCCTTATCCCGCGTTACTTAAAGGCATCATCTTTGTTGTCTTATGTATTCTTGTTGTCCAGTTTGTATTGCACCTGATCCAAGAAATCATGGGGCTAAGGAACAATGATAATGTTTGATTTATCTTCGATAGGCATTGCTTGGGGCAGTGCTCTAATGCTGGCAATGATGATTGGCTTACTGCTGACAGGAATGCAGTTGGCTTTTGTTACTGGCTTTGTTGCCATTTTTTTCACTCTGTTTTGGTTTGGTCCTGACGCCTTGCCTCTGATTGCAAGCCGTACGTACAGTTTCGCATCTGGATATGTATTTCTTGCAGTGCCGATGTTCGTATTGATGGCTGCACTACTGGATCGATCAGGTATTGCAAAAGATCTGTTTGATGCAATGAAATCGGTGGGTCGTAAGGTCAGGGGTGGTGTCGCCGTACAGACGCTTATGGTTGCGGTACTTTTGGCATCGATGTCTGGTGTGATTGGTGGTGAGACCGTGTTACTGGGCATCCTAGCTTTACCTCAAATGCTGCGTCTAGGTTATGACCGTAAATTAGCCATAGGAACGACTTGTGCTGGTGGCGCTCTTGGTACCATGCTTCCGCCTAGCATTGTATTGATTATCTACGGTATGACAGCAAGCGTATCGATTGGCGACCTGTTTAAAGCTTCGTTTCTTCCTGCGTTTATTCTCGCTGGTTGCTACATCGCATATGTACTCATTCGTTGTAAGATCAATCCTGCTTTAGCGCCTATCCCAAGCGATAGTGATGAAACGGAGGAACCACAGGTCAGCTACTTCAAAGCGTTGTTCTTCCCGTTACTGTCGGTAGCCGTAGTGTTGGGTAGTATCTACACGGGTGTCGCTTCGGTTACAGAAGCTTCGGCTCTGGGCGTCGTTGGTATCATGATCTCAGCGATTATCCGTGGTGAAATGAATTACACCATGTTGAAGGAAAGCGCGATTGCGACGATGAGAACCTGCGGGATGATCATGTGGATAGGCATTGGCGCCAGCGCACTTGTCGGTATCTACAACCTGATGGGCGGCATCAACTTTGTTGAAGAAGTGATTCTAAGCCTAAGTGGTGGTAGCGCAATTGGTACGCTTCTGATCATGATGGTGATTCTGCTCGTACTCGGCATGTTCCTTGACTGGGTTGGCGTAGCGTTGCTGACAATGCCTATTTTTGTGCCGATTATTACCGGTTTAGGTTTTGATCCAGTTTGGTTTGGTGTGGTGTTCTGTCTCAACATGCAGGTTTCATTTTTGTCACCACCGTTTGGTCCCGCGGCGTTTTATCTAAAATCTGTTGCGCCTAAAGACATTAGTCTTGGTGAAATATTCAGTTCGCTATTGCCATTTATTGGCCTTCAGATCTTGGTGTTAGGACTTGTGATTGTCTTCCCTGAATTAGCGATGTGGTGGAAATAGCCACTAAACGGTATAGAAATTTAGAACTTCACAGCCTTCGGTAAGTTAAGAAGGCTAAGGCTAGTATTGTCCGATGAAAGCAAAAAAAATCTTAGTAATGGGCGTGTCGGGTTGCGGCAAAAGCCTGATTGGCAGCGAGTTAGCCAAATCGTTACAGTTACCTTTTTACGATGGCGATGATTTTCATCCTCAGGCTAACGTAGAAAAAATGCGTCAGGGTATTCCCCTTAATGATGAAGACCGTATCGGCTGGCTTCACACTCTGAATAAATTGTACCGCGACAACGAATGTGCTGTTGTGGCTTGCTCCGCGTTAAAACCAGAGTATCGCGATATTTTACGTAGTGAGAACTCATCACTTGTGATTGTCTATCTGAAAGGAGACTTTGACACCATATGGGCTCGCCACAAAAATCGCGCTAACCACTACTTCAATGGTGAGGCCATGTTGCGTAGCCAGTTTGATACTTTGGTTGAACCGACCAGTGATGAAGCGCTGCATATCGATATTTCTCAATCAGTAGAGCAAGTCGTACAACAAGCATTAAACGCAATTGAGGCGAAAACGGTATGAGCAACGCAAATATCGCAATGATCGGGTTAGGAGTGATGGGCAAAAGCCTTGCCTTAAACCTTATAGACCATGGTTTTTCAGTGGTTGGATTTGATATCGACCCAACAAATCGAGCTAGGGCAAAAAGTGAAGCAGAGCGATTGTCACAGCAACCCCAAAAGGGTCGTTATTTGGCCGCTATGGACTTAGGTGAGCTACTGGCCAATCTTGCATCCCCTCGCGTTATTGCACTGTCTGTTCCAGCCGGTTCCATCGTCGATTCGGTGATTGTGGATTTGTTAAACGCAGGATTAAGCCGCGAAGATATTGTTATCGATACAGGCAACAGCTTATGGACGGACAGCGAACGTCGTGAGCTTGAGTATCAAGGTAAGCTACGCTTTTTCAGTACCGCAGTGTCTGGCGGTGAGATTGGCGCCAGATTTGGTCCCTCATTAATGGCGAGTGGTGACGAGGAAGCATGGTTGCAAATCGAACCGATGTGGCAAGCGATAGCAGCGAAAGTGGATAGCAATGGCATCCCTGTGGGTCAATTTGAAGCTGGAGAGCCTTGCGCGGCTTATCTTGGCCGAGCGGGCGCGGGTCATTATGTGAAAATGGTTCACAATGGCATTGAATATGCGGATATGCAGTTAATCTGCGAAGCGTACCACTTTATGTCTAGTGTGCTGTCCATGTCCGCGCAACAGATTGGTCAAGTCTTTGCTCAGTGGAATCAAGGCGTTCTTAATAGCTACCTGATGGAAATCAGTGCGGACATACTGCAAACTCTTGACCCAGTCACCGGAAAGCCTTTTGTTGAAATTGTCTTAGATAAGGCGGGCCAGAAAGGGACGGGTTTATGGACGGCGGTCAACTCTCTTCAACATGGTGCGCCAGCACCTACGATCGCGCAAGCCGTTTTCGCCCGAGCTCAAAGCAGCCAGAAATCGATGCGTACGAAGGCGGCAAATTGTTTGAGTTCGGATATTGAGCCTCTCGCGGGGCTAGAACAGCAACAGACCATCAGTGAATTGCATGATGCTGTATATTGCGCCAAGTTGACCGTTTACGCGCAAGGGTTTGATTTGCTAAAAGTGACCTCCGATAGGGAAGGGTGGCAGCTCGACTTTGCCAATATTGCCAAAATCTGGCGTGCAGGATGTATCATTCGAGCTGTCTTTCTGCAACACATCACGCAGGCTTATAGGGCTACGCCTGATTTGGACAATCTTCTTTTCGCGGAGCACTTTGCCACTGAGCTTAAATCCCGTTCTTATGGTTGGAGATCAAGCATTGCTAAGTCGGCGATGACGGGTGTCCCGATGGCGGGGATAAGTTCTGCATTAAGTTATTTTGATGCTTTACGTTGCGATGTTCTACCGGCCAATTTACTCCAGGCACAACGCGACTATTTTGGAGCGCACAGTTACTCGCGTATAGATGAAGATGAGGCGGCGAAGTACCATTTGAACTGGCATTTAGAGCCAAGAAATCAAGTTAGGGTATGAAATAAGAGCGTTCACCAAATTGTGAACGCTTTTTTGTTACCTGTAACAATAAAATAATATCCGATGAAAGGTACTATGTTACCAGTAACACAAACAGGAAGATGCATAGAAACTCAGTTATGGCTAATAAGAAGAAAAGACCGACCTTACAAGATATCGCAGATCGAGTAGGGGTAACTAAAATGACAGTCAGCCGCTGTCTCCGCGACCCATCACAGGTTTCCGAAGCTATAAAAGATAAAATAAATCAGGCGGTTGAAGAGCTGGGCTATATTCCCAATCGAGCACCAGACATTCTTTCAAACGCTAAGTCCAATGCCATCGGTGTGTTGGTTCCATCTTTAACGAACCAAGTCTTTGCCGAAGTGATAAGAGGTATTGAGTCGGTAACAACTCCTGCTGGTTATCAGACCATGATTGCTCACTATGGATATAGCACGGATTTAGAAGAGCGAAGCATCGAATCTTTGCTGTCATACAACGTTGACGCCATTATTTTGTCTGAAAATGTGCATACCGAGAAAGCACGAAAGATGCTGCAAACGGCCTCTATCCCAATCATTGAAATCATGGACAGCTATTCTCCACGTATTGAACAGGCGGTTGGATTTGATAACGCTCAGGCATCCAAATCAATGACAGAAGCGATTCTGGCCAAAGGTAGGAAGCACATCGCCTATTTTGCTGCTCGTATGGATGAGCGTACGCGTTTGAAAATGGATGGCTATCATCAGGCGATGTCTGAGGCGGGCTTGGAAACCGTTAGCTTGCAGACGGAAGATGCATCCTCTTTTACTCTGGGGGCGAAGCTTCTTGGAGAGTTGGTAGAGCAGTACCCACAAGTCGATGGGATTGTCTGTACGAATGATGATTTAGCGATTGGTGCACTATACGAATGTCAGAGGCGCGGTATTCTCGTTCCACAACAGATGGCGATTGCGGGTTTCCACGGTCATGATATCAGTCAAGCGATGATACCTAAGCTCGCGACAGTGATAACGCCACGTGAACAAATCGGTCATGTCGCTGCGACGCAAATCATTGAGAGATTGAAAGGCAAAGAACAATGGCAGGAGAGCATTGATCTTGGTTACCGGATAGAACTTGGTGAAAGCATATAGTTGCAAAATGCAAATGTTAGATTTTGCATTTTGCTTATAATTGCATCTTGAAAATCTATTATGCGCTTAGTTTTTATGAATTAGGTTATGAATTAAGCAAAAACAAGCAAATATTGGCTTAGTGAAAGTTGGCACGCTTTCTGCTTTATGTAGTTTGACCCTTCTTAAGCCGAGGGTCACCTAGCCAACTGACGTTGTTAGTGAACCTATCTTGTTCACACTTATATATAGCCAATCACCCATATTGTGATTGGCTTTTTTTCTTTTTGAACGCCGTAAATCGAAACTATTCAGCCTCTTGGCACCCACTGTAGCAACTCGGTTTTCTAGGGCACACTGCGCCTCTGGAACAGATCACTCGCGCGTCCGACTCAATACCTCTTTCGATCCAGTTAATATTGAGAATCTTTGCGATAGTCGTAAATTCCTTTCGTATATGGCGTGGTATCGCAGCGCTTCCCCCGTTTCCGACACATAGAGCTTTAAGCTCTTCGGCAATCTCAAGTGAGTTTCCTCCCTGCGCATCAATCGCAGGATTGAGATCGATACCGGCACAAAGCACGCGGTTGTTGCCTGCGGGATCGGTCATATTTACCGACTCACAACAGTAAATTCTTGGCTCGTCACCGACATTCAGAATTGAGATCTGAGCAGAGCTTCCCTGTTGTGGTTCTGATAATTTCCTAAACACCGCCCAGTGCTGACATGGATCGTTAACTTTGCGCATGTTCCCCCAAGGAAGAGGGATCCCGTTGCCTCGGTAGACTGCTTTAAGCTTATTTTGACCATAGGCATCAAAATAGTGCCAGTGAGGGTAAGGAGAAACGACGGTCATTCGTCTCATCGCAACGGAAGGGGAAACGCCCGCTTTTAAGTGTACGTCGATTTCGTACCCGCTGCGGTCCAGTAACTGCCTAAATGGAACCTTAGGGCACAGTAGTGCGCCGGCGAAGAAGCTTGACTCAAAGTCTCGCCAAGCTTGCAAAATGTCCTGTGAGTTAAGTTCAGACGTCGTACTTGATTGGTTGCTCTCTTCCCAACTATTGGCATGGCCAACAGAGAGTACGCTCTTGAGTCCCTCTTTGCTGTGTAAAACACAGTGCCCAATATAAACGGCGAGGTCGTACTTAAGGCGAGTAGGGTACAGCTTTAAAATTTCATTGAGGAAGATGGTACCTGGTGGTTCAAAAAACGAGGTAACCACTTGTTTAGCGCTGACACCCAGCTCGTCAACGACGTCTTGTGGTGGTCGTGAAATCCAGCGGATAGTCAAACCAAGGCTACGAGCGATATCCATGAGATCTTCGGCAGAGAGGTTAAGTCGTTTCAGGCCCACTTCCTCTGCTGCTCTTTCAAGATCAGGGAAATGGTTCTGATTGCTCTCTTGGTGTGCCCGAATCAGTAAATGCGCAAACTGGCGGCCAGTAATACCAGTTTGTGAAAGCATCTCAGGGATAGCTATCTGTAAAATATCGTTTGAAAACAGAAAGCTTGGCTCGAGTGCCATACCGCTGATTCCGCCTCGGTTTCCTTTGTCTGGTGTGATATCCGCTTGTTCGGGTTCATCGTCAAGAAACCAAGTCGGATCTTTTTGAAAAACTTCGGCGATCACTTCCAACATATCGATACTAGGGACCCGTTTTCCACGTTCAATCATCGATAAGTAAGAAACCGATGGCGCATACTCGGGATTAACCCTTATGCAACGAGCAGAGAGATCTTCCATAGTTAAGTGGTTGCGTTTCCTAAGATTTCTTATCTTAGTACCTAGAAAATGAGACTGGCGGATCAAGCTTTTTGACACTGGCATTTTGTAAAATTCACACTGTAAAATTTTTGTTGTGAAATTGTAGTAAAAAATTCACTAGTATAGAAAGTAAGCAAAGTCACAAATTCACATATAAACAGAATGGGATTTGAAATATTTGCGCAAGGACAAATAAGTTGTGAAATATCCGCGAGGGAAACACTATGAACATGCTGACAATCGATAAGACTGAAATCCAAGAACAAAATATGCCATTTATCGCTGAAGCAGTCTTCGCGGTAGAGACGATAGACGCTAGCCAAGCAATGGAAAAACAACAAAACGCTAAGCAGTTGCTTGACCGTTTGTTCCCACTAGAGAACGGTTCACATAAAGACGTAACAGCTTACGTAATCGACTACCGCCATGTAATGGCGTACTTCAAAGACGGCAGCCACAGCGGTCTAAAACACTCTAAGCACTTTGTGGCTTACACTGGTGAAAAAGAAGACCCAGCATCAATCCTGTTTAGAGATGGCACAGGTAGCCACGTAGAAGTAACTTTTGGCAATCATAAAGGCACAGGCTGCGTAGAGCTTATCGATATTGAAGATATCCAGCTTGAGACTTGCACCATGTTTCCTACGGCAATGACTGAGATTGCAGCTATGCGCCACTGGATCAGCGTGGTTAAAGGCGACGAAAAAGGTAAACCTAGCGCATGTACTGAGCAGAAAGAGTACACAGCAAAAAATGGTGACGATTACCAACTAGAGCGTTGCTACACAATGACTCGATAACCACAAACATTACAACGAAAAAAGGATACCTTTCGGTATCCTTTTTTTGTGTTTATCTTGGCGTTAAAAATGAAGTTGTATAACGGATGTTACAACCGCACCTGGGCGACGAACACCTTCAATTTCAACTTTAATTTCACGCTCGATTTCTAACCCTTTACGGATAGGCGTTACTTTAGACAACGTACTAACCGCACGTACGCGGTTATCCGATTTCACCGGGTATGGGAAACGAACCTGATTAAGACCGATGTTGACGACCATCTTAGCCGTTGGGAACAAGTTGTTCTCTGGATCGACACTATCAGTCAACTTAGGCAATAAGGCCAGAGTAAGGAAACCGTGCGCAATTGTAGTCTTGAACGGTGACTCCGTAGCAGCACGTTCTGGATCGGTATGGATCCACTGCATATCTTCGGTCACTTGACCAAACTGGTTAATTCTCTCTTGCGAGATATCCAGCCAGTCGCCAGTATGAATAACTTCACCAATCTTAGACTGTAACTCAAGGTACACTTTTTGAGCTTCAGGCTTTAACTCGATTGTTTGTGGAGTCTGAGTAGTTGGCGTTTCTAGCGGATGGCGTAACTCGTCGTTAACTGCGGGAATGTGAAAATCACGCAGACGAGTAAACAGGTGGCGGTTATGAGCCTTATTAACAATTTCACCCCAGTATTCGCGTACAGTAGGAGACATCCACTGCATAAACTCAGAATGCTGCTTAGAAATTGATTCACCACGATGTTTAAATAAGTCAGCGACTTTCATAAAAACCTCAGAAATAGATCATGTTACTCGGTTAATTCCGTAATTTTGAAACAGTTCACACTATTGTGCAACGACTTTCGGGCGTACAGTTGTTGTCTGAAAGTGGTATTTTTTATTTAAAACATGAGCTTATAAATAAAACACTATTTTATTGCAAAACTAACAATAGAGCTTTTATCCCATCGATTCCGCCCTTTTGGCTGGCTTTCTGTTGGATACGCCTTCAAAAACTGTTTAGTTTCTCAGCAGTTAAACCATAGTGAGTGAATTAATACTTTACAAGTAGCAGGGCTATACCTAATATACGCCACGCAACGGAGAGATGGCTGAGTGGTTGAAAGCACCGGTCTTGAAAACCGGCATACGTTAATAGCGTATCTAGGGTTCAAATCCCTATCTCTCCGCCACTTATTTTTAGAAAAAAGCCTTTGATTATCAAAGGCTTTTTTCGTATCTGAAGCATAGAAAAGTCACCTAACACAGATAGGTGATACATATGTATTTGATAAAACTGGCTTCTGGCGTGTACTACACACGTATTGCCACCCCTGTTTTTCTACAAAACTCACATGACTATCCGAAGGAAGTTCGTTGGTTATGCGCGTGCTATTGGGTTGCTGTTTTTAGTTGCAGTAAATCCCATTTGTTCCCATAAAGATCTTGGAACACAACAACTGTGCCATATTCTTCAACGCGTGGCTCTTCATTAAAAACCACTCCATTTGCCTTCATTAGCTCGTAGTCTCGCCAGAAATCATTAGTGTGTAGGAACAAGAACACACGACCGCCCGTTTGATTTCCTACTGCTTGCGTTTGTTCTGGCGTACTCGCTTGAGCTAAAAGCAAGTTCGTGCCATTGGAATTTGGAGGAGAAACTTGAACCCAGCGTTTACCATTACCTAAGTCAGTATCTTCAACCAGTGTGAATTGAAGCTTCTGAGTATAGAACTCAATAGCATCGTCGTAATTTTCGACGACTAGAGCGATGTTTCCGATTTGCTGCTGAACAGTTTTAGACATGCTGATTTCCGCTATTTCAAAACGTTGATTGTAATCTTTTTAAGACTTTTCGAGAAAGCAAATCACTCCGAGAACGGCTTAAGAAAGCAACAAGGACACACGCCATAAAGGATGCATCATCTGAGGATGAAAGAGGATAATCTGCCGTCTAATAAGAGTTTAAATGCGCCTGTCCTTTTAGTTTAATCATTTCACAAGTCATGACGCTATCATCGTACAACGGGTGAGAGATTCGTTTTCGCGATAAGGTAGCATGCCCTATGAACTAGTTTTACTAATCGACAGAAGCACGTTAGAACTAATGGTCTAACGTGTATTTGTCCAAAACTTGTTTGCAATAGCTTATTCAACGGTTGCTTATTCAACTGCGTCTATAAATCTTAGACTTTACATACTTAGTCTTTAGGTTTCCTGAATTAGTCTTTTTTCTTAATAGTGACGCCATCGATAACCTTATCAAAAGCTATTAGACTACTATCCTCATTCACGAAAGCTTTTATCTCAACGTCGTCTGACAATTTACTTCGTAATTCGGTTATTAATCCAGCAGAAGCACTTAAACCTGCTTCATTATCAAAATTAAGAATTAAATTATTGATACCATCTGATATTTTTAAGTTTTGAGCGTACCTAATCGCAGAATCTCGACCCCAAATATTATCTAAGTTGATGGTTATCTCTTGCGTTGTATCGGAGAGTTCTAAAATATTGGAAATTTCTATTTTGAAATTGTTGTTGAACTCGTCATTGTGGGTATGTGACGCACTTAGCGAGTCTTTAAACCGAGTTAGGAAATTATTGAGTTCTAAAGAACCCATGTATTTGTGTAGTGATGTGGCTTTGTATTCTGCTAGTTTGTCTAAAGGGTTAAATATTTCCCCATCGTCTTGAATTAAAAAAGTTGAACCGTCAAAAGAAAGCTTTACATTCTTGGCTTTACCATATCTATACGCATTGTCACATAGTTCATAACTCAATAGCTTTAAGCCAATTCTTAATTTGCCGCTAACACTATCCCACAAGTTAGGTCGTGAAAAAAAAGCTTCGAATAGGTCTTTAGAATCTAAAGCTGATATTTTTACAGACTCTTGAGTTTCAACTGGAAAGCCTTTGTAAAAAAAACTCATCAATCGCTCACGGCTTCTTACTTCTGTCTCTATCTCGTCCCATGACCAAATTTTAATATCGAATGGAAATTTGTTACTTTCGTTAATCCCTCGCGTTTCTTCCTGCAAAAAGACATCGCTAGCAGCTGTTGTAGCTAACGTGTATCGTGACAGCTTGGGCTCGAAAGTTGTTGCTTTTATACATTCTTTCAGAAGCTCAGTCTTCGTGAGTTTGCTACCAAGTACACCGTTTTTGTCTTTGCATTGTATACCTTCATAAGACTTTGTATACAGCGGTATGCCGAATATGTCTACGCCGTTTTGGGGCTGCCCTATTCTGCCATTCTTTTGTGCGTTAGGGTCTTGCCATAATTCCTTCCAAAGTAGATGACACAATGATTCAAAATCAGTCCATGAGGCTGGATGAGGGAGTCTTAGCAACATTTTAGTTAGTTTCATTATATTGGATTGGTTGCATTATAATGCAAATTTTTCATTAGTAGAAAAACTTATTGGGATTTATAAGTCCATGACTCAGATTGTAGTGGTTTAATGAGCCCGGACAACAACTTAGGGGAGAAAGTCTCCACCGCAAATGAGGTGTTTGACCTAACGGTGTAATGTTTCACTCAGATCAAGGCCGCTAATATAGCAGTTGTAAATAACGTTAAAGACTCTGGCGGTATCGTATAACATAAAGCATGAGCCGTCGTGGGAATAGCAGAGATAGTGCTCATAATCCGACCAAAATAGAGAGTGTAATCTGGTCAAAGAGAAATCAATTTTTGATTAGACTTTATGCTTGTAATACTAAAAGGGGGATGAAGAAGGTTTAATTGGTCTGAGTATTAATAGTTTTGTGGTTTAAGTTGGTGCTAGGCTAGTTCAATATCATGTTTGCAACGAATAAATGGAATCTGATGCGATTACCATGGAGGTTGTCGGCCCAACTTACGAGTGATTCGCAGCAGAAAAAACCAAGCGAAGTTAATCGTCAAGTCTAAAGTGTTTTCAGTTCGACTTGTTAACACTTGAAACTTAACACGTATAAGCATCATCAATAATGAAATGATTTGGCGAAACAGATTTAACACAAGGCTGTATGGTGGTCTTACGGGCGTACCACGTTTCTCAGCTAACTGAGTGTTAGGCATGTACCTGCTTTCAGGATCGTTGCCTAAATTGCCCACTAAAATAACCTTGTTTACACCTCTAGTTGCCATATGCCCTTAACTTAGCTTCCACTCATTGTACCCTCACTGCACGGTACGTTGCATTTTAGGAGAACATTGGTTCATCCTCGATTGATGTTGTTAAGTTGTTACTTTTTTAGTCTGGTTATAGAAAGTCATGCGCCTCCTTACTGAGCCGTGAGATTGAACCATGAATATAGTTCTTGCAAAGTTCTCGCTAACCCTATGATTGTAAAGATCAAAAATTGAACACTTGTAAATCGCAAGACGTACTTTAGTGCACTTTCTTGAGTTTTAGTTAATGTGCCTCCTTTCAAGAGCTCTTTTAGCACTTTGATATGTTTGATGTAGTTAATAAGTGTGGAAGGTCTCATAAATCAATTACTCCGATTAATGAGGATTCCACCAACTATCAATCGCCATGAGTGGGTTGGCATTTTTAGACTAACACACAGATTTGTAAGAAAAAAGATCAGGAGTTGTTTTCTCCTCTTAAAGAACAGGCACCATTAAATATATCGTGATACACCTTCGCCAATTCAAAATATGCATTATTTAGCCTACAGATTTCCGTAGAGAGTTGAGCCTCTAATTTGGTAAGTTTGTTTAAGGATTTAACTGGTAGACAATGATTATTAAAGGTAAGTATGAAAGGTAAAAGCCTAGTTGCCAATTAACTCGGTGTCCAAAACTGCTGGTGCGGATAAGTGCTTGGCAATGCAATGCGCTTTTAAGCTGTAATTCATTTTCTAACGATTCATCTGCTCTGCAAGGCTACTTTACTTCCAGAAATAGCTTCTAATGGAGAATCTAAGTGTATGGTATTTGTTGTAAAGGGTAAACTTTCGAATTGAACATCATTGAAATAATGAACACTGACTTTTGATAGGATTATGTTAAAAAGTTTATGGATGGAATATGGATTATAAATACCCCCAAGAGAAATCATAGACCCAGAAGAAGAGAAAAAGTCTATGGTGGAAAGTCAGATTACGCGTTGTTGAAGAAGTTTGGGGTAATGAATAAATGTTGGATTGGTTGATAGCTGTTTTCGGTGTTGTTGCTATTGCGTGGTGCTTTCCAGCGATAGTTATATTGCCAGTAATTTCATTAGGGAGTTTTAAGTATATTATCTTTATGGATAAGCAGTTAGCAAAAGACCTTGGCAAATACTATGACGATAACGGTTACATGCGCCCTAAATATCAATTGTCTTGGGAGGTAGGGAGCCGCTGCTTTGATTATTGGGTTAAGTACCCATTTATTCGTAAGCGGGTTACAACAAATTCAGTCAAATTTAAGGCGTTTATGTGGTGGAATGCTTTAGGAATGTGGAGTTGGATAGCGGTTTTTTTTCTGGCTTTTCTTGAGAAGGGGCTAGGTATTTCATTCTGATTTAACTGTGTGATTCATAGACATCCCTTCAACTATACTGGGTGTCAATGAACAGAGAAATGCAAAAAAGGCTACAGTGGGTAAAAATGTACAACGAATGTGAGCGTATGCCGTTGGCTGGGCTTATGTTGCAAATGGATGGCAGTCCACATTGCTGGTTCGGTAGTGAACGCTCTTGCCTCATTGCTAGCGTGGATGATGCAACGAGTGGTATTCATGCGCGTTTTTTCCCTCAGAAACATGATTCACCCAGTGCTGAAAAAGTATTGGGCTAGTCACCGACTTATGGGTATGAGTGTTCTCAATACCAATGTATAGCGCATTATCAGCCTTGTGACTTTGCTAGATAGGAACGCATTTCCTGTTCCGGTACCATGCCACCGCCGGTTGCCCATGCGAGGTGAGTCGCGTTGTTCATAACGGAATTGTCAAACTTCATTCTCAGCCTATATTCGTGATTGTTTGTCACCACGATTGGCCCCATCATGCCAGCTAACGCCGATGGTTCGAGCTGGATGTTTTGATGCTGATTGAGTTGACCCAACAGTTGGTACATACGCTCATCCGTCACCGTGAAATAGCCATCGATCATCCTTTCCATCGCTCGTCCAACAAAGCCGGACGCGCGACCGACAGCTAAGCCGTCTGCGGCGGTTATGTTATCAATCCCTATATCTTGGACGCTGATTTTGTCGTGGAGTCCAGTATGGACCCCAAGAAGCATACATGGAGAGTGGGTGGGTTCAGCAAAGAGGCAATGTACATGGTTTCCGAACGCCATTTTTAGACCAAAGGCAACGCCACCTGGCCCTCCACCGACGCCACAAGGTAGGTAAACAAACAAAGGATGTTGCTCGTCGACGACGATACCTTGCTGGTCAAATTGCGCCTTCAAACGCTCACCAGCGACGGAATAGCCCAAAAATAGAGTTTGAGAGTTTTCGTCATCAATGAAGAAACAATTAGGGTCACTTTCAGCTTCTTTTCTACCTTGTTCAACCGCGACGCCGTAATCTTGTTCGTACTCCACGACATTCACTCCGTGATCGCGAAGCTTATCTTTCTTCCACTGGCGGGCGTCAGCAGACATATGCACTGAGACAGAAAATCCTAACTTGGCACTAATGATACCGATAGACATTCCAAGGTTACCGGTAGAGCCAACCGCAATGCTGAACTGGCTGAAAAACTGACGAAAAGATTCGTTCAGCAGTAGGCTGTAATCATCGGATTTTGTAAGCAAGCCTGCATCAAGTGCGAGCCTTTCAGCGTGCGTCAATACTTCATAAATGCCGCCTCGGGCCTTGATCGATCCAGAAATCGGTAAGTGGCTATCTTTTTTAAGGAGTAGATGACCTGCGATGCTGGTGTTAAATCGTCGTTCAAGTTCCATTTTCATGGCAGGTATGGAAACCAGTTCAGATTCGATAATGCCTTGTGCTGGTGCTGTTTCTGGAAAGGCTTTGGCAAGGTAAGGAGCAAAGCGTAGTAATCGCTCACTTGCATCTCGAATATCCATCGCATCAAGTCCGACATGCGGTAGTGCTTCTTCGACAGAAGTAATCGAAGGATTAAACCAAGATGTTTCGTTGAGCCCGATAAGCTCTTCGACGAGCGGATATTGTTTGATAAGCAGATCAATCCGGAATGTCATTACATTACCTTGCGTGTTATCGAATAGGGCCCAATATAATTCAAATTAGTACTTCTGTGTCAGAGGCTACTGAGAACGTTTGCACTCATTGAGGTCAGGATAGAGCCGGTTATTTAGCGTGGAAAATCTGCTCGGTTTCCAGTGCGGTCATGGCACGGATTTGGCGCCAAACGTAGTAGAAAATACCGAACATCATTAGCATGCTTGGAATCGCGATAATTGGATAGCTGTAAAGTGTCAGTTTACCTAACTCTTCATTGAATTCTGCTGTTCCTGCGGGGCTTGTTACAATCCAAGTCGCAAGGAAGTAGTTCATTGCCGATGAGAAGGCGAATGTGCTCGCGAATAGATAGTTTGATGACATCAAGCAGCGTTCGAACGCTTGCGTTTTATTGTTCTCTTTTAAACGCTCAGTGATCAGTTCTAGGTTGAGTACGGTGTCATTTAGAACCATCTTCTGCATAAATGGGTAGCGAGTAAAGGTTGAACCTAGCACGGCCAAACCGATCAGGCCTGGAATCAAAGCCTCTTTAAGTGCTAACCAACGAGTATCGAGTTCGAGTAGACCGATCCCCCCCGTTAATAAGACACTGACAAAGCCAAGCGCTGCGATAAAGTTAAATTTCTTATTGCGAATCAGATCCATGGCGCCATAAGCGATCGGAAACGCCAGAGCAACAACCAACGCCATCGCCGTTCCTAAATGTTCGTCACCGCTGAATTTCATTAAAATAAATGACGGTATGACGACGTTAAATAAGATTTCGAATAGAGGATTCGATTTTTTCTGGGTGGTGCTGTTCATAATTTTCTACTGACTCTATAGGGCTGGCTTACATACAAATTTCGAATGGGAGTGTTCATTGTATGAGGTCAGATGTAAAGCACTAAAGTACCAGTTATGTAACGACTTATGAAAGAGATGCGATCAAAACCTGACGCCATTCCCTTGATTATTATAGCGTGATGCTAGGTTAGACGTGGTTATGGAGGGGGCGGATGGGGTAAAGAGAAATCGTCACAAAGTTGCTCTTTTGGGGACTATCAGGCTGTTCAATAATGGCGAGAACGTCGTCAAATGAGGAGTTATTTAGGCTAATTTCACATTTACACTCCCATCTCGGCGTTAATGCTCTATAATCAGCGACCGTAATTTGGGTTACGCTTTAAATTTGTCGTTAGCTTTAGGAACAAGATATGTCATTTGCATCACAAAACTTTTCTCCAGAAATCGTGAAAGCTCTTACTGAGTGTGGGTATGAGAAACTCACTCCAGTTCAGCAACAAGCGATTCCTTTAGCTCGCCGTGGACATGACATCCTAGCTAACGCACAAACGGGTACGGGTAAAACAGCCGCGTTTGCTTTGCCTATCGTTCAGAATATCCTTGATAGTGCCAAATCCGCTAACCGCCACCAAACGCGTGCCGTTATTTTAACGCCGACACGCGAACTGGCAGAACAGGTTGCGACAAACATCCAAGATTACACAAAGTACACCGACATCAAGACCGTTGCGATCTTTGGTGGCAAGAAAATGGCAACGCAGCAAAAAGCCCTTGAAGCGGGTGTAGATGTGCTTGTTGCTACGCCGGGTCGTCTGATTGAGCACATTGAACTCAATAACGTTTCTTTGGCTAACCTAGAGTACCTAGTATTCGATGAAGCTGACCGCATGTTAGACATGGGTTTTATCGCTTCGATCGAAAAGATCATGGCTGGCGTCACCACTAAACCTCAGACTATGCTTTTCTCTGCAACTTTCTCAGCGCAGATGAACAAGCTGGCAGGCCAAATTCTACGTCAACCAAAACGCGTTTCTGTTGCTCGAGAGAACGTGACCGCTGACACCATTGCGCACGTTGTTTACCCTGTAGAGCAAGAGCGCAAGCGAGAGCTATTGTCGGAGCTTATTGGCCGTAAGAACTGGAAACAGGTGCTGGTTTTTGTTAACTACAAAGAGACGGCAAACGAGCTACTTAAAGAGCTGAAGCTTGATGGTATTAAAGCCGTGCTTTGTCATGGTGACAAAGCGCAGAGTGCTCGTCGCCGTGCGCTGGAAGAATTCAAAACCGGTAAGGCTCGCGTGATGATCGCGACTGACGTTGCGGCCCGTGGCCTTGATATTCAGAACTTACCTCATGTTGTGAACTTTGATATGCCATTTTTGGCTGAAGATTATGTTCACCGCATTGGCCGTACGGGTCGTGCTGGCCAGCGTGGTAATGCGGTATCGTTCGTTAACCGTGAAGAAGAGCTAACACTTCAACAGGTGGAAACCTTAATTGGTCAACGTATCTACCGTAAAGAGCTAGAAGGTTATGAGCCAAAGAACCGCGACGCTCTAATAGAAAAAATGCACACTAAGCCTGCATTTAAAAACCGTAAAACCCGTACTAACAATCCAAGTGATGCTAGCCAGGGTGAAGCGGAGCGCCGCTCACGTTTACGCCGAATGATTCGCAACAAAAATGGTAAATAGTAAAAAAGGAGCCTTTCGGGCTAATGCCGATCAGTTAAGAGATAAATGATCGGTTGAACGATCCTGCAGATGGCTTATAAAGGCTCTAAGTTTCT
>NZ_JBNJOJ010000043.1:0-34643 GCF_050113655.1 Vibrio sp. TRT 29B02
GGGGTTCGTCCGATGTTCAGAATATGGCTCTTCACCGACCACTATTGAAGCCCTAGACTGGCCGTCCGCGCCGAAAGACTAGGGCTTTTTTGCATCTCAAAGATTGTTTTTCATCCCTTAACATTGCCTTCAATAGAGCTCAGAGAAATAGTGAGTAAACCAACAAACTACCGCTATATACTCCAACTCATCAGTTTGTATTATTCCTATTTTAATGTGAGTAAATTTCGCACAAAAACAGTAGTGTTTTAGTCTGAGTTTGTGTGATTTATTTATTATAAGCTTCGCCTTTGTGGCTTTAATTTGTGATTTGATTCGGTTTTTTATTCTTTGGCTGGTGTTTTGTTTTTATTTTGTTAAAGCACTTAAAGGTTGATTGTGTGAATTTTTATTCTGTTGTTGTTTTGGCCTTCTTATAACCAAAAGCTGTATTAAATAACTATAGGCATTTAAAAATAAGCCTTTTTAGCGCGTGTTTAAGATTTTTGAATTGAGCAATGATCCAGTGTGATTGCATATTTATTTCCTAAAACTGCTTGCTTCTTGTTCTATTTCGACTTTTTATCCTATATTTGTTGCTTTTCTGTGAATTATTTGCCAAATTGATGAGCTTATAAATTACCAGAACGCTATACCTAATTTTGGTATCGAAACCTAGGTATAGGACTGGTATGAATGGATTCACTTTTCAGACAGGGCAGAAAGCTGCCAAAGCAGTAGAGGTCTGGTAATGTCACTTTTAGAAGTTAAAAACCTTCGAATAGAGTACCCTTCGCGTCATGGTGTTCATGCCGCAGTTAAATCTCTCTCATTCAATATCGAACGTGGTGAAATCGTCGGCGTAGTGGGCGAGTCAGGCGCGGGCAAATCGACCGTTGGAAATGCGGTTATCGATCTATTAAGCCCCCCTGGGCGAATTGCAAGCGGCGATGTTTATCTCGATGGTGAGTTGATTTCTGGACTAAGTCCGGAGCAGATGCGCAGTGTTCGCGGTTCAAAAATTGGATTTATTTTCCAAGATCCAATGACTTCTCTAAACCCACTATTTACCGTTGAGCAGCAGTTGAAAGAAACCATTCATGCCAACATGAAGGTAACGGATGAGGAAGCCTATAAGCGTGCGCTTTCTCTAATGCAGCAGGTGGGTATTCCACAACCAGAAAACCGTTTGAAACAGTATCCGCACCAGTTCTCTGGTGGTATGCGTCAGCGCGTTGTGATTGCGATTGCGCTTGCGGGTGAGCCAGACTTGATCATTGCCGATGAACCAACGACGGCATTAGACGTTTCTATTCAAGATCAGATCCTATCGCTTATTCGTGAGTTGTGTATCAAGAACAACGTTGGTTGTATGTTGGTAACACACGATATGGGTGTGGTTTCCAACGTGACTGATCGCGTTGCGGTTATGTATCGTGGTGACTTGGTTGAGTTTGGTCCTACGACAAAAGTACTTGGCGACCCTGATCACGCCTATACGCGCAGTTTGATTTCTGCGGTTCCACGTTCAGATATGAAGCTGGATCGCTTTCCATTGGTAAGTTACATCGAAGAAGCTCAAGAAATGGAGCCGCTAGATGTGAAAAATCACTGGCTAGGTCAAAGTCAGGATCACCGTGAATACACTGGCTCTCTGCTTAGTGTAGAAAACGTAAATCTACGTTTTGTGACGAAAGATTCGTTATTTGAAAGTCGTCGTGAATATGTTCAAGCATCTAACAACGTCAGTTTTGAAGTATTTGAAGGTGAAACATTTGGTCTAGTTGGTGAGTCTGGTTCGGGCAAATCGACGATTGCACGTGTCATCGCTGGTTTGTATGCGCCTAACTCAGGCAAGGTAACATTCGAAGGGATCGACTTAACATCACTGAAATCAGAGAAAGAGCGCCGTCCTTTACGCCGTCAGATGCAGATGGTGTTTCAGAATCCATACACTTCAATGAATCCGCGTATGAAGATTTTCGATATCATCGCAGAGCCGATTCGTTTCCATAAGTTGACTAACAGTGAAGCAGAAACCAGACAGATCGTTAACGATCTACTTGATCACGTTGGTCTAGGTCAGATGGCTGGGGTGAAATACCCACATGAATTCTCAGGCGGTCAGCGTCAGCGTATTTCGATTGCCCGTGCACTTGCGACGCGCCCGCGTCTGCTAATTTGTGATGAGCCGACATCGGCACTCGATGTGTCGGTACAGGCACAGATACTCAACCTACTTAAAGATTTACAAGATGAGTTGAATCTAACCATGCTGTTTATCAGTCACGACTTACCCGTTATTCGCCAGATGTGCGATCGAGTGGGTGTGATGCAAATGGGGACATTATTGGAAGTTGCCCCAACTGAGCAGCTGTTTAGAACACCTCAGCACGAATACAGTAAACAACTGATTTCTTTAATGCCTGAATTTACAGGCTTAAGAGAAGAAGTAAAAACGGCGTAAGTCGTAAGTCTTTCCCGTCTACATCGGTTGACGGGACATAAACAGAAGCAAATACAACAACTAGGGATGAATCCCGCATAAGGAGTTATGCATGAAAACCATGAAAAGCAAACTAGCAGTGGCTTTGATGGCAGCAGGCTTAAGCTTTAGCGCAGCTGCAGCAGATATCACCGTCGCGTATGACGCAGATCCAGTATCACTTGACCCGCATGAGCAGCTATCTGGCGGCACACTGCAAATGTCTCACATGGTGTTTGATCCACTAGTTCGTTACACACAAAAGTTAGATTTTGAACCTCGTCTTGCTGAAAAATGGGAACGTGTTGATGAGACAACATTCCGTTTCACATTGCGTCAAGGCGTTAAGTTCCACTCTGGTAACGAGCTAACGGCAGATGACGTGGTTTGGACGTTTGAGCGTCTGAAAAATTCTCCAGACTTTAAAGCTATCTTTGAACCATATGAAAAGATGGTCAAAGTAGACGACTACACAGTTGAACTTGTTTCTAAGGGTGCTTACCCACTGGTTCTACAAACTGCGACTTACATCTTCCCAATGGACAGCAAGTTCTACTCAGGTACAACGGCTGACGGTAAAGATAAAGGCGAAGTTGTGAAGCACGGTAACTCATTCGCTTCGACCAACGTTTCTGGTACAGGTCCATTCATCGTTACTTCTCGTGAGCAAGGCGTAAAAGTTGAGTTTGAACGCTTCCCAGGTTACTGGGACAAAGAGTCTAAAGGTAATGTTGATAAGCTAACTCTTGTTCCAATCAAGGAAGATGCAACTCGCGTAGCGGCTCTTCTTTCTGGTGACGTAGATATGATCGCGCCTGTAGCACCAAATGACCACAAGCGTGTAGAAGATGCTAAAAACGTAAACCTAGTAACACTACCAGGGACACGTATTATCACCTTCCAAATGAACCAAAACAGTAACGAAGCACTTAAAGATGTTCGCGTTCGTCAGGCGATTGTTCATGCAATCAACAACGAAGGCATTGTTCAGAAAATCATGAAAGGTTTCGCGACTGTTGCTGGTCAACAAGGCCCTGAAGGCTACGCAGGTTACAGTGCAGATCTCGTGCCTCGTTATGACCTGAAGAAAGCGAAAGCTCTAATGAAGGAAGCGGGCTACGAAGATGGCTTTACGCTAACGATGATGGCGCCAAACAACCGTTACGTGAACGATGCGAAAATTGCTCAGGCAGCGGCAGCGATGCTATCTAAGATTGGCATTAAGGTTGATCTAAAAACTATGCCTAAAGCGCAATACTGGCCAGAGTTTGATAAGTGTGCGGCAGACATGCTGATGATCGGTTGGCACTCAGATACAGAAGATTCAGCGAACTTCTCTGAGTTCCTAACAATGACTCGTAACGAAGAAACGGGTAAAGGTCAGTACAACTGTGGCCACTACTCAAACGCTGAAGTTGACAAGCTGGTTATGGATTCAAACGTAGAAACGGATCCAGCTAAGCGTGCGCAAATGCTTCAGAAAGTAGAAGCGACTCTGTACAACGAAGCTGCGTTTGTTCCTCTACACTGGCAGAACCTAGCATGGGGTGCGAAATCTAATGTAGATATCGCTCCAATCGTGAATGCGATGGACTTCCCTTACTTCGGTGACCTAGTCGTTAAATAAGTTGAAGTAAGTAGGGCATCTGCGTCATGCAGATGCCCGCTAATTTTTGGTGCTTAACTTTGTTTCAGTCGGGTTAAGTGCCATTTTTAAGACTGAAGATTGCGACCAGCAGCCCTCTTTGCCCAGCCGGTGAAAGGGATTCGGGTTCGCAGACTGAAATCTATGGAAAGTTAAGGGGCAAGGAATGTTTTCGTTTCTGGTCAAGCGCCTGTTTCAGGCACTGATAGTGATGTTTGTGATCAGTCTAGTGGCGTTTGCCATTCAGGATAACCTCGGCGACCCATTGCGTGAGCTTGTTGGTCAATCAGTTTCGGAAGCTGAGCGTCAAGCTCTGCGTGACGAGCTGGGTCTGAATGATCCCTTCATTACAAAATACACTCGCTTTGTAACCTCTGCGCTACAAGGTGATTTAGGTACTTCTTATTTCTTCAAACGCCCTGCGGTTGAAGTCATTCTAGATAAGCTGGTTGCAACGCTTGAGCTGGTATTTGGCGCAACGGTAATTATCGTTGCTTGTTCGATTCCATTGGGCGTTTACTCTGCCATTCACCCAAAAAGTATATTGACCAAAGTGGTGATGGCTTTCAGTAGCATTGGCATATCGATTCCGGTGTTCTTGACCGCAATTATGCTGATGTACGTCTTCTCGATAGAGCTAAACTGGTTACCATCTTATGGTCGAGGGGAGACGGCAAATGTTCTAGGCTGGGAGTCTGGATATTTTACTCTCGACGGCTTAGCGCACCTGATCTTGCCATGTATCGCGCTCGCATCAATCATGCTACCTCTGTTTATTCGTCTTGTACGTTCTGAAATGCTTGAAGTACTAAGCTCGGAATACATCAAGTTTGGCAAAGCGAAAGGTCTGGCTCTGAATAAAATCTATTACCAGCACGCATTGAAGAACACCATGCTACCTGTACTTACCGTAGGTGGTGTACAGATTGGTACTATGGTTGCGTATACCATCTTGACTGAAACGGTTTTCCAATGGCCTGGTACAGGTTTCCTTTTCCTAGAGGCAATCAACCGCGTTGATACACCACTTATCACTGCGTACGTCATTTTTGTTGGTCTGATTTTCGTGGTAACCAACACCATTGTTGATTTGCTGTATGGCATCATCAACCCGACGGTAAACCTGACAGGTAAAGGAGCATAATCATGAGTCAAACAGCAGCTGCTCCTTCTCATTGGGAGCGTTTCAAACAATCGGATTTCTTGTACTACTTCAAACGCGATAAAGTTGCGATGGCGAGCTTTACTGTGTTTATGATGTTTTTAGTTATGGCGTTAGCCGCACCTGTATTGGCACCGACAGACCCTTACGACCTTGCCTCCATCGATATCATGGATTCTGAACTGCCGCCATCTTGGATGGACGGTGGTGACGAGCGCTTTGTTCTTGGTACCGATGAGCAGGGGCGTGACATCCTTTCTACAATCCTATACGGCTCTCGTCTATCGCTGACTATCGGCTTTCTAGCTGTAGGCTTGCAGTTAGTTCTTGGTATCATCATTGGTCTATCAGCAGGTTACTTCGGTGGACGTATTGATAGCTTCTTGATGCGTTTCGCTGATGTGCAGCTATCTTTCTCAACCATGATGGTTGCTATCATCGTTTCTGCTATCTTTAAGGCGAGTTTTGGTAGTGACTTTTATAGCCAATATGCGGTGGTGATGCTGGTGGTTATCATCGGTGTGGCTGAGTGGCCTCAGTACGCGCGTACGATTCGTGCTTCCGTGCTTGCCGAGAAGAAGAAAGAGTACGTAGAAGCGGCACGTGTAATGGGCTTTAAAGCACCACGTATCATGTTCCGTCACATCCTACCGAACTGTCTGTCGCCGATTTTGGTTATCTCTACTGTACAGGTGGCAAATGCTATCATGTCTGAAGCGGCACTTTCATTCCTAGGTTTGGGTCTGCCGGTAGACCAACCTTCACTGGGTGCCTTGATTAGTATTGGATTTAACTACATTTTCTCTGGTGCATGGTGGATCACAGCCTTCCCAGGTATCGTACTGGTTACATTGGTATTGGTTATCAATCTACTTGGTGACTGGTTACGTGATGTATTTAACCCAAAAATCTACAAAGGGTGATCCAAGCCTAAGATTTGGCGATAAAAAACTCACTAAACTAAGGGCCGTAATCTATTACGGCTCTTTTTTTGCATTCTCATTTTCTGGGCAGTAAAACCTCTACTGCGTCACTATAGTTATCATCCTAGGTGAGTACACTTAGATTAGTTTAGATAGTATGGGTATAGATATGGCCTCAAAGCCGAAGCAATCATTTTTCAAGTATTGGTCTTTTCTCGCAATATTGGCGTTGCCTACCGTGTCATTACCAACCTTGGCAGAAGAAATCCTTTGCGATGCAATTCAGGTATCGGCGGATGAGTTGCCGCTTTTGGATCAGACTTGTCCAATAGGGAAAGGTTTGTGGGGCAAATCCAAGCCGGTAGGCCAAGAATCGACATTTTGGATTCAGTGTGGTGTTTTTAGTCAGCCATTTTCGGTTGCCCAGGCTAAGAAAATCTATCCTCATATTACGACGGATGTATGGAATAAGCCGGAGGCAAAAGTCTACCGCTGCCTCATTGGTCCATATAAGGACTTCACCACGGCTAGACAAGATTTAGATAAGGTTCAGAAGCAATCTGGCTATCAGCAATCATTCATTCGTGAAATTGTAAAAGGGGCTTCCGCTAAAAAGCCCAGTGCGACGCCAAAAACTCCGCCGTCTAAGCCTAAACCGGTTGTCAGTGAGTTGAGTCAGGGTAAAGGTCAAGCGACGACAGTGATTCCCGCTCCAGCCAAAGCTCAGCCAGCGGTGGTTCCTCAACCTAAAGCGACGAATGAACCAGCAGAAGATAAATCCATTACAGTTCGTCGTTCAGCATCGATAGCGGGAGTGGAGTATGTCGTTCCATATTGGATGCTTAAAGACGAACAGTTTTATATGGAACATGAGATCCCTTGGAATCGCTTAGACTATGAAGGTGCGTACAAAACTTGTTACCGTATGAAAATGCGTATGGCGACAGCGTCAGAATGGCAGGCTCTCCTCGACTCTAATGTGATGACAAAAGATGAGTGGCCAGTCCATTTACCTTATTGGGGCGCCGAAAAAACAGGCTTATTTAGCAGTGGCAAGGTCAACCAATTGAAAGGAACGTCGCTGCTCAATGTGGTTTGTGTGAAGTAGAGGAAAAATCAGTAGTGTGCGCTACTGATTTTTCGTTTGCGACTCTTGCACCAGTTCGAGATATTTCTTTTCAACAAAGTCCTTCTCTTTTGTCATATGATGCAACTGCTGTTGAGATGCTTCTAGTTTTGCGGTGAGAGAATCGACATCGCCTTTTTCGGCTAACTTCTGTTTGTAAGCTTCGATGGTCGCTAGCATCTGTTGTTTCTCTTTTTGCAGCTCTTTCGCTAAGTTATCGGTACCACCCGCTTCGGTAATCTGAATATATTCCTGCTCTAGTTGTTCGAACTGCTTCTCAAGCTGTTTCTTTGCTTGCTGAAGCTCATCCACCGTATCTGTTTGTTTCAGTAGCTTATTTCTTGCTTGACGTAGTCCCTTGACGCTTTTATCTAAGTCGCCTTTGAGCTTTTTAATTAACTTGTGCGACTTGCTGAGTTTGAGATTTAGTTCATCAATGGAAGCTTGTTCCTGATCGCTGAGCTCATTCTTAGCCATCTTAATTTGAGTAACTTGAGCCTCTAGAGCCTGCTGAATGAGGATCAGATCATTCAACGTATCACTGTTATCTGCGGTGTAGTTCAAGGCGTTATCGACGGAAGTTTGGCAAAGCTCATAGGTGTCTTTATCGAGATTATTTCCTCCCGTCATCTGAGCCGCAAAATGACGAAATTCTCGTAAGATCAGCAGCAGGATGATAAACCAGCCCAAAAGCACCAGTAGCCCGAGGTCAATCGCAAGGGCTGTTAGATTTTCTGAGGTCATCAGTTGTGCTAAATCCATGAATTAATATCGTAAGCTGAGAGGTTTGTCGTCTGTAAGTTTAGTTGGTCTAAAAAAATATGCCTATAATTTAGACAGTTCTGTTCTTTTGGGGTACGTCAGCTCGTGAAAATCTTGATAGTAGATGACAGTAAAGCGACATTGGAGATTGTCAGGCGAGGCTTAGAAAGCTTTGGTTACTGCCGTCTATCGATCAAAAAAACCTGCGATGCTCGCGAAGCAGTAAAGATTGCTCAGGAGTGGCATCCTGAGATTGTGCTAACCGATTGGTATATGCCTGAAATGTCCGGCCTTACCTTGATTAACGAACTGATGAAGCTGGGTGATGCGATAAAAATCGGGATGATCACGACGGTCGATGACCAGGTGCAAATCCGACAAGCCAAAGAGGCAGGAGCAAGTTTTGTTCTTACAAAGCCATTTGAAGATGCCGATCTGCATAAGCTCTTACTGCCTTTGGTTCAAGGTGTGGAGGAAAGTAAGAAAACCTTGGACTCTATTGGTGAAGTCCACAAAGAGTTGGCATTACCTAAACTCTCTCAACTCGAAAAGCTGTTGCAACGCGAGCTGGGTGAAAAGTTGGTACTGTGTCAGCTGCCTCCAGAGCCATTCGATGAAAGTAAAATTCCCTGTTTGTTGGCCGTGTATGAGGATAGTGCCACGCAGCGTCCAAGAGCGGTTGCTATGCTAGATTTGCCCGCAATATGTATTATGTCACAAGCGAAGAATGGAGTTTCGACTCAGGATATTTCTCAGGCTTTGCACAGTAAACTGGTTGGTAAAGCGATGCTGGATGGCTGCCAAAAGGTGCTATCGCTTTCCGCTCTTGCCTTTCTTGATAGCCAAACGCGTAAGAGCTTACGCCTCAAGAACGTCAGTTACATACCTGAAGTATTTGATAAGCTAAAAACACTGTATGGCAAAGAAGCCGGTAAACGAATCGATTTTGCTTGTCAGTTTGGCGATATGGCGTTGGGGAAAGTGACTTTAGTTGGTTTCTAAATGATATAGGGTAATAAAAAAGGATGCCGAGGCATCCTTTTCAAGACTCATGCAGATTAACGCATTGTAACGAACTCTTCAGAGCCCGTTGGGTGAATAGCCACAACAGAGTCAAAATCTGCTTTAGTTGCGCCCATCTTCATCGCTACGCCAAATCCTTGGATCATTTCATCTACCGCGAAACCGATACCATGTAGGCCAACGACTGTCTCTTCTTCACCAGCACATACCAGCTTCATTTTACATGGTTGACGATGCTGAGTGACGGCGGTGTACATCGCTGTAAAGCCAGAAGTATAGACCTTGATGCTCTCTTTACCGTACTTCTCTTCGGCTTCCTGAGTCGTTAGGCCGATAGTACCGATTGGTGGGTGGCTGAATACAACTGTAGGTACGAGTTCATAGTCCATCTTAGCGTTTGGTTTATTATTAAACAGGCGCTCAGAAAGCTGACGACCCGCTTTAACGGCGACAGGAGTGAGTTCGATACCACCTTCCATAATGTCGCCAACACAGTAGATGCCAGGAACGTTAGTGGCTTGGAATTCGTCTACTTTGATGTAACCGTGATCATTGATTTGTACGCCAGTCGATGCAAGATTGATCGCATCGGTTGCAGGATGACGGCCGATAGCCCAGATTAATTGGTCAACGTTTTGTGTATTGCCATTTTCTAGGTGCAGAGTCAGGCTACCATCCGCTTCTTTTACCACTTCTTTCGGTACTGAGTGAGTATGCAGAGTTGGACCTTCTGCTGCCATCACTTCAACCAAAGTATCAATGATCATTGGGTCGAAGCTACGTAGCGGAGATTCCTTGCGGCAGAATAGGTGCGTTTCTGTCCCTAAAGCGTTCAGTACCCCTGCGATCTCAACCGCAATGTAGCCTGCGCCAATAACAGCAACACGTTTTGGTTGCTCGTTTAGTTCGAAGAAACCGTTAGAGTCGATGCCGTATTCTGCACCAGGGATGTTCGGAATCGTTGGGCGTCCACCCACGGCAATCAGGATATGATCGGCAGTGTAGTGTTCACCGTTCACTTCAACGGTTTTCTCGTCGACAAATTTAGCAAAGCCTTTGATGACATTAACTTTATTGTTGCCAAGAACGCGATCGTAAGATTCGTGAATACGACCGATGTATGCCTGACGACTTTCAACCAACTTGCTCCAGTCAAAGCTTTTTACATCAACATCAAAACCATAGTCTTCCGCGTATAAATGCATTGCTTCAGCAATTTGGGCTCCGTGCCACATCACTTTCTTAGGAACACAGCCAACATTAACACACGTGCCACCTAGGTCTTGAGCTTCAATTAGGGCTACTTTTGCGCCGTACATTGCCGCACGGTTTGCTGATGCAATGCCGCCTGAGCCGCCGCCGATACAGATGTAATCAAAATGAGTCGCCATGACTTTCTCCATGTTCTGAGGTGCAGCGACTCGGCTCATTCTGGTGAGTCAGGTCGCAAGCATCCTGCAAATAATAATTTGTTATTGTAGATATGGAGGATAGATCGGTTGAACTCAATCTATCCTGCTTAATTTTTCTGCGTTGTTTTGCTTTAATCTTGGTGCGGTTACGCCGCCAGTCGAGTTATTCAGGAACAATCCATTCCACTTTATAGTGACCCGTCGCAGGCGCAATTGCTTGCTTAAGAAACGGCAGAATTTCCTGCATTTGGCTTTCCAGTTTCCAAGGCGGGTTAATGACAATCATGCCAGAGGCAGTCATACCGCGTTCATTGGTATCTGGCGCAACACCGAGTTCGATTTGAAGAATCTTACGAATGCCAAGACCTTGTAGACCTTCAATCATATCTTCGATATCGCAACGGTTAACCACAGGATACCAAATTGCATAGATACCCGTCGCCCAACGCTTATAGCTTTGGAAAATTGCCTGCACTACATCACGGTACTCTTTAGCCAGCTCGTAGGGAGGGTCAATTAACACCAAACCACGTCGCTCTTGCGGTGGCAAACTGGCTTTTAGTCGTTTGAAGCCATCTTCTTTGTAGATGCTCACTTGACGATCTCGATGGAATTCTTGCTCAAGCAATGGGTGATCGGCTGGGTGCAGCTCAGTCAGTACCATACGATCCTGCTGACGTAAATGAGCACGAGCAACACGAGGTGAACCCGGGTAGTAACGTAGCGTGTCACCGTTATTCAGCACTTTAATCGAATCTAAATAGCTGTGAATTTCGTCTGGGATATCATTTTGTTGCCAAACGCGTGCAATGCCTTGCTTATACTCACCAGTTTTCTCTGACCACTCGTGGGTTAGATCGTAGCGACCTACACCTGAATGGGTGTCATGATAGACAAACGGCTTCTCTTTTTGCTTCAAAGAGTCGAGGATAAGACTTTGAACAATATGCTTAATGACGTCGGCATGGTTGCCTGCGTGAAAGCTATGGCGGTAACTTAACAAAATATTTCTCTCAGAATAGGTGCAAAGAGCATGATGAATGATGGTAGTTAGTATACGTTACTATTGAAAATTGCTGAACCTACCTATATTTACTATTTAAGACCAATAAGAATTAACACAGACCAACATGCTCTAGATAACCAATTTTATCTAGGTTTGCGTTATCCAAAAAAAGGAATGATTTATGTCGAACCCACTTCTTAACTTTACCGATTTGCCGCCATTTTCTCAGATTAAACCGGAACATGTTAAGCCAGCGGTAGAAAAGGCGATTGCTGATTGCCGCGCTAAAATTGAACAGGTTTTGGCGGGTAATACGGAACCAACATGGGACAACCTTGTTGCGCCGATTGAAGAAGTGGATGATCACTTAAGTCGTATTTGGTCTCCTGTCAGTCATATGAACTCAGTCATGAACAGTGATGAGCTTCGTGACGCGTACGAGAGCTGTCTGCCGCTTTTATCCGAATATGGTACTTGGGTTGGTCAGCACAAAGGTCTGTTTGAAGCGTATAAAGCGATGAAATCGAGTGAAGCTTTTGCTTCGTTAACTCAAGCGCAGAAGAAAACGATCACCGACTCGTTACGCGACTTTGAGTTGTCTGGGATTGGTTTACCAGCCGATGAACAGCATCGCTACGGCGAAATCAGTAAGCGCATGTCTGAGTTAGGGTCGAAGTTCTCCAACAATGTGCTTGATGCCACTATGGGCTGGACTAAGCACATTGAAGATGAAGAACAGTTGGCAGGTATGCCTGAGTCGGCACTGGCGGCAGCCAAAGCCGCTGCTGAAGCGAAAGAGCTGGATGGCTATTTACTGACGTTGGACATTCCATCTTATCTTCCGGTAATGACCTACTGCGACAATCAAGAGCTACGCAAAGAGCTATATGAAGCCTATGTGACTCGAGCATCAGACCGTGGACCGAAAGCGGGTGAATGGGATAACACTGAAATCATCAATGAGCAATTGAAGCTGCGTTTTGAAATTGCACGTATGCTGGGTTTCAATACCTACAGTGAAAAGTCGTTAGCAACCAAGATGGCAGAAAGTCCGTCGCAGGTCCTTGGCTTCCTCAACGATTTGGCAAGCAAAGCAAAACCTCAGGGTGAGCGAGAGGTTGAAGAGTTACGCCAGTTTGCGAAAAGTGAATTTGGTGTAGATGAGCTGAATTTATGGGATATCGCTTATTACAGTGAGAAACAGAAACAGCATTTGTTCCAGATTTCTGATGAGGAACTGCGTCCTTACTTCCCAGAAGCAAAAGCGGTGAGTGGTCTGTTTGAAGTGCTAAATCGAGTCTTCGGCATGACAGTTAAAGAGCGTGAAGGTGTCGACACCTGGCATGAGTCAGTGCGCTTCTTTGATATTTTTGACGCTGATGACCAGCTTCGTGGTAGCTTCTACCTCGATCTGTACGCTCGTGAGCATAAGCGTGGCGGTGCTTGGATGGACGAATGTCGTGTTCGTCGCATCAATGAGCAGGGTGAGCTGCAAACACCGGTTGCTTACCTGACTTGTAACTTTAACTGTCCAGTTGGTGATAAACCTGCACTATTTACTCATGATGAAGTCGTCACCTTGTTCCATGAATTTGGCCACGGTATCCATCATATGTTGACTCAGGTTGAGACTGGCGCGGTCTCTGGCATAAATGGTGTTCCTTGGGATGCAGTGGAACTGCCAAGTCAGTTCTTAGAAAATTGGTGCTGGGAAGAAGAGGCTCTCGCCTTTATCTCTGGCCATTTTGAAACGGGTGAACCCTTACCAAAAGAGATGCTAGAGAAGATGCTAGCAGCGAAAAACTTCCAGTCTGCGATGTTTATTCTTCGTCAGCTAGAATTTGGTTTGTTTGATTTCACTCTGCATACTCAATTTGATCCAGATATCGGTCCACGAGTGCTTGAAACATTGGCAGACGTAAAATCTAAAGTGGCCGTTCTACCGAGCTTAGAATGGAACCGATTCTCGCACAGCTTCAGTCATATCTTTGCTGGTGGCTATAGTGCGGGTTACTACAGCTATCTGTGGGCAGAGGTACTTTCAGCGGATGCGTTTTCTCGTTTTGAAGAAGAGGGAATCTTCAACACTGAAACGGGTAAGAGCTTCCTGAACAATATTCTAGAGATGGGTGGCAGCGAAGAGCCAATGGAACTGTTTAAGCGTTTCCGAGGCCGTGAGCCGCAGATTGACGCATTACTTCGTCATGCGGGTATTGCTGCTTAATAGATCTCAAAAATAACAACAGTATCAATAATGAAGAGCATCGCTGCTGTAGCGATGCTTTTTTTGTTACTATGTCGGCACTCGTCACATGGAGGTAGTATGTTCAGATTTTCAAATACACTGTTATTCAGTGCGGTTTTAATCACGATGTTGAGCGGCTGTGCAGAGCTTAAAGAAGCGGGTACGGCAATAGGTCATGCGACCCGTGATACGACAACTGCGATTGGTCACGCCACACGTGATACCACTAAAGCAATAGGTCACGCTTCCCGAGATGCGGTTAACTCAGTAAAAGATGATTTGAGTACGGAAAATTAGCCTAGCTTGCGGCGCAGAAGTTTGTCCGCTGAAATGGACCCTGGGCCCCAAACTACAACGATGAGCATCATCAATCCCCATAACTGGTGGTCATAGAAGCCTTTTTCCCACAAAACAGGGTAAGACACGACGGCGATAATATTGAATACAAACAATACCGCCGCCATTGGTCGGGTTAACAGCCCTAGGGCTAGAAAGATTGGTAAAATAAGCTCGGCCGCAGTACCTAGATAGGCGGCCAGTGCCCACGGTAGAACTGGCACCTGATATTCGTATTCAAATAAAAATAGTGTGCTTTCCCAAGAGGCTATTTTCGTTAGGCCTGAATTAAAAAATACCCAAGCAACCCAAAGGCGGCAGAACAACAGCAACAGGGGTACAAACGCCATTTGCAGCTTATCCACTCCTTGGTCATATCTCTCAAGTAAGTCTTTTATTGAGCTAGACATAATTTTTTCCTTTTATACTGCGAGTGAGAAACCAGCAATGAGGTCATGCTGAGCTAAGGTATTGATATAGGTCAGTTGTTCTGGAGGAATCTCCCCCAAGACACAACCAGACTCTAGATGAGTGAGTAATTGATAGGCTTCCATTTCGAGCGCCAAAGTCCACACTCCAGCATCTGAAGTGCAAACAATTACCCCCTGCTGAGGTGTATCGAGAGTTAAGTTACTGAAGTCCTCTTTTTCAATGGCTTGCTGTAGTGAAAAGAGCGAGTAACTAGACTGAAAGGCAAGTACACCGGGTTTAAGATGAAGGCGAAGGTGTTGATGTTGCTCAGCAGATAGCTGACTCAATTGCTCGAGAGGCAGCAAGTCTTGGGGATTCTTAACTTGGTTATGCCGCTGTTGAGCGAGGTCAATCTGCCACTCGTATCGGGCGACGTCGAGGCAGTAGGGCGCCTCGCTTAATACTGATGGAAATTGCTCTAGTGTCTGCTCAAACTGTTCACCATAGTGGCTGACATCGCCGCACTCAAGTGGATGATTAAGTACATGCTGTCTGGCAAGCTGAGCAAAGCACTCTGCGCCTAATAATGCATAAAGCATAGGGTAAGTCGCTTCTAGAACTTCTCTCAGACTAATGATGAAGTTATTGCGATAAATCTGCATTCGTTCATCGGCAGTGAAAGTATCACTGCTGATGTTGCAGTCCTCTCCCCGAGCTTGGTAATGCAGTGCTTGTGCGAAAGTACTTTGTAACTGGGCAAGAGAAAGCTCATTTGGGTTAATTGTCATGAGACCTTCCTTTCAGTGCGTTGCCAACTCTCTAAATATTGGCTTGCTTTCGCGGCTTCTTGGAGAAGCACTTGTGGCTCTGGTATATCCAAATCCCATTCAATCAAGGTATGGCGCTCGCCATACTGTTCCAGCCAGTATTGGTAAAGTTGCCAAACCTCTTCACTCACAGGTTTGCTATGGGTGTCGATCCAAATTTCCCCTTTGTCGAGTTGTTTGATGGTGAAACCAGCAAGATGAATTTCATCGACCGCATGAGCAGGAATAGACTGTAAGTAGTGCAGACTATCGAAACCGTGGTTAAATGCGGATACATGAATATTGTTGAGATCGAGTAACAAGCGACATTGAGTTCGGTTTTGTACTTCGCTCAAGAACTCCCATTCGCTAATGGTCGAGTGATTGAACTTAACGTAGCTGGATGGATTCTCTATCAGAATTGGACGTTGTAATGCTTCCTGCACTTCAAGGACATTTCGACAAAAAATAGCCAGTGCCTCTTCGGTGTATGGCAGTGGCAGCAAATCATTAAAGTAGTGCCCACCATTTTCACTCCAGCTAAGATGATCAGAAATTAAAAACGGGTTTACTTCTTTGACTAGCTGCTGCAGCTGTTTTAGATGCTGGCGGCTGACGCGTGCAACGCTTCCGAGTGACAAACCAATGCCATGACAGCTAATTTGGTACGTATCGGTTAACTTGAGCAAGCTTTGCCTAGCGGCAGAGTAGGGTTGGAAGTAGTTTTCGCTATGAATTTCTAACCAAGAAATGGGCGGAGTTTCGCTGGTGAAGTAATCAAGGTGTGGAGAACGCAATCCAACCCCAACTTTATTGTGAAAATGATCTAAGTTCACGCCATATTCCTTGAAGTTGAAGGGAAATAAGGTGGCTAGTTGAGCAATAGCCACCCAGTTTTGGGGATTAAGAAGACTGTGTGCTACCACCTGTTAGCTTGCCACATAGTCCTTTTGGCACGACTACGAATGCGTCTGGTTGGTTATCTTCTTTTGCTGTACCAGCACATGAACTGTTTTTAGTTGCGCAGTCATTTTTGCCCGCTTTTGCAACGCCATAGCATTTCTCTTTCTCTGCTGCGATAGCAGGAGCCGCCGTTAGCATTGTGCCACCTAGAGCGATTAAACCTGTAACAGCAGCGGTAACAGCAAGATTAGACTTTTTCATAGTATTTTCCTCAGACTTAGTTCCTTTACTTATGTTGGCAAGCTAATCACGAAGTATTTGAGCAACTTGCTTAGTTAAAAGGATAGAAAATAGAGTTAAAAACTTTCACTGTGATAATAAAAAATCCTACATTTATTTTTTTCGTGAATCTAACCTGATGATTTTAATAGATTCGTATTGAGATATTTTTATGGTGAAATGGGGCGCATTTCGTCGTGAATCCGTAAAGGTTCAATCAATAGACTTGGGTCTACTGCTGCTAGCATCTTGAAGTCACTCGGGTATAATGGTTTTTCATGTATAGATAACCAGTAGCTGAGCCCCCATGGATCCTTCATTACTTCTCGATGGCCTGAACGATAAACAGCGTGAGGCTGTTGCCGCCCCCCTAGAAAATTTACTTGTCTTAGCCGGTGCGGGCAGTGGTAAAACACGTGTGTTAGTTCACCGTATTGCATGGCTGATGTCGGTTGAGCAAGCTTCGCCTTTTTCAATTATGTCGGTCACTTTTACCAATAAAGCGGCAGCAGAAATGCGTGGGCGTATCGAAGAACTGATGATGGGCAGCGCATCTGGAATGTGGAATGGGACTTTCCACGGAATTTGTCACCGTATTCTACGCGCTCACTATTTGGATGCTCAGCTACCTGAAGATTTTCAGATCATTGATAGTGATGATCAGCAGCGTTTATTGCGTCGCTTAATCAAGGCACAGAATCTCGATGAGAAGCAGTGGCCAGCTCGCCAAGTAGGCTGGTGGATCAATGGCAAAAAAGATGAGGGTCTACGTCCTAATCACATTGATGCGTACCATGACCCCGTGACAAAAACGTATCTGCAACTCTATACCGCTTATCAGGAGGCTTGTGATAGAGCAGGATTGGTCGACTTTGCCGAAATATTGCTGCGAGCGCATGAGTTACTGCGGGATAAAAAGCATATCCGTGAACACTATCAGGCTCGTTTCAAGCATATTCTGGTCGACGAATTTCAGGATACCAACAACATTCAGTATGCGTGGTTACGCATGATGGCAGGGTCTGAAGCTCATGTAATGATTGTTGGTGATGATGACCAGTCCATTTATGGCTGGCGTGGCGCTAAAATCGAAAATATTGAAAAATTTACTCGTGAGTTCCCTAGCGTTAATACCATTCGCCTTGAGCAGAATTACCGTTCGACAAAAACGATTCTCGAAGCGTCTAATACTCTGATCGCCAATAATACCGAACGTATGGGCAAAGAGTTGTGGACGGATGGGGTTGAAGGTGAGCCTATTTCTGTTTACTCCGCTTATAACGAGCTGGATGAAGCCCGTTTTGTCGTCAACAAAATTAAAGAGTGGCAAGACAAAGGCGGAGCACTCAACGATGCCGCTATGCTGTACCGCAATAACGCCCAATCGCGTGTGTTAGAAGAAGCGTTAATTCAGGCGGGTCTCCCGTATCGTATTTACGGAGGTATGCGATTCTTCGAGCGTCAAGAGATCAAAGATGCACTTAGCTACCTGCGTTTAATGAGTAATCGAAATGATGACTCAGCCTTCGAGCGAGTGGTCAATACACCGACGCGTGGCCTTGGAGATAAAACACTCGAGACAATTCGCTTTGCTGCACGCGACCGTGGTTGCACCATGTGGGAAGCGAGTATCGCTTTGCTAGACGAAAAAGTACTGGCAGGAAGAGCTGCGGGGGCATTAAGTCGCTTTGTCGAGCTGATTCTTGCGCTTGAAGATGACACATGTGAGATGTCGCTCCATGAGCAAACCGACCACGTCATCAAATACTCTGGTCTGTTCGCAATGTACGAACAGGAGAAAGGCGAGAAGTCCAAGGCTCGTATTGAGAACTTGGAAGAACTTGTCACGGCAACCCGCCAATTTGAAAAGCCAGAAGAAGCGGAAGAAATGACGCTATTGACGGCCTTTTTGACGCACGCCGCTCTAGAGGCTGGTGAAGGTCAGGCTGATGAATTTGATGATGCCGTGCAGCTAATGACGCTGCACAGTGCGAAAGGTCTGGAGTTTCCACTTGTCTTCATGGTCGGTGTCGAAGAGGGTATGTTCCCAAGCCAAATGTCGGTAGAAGAAGCGGGTCGCTTAGAAGAAGAACGACGTCTTTGCTATGTGGGTATGACCCGTGCAATGGAGAAGCTTTATATCACTTATGCAGAGATGCGCCGCTTATATGGTCAAGACAAGTACCATAAACCATCGCGCTTTATTCGCGAACTACCGGAAACCTGTCTTGATGAAGTGCGTATGAAAGCGCAAGTGAGCCGCCCAGCAAGCTCGGGACGCTTTAGTCAAACCGTGGTCAAAGAGAACTTTAATGAAACAGGCTTTAGCCTAGGTTCTCGAGTGCTTCACCCTAAGTTTGGTGAAGGAACGATCATCAACTTTGAAGGCAGTGGCCCGCAGAGCCGAGTTCAGGTCGCCTTTAATGGTGAAGGGATCAAATGGTTAGTCACTGCTTACGCTAAGTTAGAAAAGCTGTAAAGGTGGCGTTAACTTCATTTATCTTTTGAAGAATAAAGAAAAACCCCGAGGGCTTGCGCCCATCGGGGTTATAGTCTTACTCGCAGCAATCCGGCTACTATAGGTGCTCCATGCATCTAATCCTTGATAGTATGCTGACATCCTTCAGCTTAGTCCATTCATCGCCATCCTAGCGGTGTCCTTGACCCTATCCTGGTCTGCTAACAATCCTCGTTAGCTCACTTCGCTTGTTCCCTGAGCGGTGTCCTTTTCATCATCCTGATGATCAGTCCTTGCCTCATCCAGAGGTGTCCATTTCCCATCCTTAGTAGCAACCATCCTAGTTACTATTGCGTCCGTTCAATGTCCAATTTGCTTTCCATGCCGACTATTCATCCTGAATAACCGTATCTTCTTCCTGAAGATTACCTAATCCGTGGTAATTTCCTGTTCCGTGTCAGCATCCTTCCGACAAGGTTCATATTACCGATTCGTAGATGTTCAGCAATACTACGCAAACGTTTTTCTACATAAAAATTCGCTCGAAATTTGTACGTATCTTTATTTATCAATAGCTTGAGTTGGTTGTGATGTATTTTTCTTAATGAAAAAGTTATTTTTACTTACTCGCATGTGAGAGATCTCGCACAAGGTGGCGGGCATTTCGGTACTATTTCCAATATGAGTCTGATGGCAAGGTGTGAGGTTGCTCAAACAATTGTGAGGGTGACTCAAAGCTGCGCCAGTAAATTTGATGCTGATTGCCACAAAATACTTAAACCAATCACGCTAAAAATAACACCACATAAGCCATCAATGTAGACAGCAAATGCTTTAACTTTGCGTTGCATACGCTGTGTGGATAGCGCCCAAGCAAGAAAAGAAAACCAAAATAACGACAAACTCCAAAGAATCATTAGGGCAATACCTTTGCCTCCTAAAGACATGCCGGCAGGAACTAGGCTCGACATTAAACTGACAAAAAACACCAGCGCCTTGGGATTAAGAATGTTGGTGGCAAAACCACGAGAGAAAGCTTCGCGCTTGTTGGTGAGTAACAAAGAGGAAGATTCGTCCTTCTCGCCTTCGCAATGGTTTCTACGAAAGGCAACGATTGTCGCATTTAGAGCACCGTAACCGAGATAGGTTAAATAGCTGCCACCAGCCAGTTGCAACAGAGCGAACAGAGCCGGCTGCTGGTGAACCAAATAGCTGACACCAGTTAGGCTGAGAATGGAGTGCAGCAAGATGCCAAAAGAGAGGCCGAGAGCGATGTAAAAGCCAGTCTGTCGGCCATAGCGAGTGGCATTTTGGACCACTAAGGCAAAGTCAGGCCCTGGGCTCATCAGCGCAATGAAGTGTACGATGGCAAGAGTGGATAGGATGGTGAGTTCATTCATGACGGTAAATTGATTCGTGATTAATACATCCAGTGTGTCAACAAATTCTTAGCGAGGATTGTAAAAAACTGACACTAGTTAATCTGTGAAGGTGGAACACCAAAAGTTGCTTTGAAGGCTTTACTGAAATGAGCTTGATCGTAGAACCCGACCTGATGAGCCACTTCGGTTCCACTGATACCTGACTTGAGGAGTTTCATTCCTTGTTCCATTCGTAAACGACTTAACCAAGCGTAGGGTGTGAGTCCCACTTTTGCTTTGAAATGGCGTTGAAACTGGGTCGGGCTGAGTTGGCACAACTGAGACAACTGTTCGAGTCGAACGGGTTGATCAAGATTATGCATTAAATACTCTTTGAGCGTCGCCATCGACTGATTGCCAAGTGGTACAGCGCGTTTTTGTTCTAGGCTGCCGTAGTGACTAAAGAGCCGTTCAAATCCTTCGTATGGCAAGCAATCTCTCGCGAGTTGGCTGACATCGTCATTCGCTAATAATTGATGAAGCTGCGAGAGTGACTGAAATACTTGAGTGTCCGATACGACGAGTCGGTTGAAGTGAATCAAACTGTTTGGTTGTTTAAGTTGGGCAAGCTTGCTCAACCATTGAGGCTCTAGCGAGAAAACTCGAACTTGATAACCGGAATCAAGGGTGGATTGACCATCATGCAGTTCATCGGGAGGCATGATGACTAGCTGGCCTTTGCCGACATGATGTTTTTCGCCTTGATAGTGAAATTTCTGTTCTCCACCGGTAATAAGACCAATATGAAAATCAAGATGATAGTGGCGCGAAAAAGCAAATGACTGATAATTTGCTTCTATCAGGCTTATCTCTTTATTTTGCGTCGTGTGGTAGTTGACCTTATCCATAAAACAAAAAAGCTTGGTGATTATTTCACCAAGCTTATAGTTAGTGGTAGAGATTGTCTTGTAAAAAACGATCAGTTGGCTTTAAGAGCTCGTTTTGACTGTTGATTGCTTCTTAATCCATCGACGCTGAAGATCACCAAAGCTCCCCAAATAAAGGCGAACGTAATCGCTTTATCGACGGTAAATGCTTCTCCGTAAACCAATACCGCAAGCAAGAACATCAGGCTTGGTCCAATGTACTGGAAAAAGCCCAGTGTCGATAACTTTAGCCGAGTCGCAGCACCAGTAAAGCAGAGCAGGGGCAGTGTGGTAATAACGCCTGCGGAAATCAGCAATACATTAAGGTTTAGTGGATTTTCCATGATGTTGGATGTTGGCGTATCAGCAATCCACAGCAGATAAATCGCTGCAGCAGGTAGTAGAACCAAGGTCTCAATAAACAGTCCTGTTTGTGCTTCTAGGCTGACTTTTTTGCGCAATAGACCGTAAAAACCAAAGCTCAGAGCTAGCGCAATCGCAACGACTGGAATAGAACCAAAGACAAAGAGCTGTACTAGCACACCGCATGCAGCAAGAGCAACGGCGAACCACTGAAGCTTTCTAAGACGCTCACCCAGAAATAGCATTCCAAGTAACACGTTAATCAAAGGATTGATGTAGTACCCGAGACTTGCGTCGAGCATATGATCAGCATTGACAGCCCAGATGAAGATAAGCCAGTTGGCTCCAACAAGAAGTGCAGTCGTCACCAGATAGAGGAGTTTTTGCTTCGATTTGATGACATCTCGGACATTGCGCCAGCGGCGACCCAAATGGAGCAGGGCGGCAAGTAAGAAAAACGACCAAACGACGCGATGGCTGAGAATTTCTAGTGGAGATACATCTGCCAGAGCCTTGAAATAGATTGGGGCGATACCCCACATGGTGTAAGCACCAATGGCAAGAAAGACACCCTGTTTGGCTCTTTGCTGTTCTTCTGGAGTCATCGACATTACTCGTAATCAGGAAATTTACAAATTGAAACATGCAGTATACGAATGACTATCAAAATCACCTAACAATTTGCGGTTTTATTCACCGTTAAACCCCACTACAATGTGCCCCTCGCGTTTGACACGCCTTTGCCTTGCAATTCTATTGAGATAATTCATGACCTCGACTCTTTTAGCCCAGCAATCTCCAGCCGAACAGCCGACGCCACAGAGCATCCTAGAAGATGTTTTTGGTTACCAGAGCTTTCGTGATGGTCAGCAAGAAGTGATCGATGCTGCGGTCGCAGGGCTAGACAGTTTAGTGATTATGCCTACTGGTGGCGGTAAATCTTTGTGTTACCAGATCCCCGCTCTAGTGCGCAGTGGAATAACCTTAGTTATCTCGCCGTTGATCTCCTTGATGAAAGATCAGGTTGACCAACTGAAAGCCAACGGGGTGGCGGCTGAGTGTATTAACTCAACGATGCCGCGTGAAGAATTGATCTCCGTCTACAATCGCATGAACTCTGGCGCGATTAAACTTATCTATGTGTCACCTGAGCGAGTATTGATGCGAGATTTTATCGAGCGTCTAGAAGGCTTACCTTTATCTATGATTGCGGTCGATGAGGCGCACTGTATTTCTCAGTGGGGACATGATTTTCGACCGGAATACGCGTCACTGGGTCAACTGAAACAGTACTTTCCTCATCTGCCGGTGATGGCTCTGACTGCAACAGCGGATGATGCGACACGTTCTGATATTACGCAGCGACTTCAACTCAACGACCCCCATGTTTACTTAGGTAGCTTTGACCGACCAAATATTCGTTATACCTTGGTAGAGAAGCACAAACCGATTTCTCAGGTGGTGCGTTTCCTTGAAGAGCAGCGCGGTAATTGTGGGATTATTTATTGTGGCAGCCGTAAAAAAGTCGAAATGGTAACGGAGAAACTGTGCAATAACGGTCTTCGAGCGGCAAGCTACCACGCAGGTTTAGAGGCCGATGAACGCGCCTATGTCCAAGATGCATTTCAACGCGATGATATTCAAATTGTGGTGGCGACAGTCGCATTTGGTATGGGTATCAACAAGCCTAACGTCCGTTTTGTTGTTCACTTTGATATTCCGAGAAACATCGAGTCATATTATCAGGAAACGGGGCGAGCTGGCCGTGATGGCTTACCTGCTGAAGCGATGATGCTTTATGATCCTGCGGATATCAGTTGGCTGCGCCGTATGCTTGATGAAAAGGATGAAGGCCCGCAAAAGCAGGTTGAAGCTCATAAACTCAATGCCATGAGTGCATTCGCTGAAGCGCAAACCTGCCGTCGTCAGGTATTGCTCAATTATTTCGGTGAGTACCGCGACAAACCATGTGGAAACTGCGATATCTGCCTGGATCCACCTAAACACTTTGATGCGACAGAGCAGGCTCAGAAAGCTTTGTCATGTGTCTACCGAGTCAACCAATCCTTTGGGATGGGGTACGTGGTTGAGGTATTACGCGGTATGCAGAATATTCGTATCCGTGAAAATGGCCACGATAAGTTGTCAACTTATGGTCTGGGACGAGAAAATAGCCATGACTACTGGGTCAGTGTCTTTCGTCAACTGATTCACAAAGGATTGCTATTTCAAAATATCACCCGCAATTCGACGTTGCAGCTCACTGAAGAAGCTCGTCCGTTGCTACGCGGTGAAATGTCTTTGGAGTTGGCCGTTCCGCGTCTTGATACCGCCGCTCGCGCGGCGAAATCCGATAAATTATCGAGCAAAAACTACGATAAAAAGCTGTTTGCTAAATTACGCAGATTACGTAAGTCCATTGCCGACGAAGATGGCTTACCGCCATATGTTGTCTTTAGCGATGCCACCTTGATTGATATGGCGGAAATATTACCGACGTCGTATGGCGAAATGTTGGCTGTAAATGGGGTAGGGCAACGCAAATTAGAGAAATATGCAGATCCATTTTTAGATTTAATTCAGGAGCATTTGACCCACCATGGCTGAAAATCTCATCACTAATGAGCAACAATCGGAGTTTGGCCTGCATACTTATCTGGCCGATGAAGGTCGTATTATCATTCGTTCTCCTCGCTTTGATTTTGATAGTTTTCCCGATTTAGCTCAGCGAATGCTCCAGCTACTCTCGGCTACTGTGGTTGAAAAACAGTGGGATGCGGACATTCACTCTTGGTTGATTGATTTTGAAGGTTGTCAATTGTTCCTCAAGTCTGAACACTACAGCGAAAGTCTATGGCTAGAAGCGCTTTCTATCGAAGAGAGCAAAGAAGAGTTGGATTTCCTCGCTTCACTATTTGAACGTGGTTTCTAAGAAAAAAGAACACGTCAACGATTGCTCGAAAACTCATGCTTGCGGCAATGATTGGTTAATGTATAATCGCCCGCCGCGATATTGTTCACGTTTGATATGGTCAATATCGAGAATTTTTTCATTACATTGTTGGTAAGGCGACTTTCGTTATTACGTAAGTGGTCGATTTGGGTTCCCTCACCCCCAAACCAAACTAAAAAGGTATCGCATGAGTAACTTTACCCCTGCGCAGCAGCGCAAAGCCCTTTTATTATTAGTCCTGTTCCACCTAGTGATTATTGCTTCCAGCAATTACTTGGTTCAGCTACCTTTCACCGTCTTTGGTTTCCATACCACTTGGGGTGCATTCACTTTCCCATTTATCTTTTTGGCAACGGATCTCACTGTGCGCGTTTTCGGTGCTCAGCTTGCGCGAAAAATTATTTTTCTAGTGATGCTTCCTGCGTTAGCGGTCTCTTACGCTTTGTCGGTATTGTTCTTTGAAGGGCAGTTCCAAGGTCTTGCACATCTTGGCGAGTTTAATCTATTCGTCGCTCGTATCGCGATTGCGAGCTTTATGGCTTATCTACTCGGTCAGATCTTAGATGTTCATGTGTTCAATCGTCTGCGTCAGATGAAACAGTGGTGGGTTGCTCCTACGTGTTCGACTTTGTTTGGTAATGCGCTCGATACCATTGCCTTCTTTGCGATTGCGTTTTACCAAAGCCCTGATCCATTTATGGCTGAACACTGGACTGAAATTGCGCTGGTGGATTATGGATTTAAGCTGGTGATCAGTTTAGGTCTGTTTGTTCCAATGTATGGTGTGCTACTTAACTACCTAGTGAAAAAACTGACGGCGGTTAACCCTGAGTTTAAAGTGGTTGGAGCCAACTGATTTCAGTCTGGAAAGATAAAAAAAAGCCCGAGAGATGATGTCTCTCGGGCTTTTTATTGATTCGAAGTTCAGTATTCAACAATCGATAAAGGCCAGCCGATATCACTTTGACGGTTAGCTTCAATCTCAAGCTCTGCGGCGGTCAGTGGGTTGGCTTTTAGCCATTCAGATTTGATAGTCAGTGTTAGCTGGTCATCATTAGAACCAAAGGTAATGTTTGGCTCAAGATCAGGATTACGGCGATGAGTAAGCAAGACCGCTAAGCGTAACAGGCGCAATACCCGTTTGGCGCTTGAACCTGAAAGAGCGTGTTGCTCTGGCAAAGAAGTTAGCTGCTCACGATAACGTCGTGCCAGTTCACCTAACAGGTGTTTTTGCGCTCGAGTGTAACCAGGTAGGTCAAGTTGCTGAAGTAGATAAGCGCTATGTTCACCACCTTTCTTATAGTCGATGGTCAAACCGATTTCATGTAGCTTGGCGGCTGTCTCTAATAGGACTTTTGCTTGTGCCTCAGTTATCCAGTCAGGCTGACATTCTGCCAGTAGTCTTGCTGCCATGTTGGCAACTTGCTGACCATAATCAACATCAAGCTGATAACGACTTTGAACACTGCAAATAGTGCGTGCACGAATATCGTCTTGCTTTAGTTCATCCACCATCTCATAGACCAAACCTTCGCGTAGAGCACCGCCAGCAAGCGTCATGGACTCGATTTCTAACAGTTCGAAGATTGCTATCAAGATCGATAGACCACTTGGGAATACCAAGGCGCGTTCTAAAGTTAATCCTTCAATTTCTAGCTCTTCGAGGTGATCTGCCATCATGGCTTGTTTCTGCAAACGCTTGAGTTTGGAGTGGGTGATGACTTCGTCCATACCTTGCGCCAGCATAATCTCCTGAAGAGCTTGAACGGTACCTGAAGCACCAACACAAACATCCCATCCAATTTGCGTGTACTGCTGCAAGATTGGTTGTAAGGTCTCTTTAGCGGCTTGAATCGCGTTGTTGAAATTGCTTACCGTCAGCTGGCGATCTTTAAAATGCCGCTCCAACCAAGTGACGCAGCCCATTTTCAGACTAGTCAATGCTTTGGCTTCAAAGCCTTCTCCGATAATGAGCTCGGTGCTGGCACCGCCAATATCTACCACTAAGCGACGGCCGCTACCCCCTGACGTGTGCGCAACACCTTTATAGATTGTTGCAGCTTCCTCTTCACCACAGATGACTTCGATTTTGTGGCCGAGGATCTGGTTGGCTTTCTCAAGAAAAACATCCACATTCGTCGCTGTTCGTAGTGTTGCCGTACCAACAATACGGATGTTTTCCTTGTCGATATCTTGAAGTCGTTCAGCAAAAAGACTCAAGCAGTCCCATCCGCGTTGCATGGCTTCTAGACTTAGCGAGTTATTGTCGCTTAAGCCAGCCGCAAGACGAACTTTGCGTTTTATTTTAGCCATAGTCTGAACGCTGCCATCAATATGACGCACAACGAGCATATGAAAACTGTTCGACCCGAGGTCGATGGCTGCGTATAGCGGAGATGAAACTGCTTGGCTCATAGACGACTTAAGAATCCTTTTGTTGGCGTGGACGAGAGCGATGGTTCGAACGACGATTTCCTGATCTCGAACCTCCAGTGTTCGTACGACGTTGCTGCTGCGGACGGTTTGAACGCATGCGAATAGGTGCTGGTAGATCTTGGATCAGAGCACTAGGGTCGTAATCAGAAACAGGAATAGAGTGTTCGATATACTCTTCAATTGGTGGAAGGTTAATTGCGTAATCTTCACACGCGAAACTAATAGAGTGACCGCTTGCGCCTGCTCGACCAGTACGACCGATACGGTGTACGTAATCTTCGCAGTCGTCAGGTAGATCAAAGTTGAATACGTGCGTCACTTGTGGAATATGAAGACCACGTGCAGCAACGTCGGTTGCAACAAGTAAGTCAACTTCACCAAGCGTAAATTGCTCTAAGATGCGCTCACGTTTCTTCTGAGGAACATCACCCGTTAGCAGGCCTACTCGGTGTCCGTCTGCTGCAAGATGGCCCCAGACTGATTCACACTTATGTTTAGTGTTTGCAAAGATGATTGCACGATCTGGCCACTCTTCTTCAATAAGCGTCTGAAGCAGAGCCATTTTGTGTTCGTTGGATGGGTAGAACAGTTCTTCCTGAATACGGTGACCTGTTTTCACATTTGGCTCAACAACAACGTGCTCTGGATTATGCATATGCTCGAACGCCAGCTCTTGAACACGGTAAGACAGTGTTGCAGAGAACAGCATATTCAAACGTTCTTTTGGCTCAGGCATGCGACGGAACAAGAAACGAATATCTTTAATAAAACCAAGATCGAACATGCGATCAGCTTCGTCTAAAACGACAGCTTGGATGTTGTTTAGGTTAAATACACGTTGCTTGTAAAAATCGATAATACGACCGGTTGTACCGATCAGGATATCGACACCATTCTCAAGCGTTGCTAATTGCTTATCGTAGCTTTCGCCACCATAAGCGAGTGCAGCTTTGATACCAGTACTAGCGATCAAAGGTTCTGCATCGTTGTAAATCTGAATAGCCAGTTCACGCGTTGGAGCCATAATAATTGCTCTAGGCTGATTTGGCTTGCGACCCTCATGTTCAGGCGTCGTCAGTAAGTGGTTAAAAGTAGCAGTAAGGAAAGCCAATGTCTTACCTGTACCCGTTTGGGCTTGTCCTGCGATGTCTTGGCCGGTGAGCAGTACCGGCAACGCCAAAGCTTGGATTGGGGTACAAAAATCGAACCCTTTTTTCTCCAAACCTTCAGTAATTTTAGGGTGTAAACCTAAATCGGCGAACTTTTGCTCTGTGATATGCGTCTTTTTCATTGCTATAGAATATCAGCTTACACTTGCAATACGGAAGTAAATACATTCCAATAGGGCATCTAAATACTGGTTATCATCCAACCAGTTCCGAAAAAACACATTGGAGTGGAAGATGAGTGATAAGATTTTGCAGCTAACTGATGACGGTTTTGAAGCCGATGTAATTAACGCTGCAGGCCCAGTTCTTGTAGATTTTTGGGCAGAATGGTGTGGTCCATGTAAGATGATCGCGCCTATTTTGGACGAAATCGCTGACGAGTACGAAGGCAAACTCACTATCGGTAAACTAAATATCGACCAAAACGCAGGTACTCCACCTAAGTTTGGTATTCGTGGTATCCCAACGTTGCTTCTATTCAAAGATGGTAACGTGGCTGCAACGAAAGTAGGTGCGCTATCAAAAACTCAACTAAAAGAGTTCTTGGACGCAAACCTATAATCAGTTACCCAATAAGGCCGTGCATTTTATCTAATGCACGGTTTTGTTTTTGAACACCAACAAAATCTAGACTAGGCTAGTATTTAGTGCTAGTTTATCGCACGTTAAATAAACAAGTTTCTCTTCTTGGTCGATCCTGTGACCAAATCCATCTTAACCAAAAAAACAGATCCTATTTTGACTAAACAAGTATCCACCACCATGAATCTAACAGAACTGAAGAACAGACCTGTGTCTGATCTTGTCAAACTTGGCGAGAGCTTAGGCCTTGAAAACCTTGCGCGTCTAAGAAAACAAGACATTATCTTCGCGATCCTTAAAGCGCACGCGAAAAGCGGTGAAGATATTTTTGGCGACGGGGTTCTGGAAATACTTCAAGACGGCTTTGGTTTCTTACGTAGTGCGGATAGTTCGTACTTAGCTGGCCCAGACGATATTTATGTATCACCAAGCCAGATCCGTCGCTTTAACTTACGTACAGGTGACTCTATTGCCGGTAAAATTCGTCCACCTAAAGACGGTGAACGTTATTTTGCACTTTTAAAAGTCAATACAGTTAACGATGACAAACCAGACAACGCGCGTAACAAGATTCTATTTGAAAACTTGACGCCACTACACGCTAACGAGCGTATGGTGATGGAGCGTGGTAACGGTTCGACAGAAGATATTACTGCTCGTGTTCTAGACCTTGCTTCGCCAATCGGTAAAGGCCAGCGTGGTCTGATTGTAGCGCCACCTAAAGCGGGTAAAACAATGCTGCTGCAAAACATTGCACAGAGCATTGCTTACAATCACCCAGAGTGTGTGCTGATGGTTCTTCTTATTGATGAACGTCCAGAAGAAGTCACTGAGATGCAACGCCTAGTTAAAGGTGAAGTGGTTGCATCAACGTTTGATGAGCCAGCGTCTCGTCACGTTCAGGTTGCTGAAATGGTTATCGAAAAAGCGAAACGTCTTGTTGAACACAAGAAAGACGTTGTAATCCTGCTTGATTCGATTACTCGTTTAGCACGTGCGTACAACACAGTTGTTCCTTCATCAGGTAAAGTTCTGACTGGTGGTGTTGATGCTAACGCATTGCACCGTCCTAAGCGCTTCTTCGGTGCAGCTCGTAACGTAGAAGAGGGCGGAAGCCTAACTATTCTAGCAACGGCACTTGTGGATACGGGTTCTAAGATGGACGAAGTTATCTACGAAGAGTTTAAAGGTACAGGTAACATGGAAATACACCTGAACCGTAAGATTGCAGAAAAACGCGTTTTCCCAGCGATTGACTTCAACCGCTCAGGTACTCGTCGTGAAGAGTTGCTAACTAAGAACGAAGAGCTACAGAAAATGTGGATCCTACGTAAGATTGTTCATCCAATGGGTGAAACCGATGCGATGGAATTCCTAATCGATAAGCTTGCTATGACCAAGACGAATGATGAATTCTTTGACGCGATGCGTCGTCAATAAGCATTAAATGGTCTTGATAAACGCCACCTTTGCTAGGTGGCGTTTTTGTTTGCATTATTCAGTGATTGCGAGCACAATGGATTGAAATGTTACAAGGAGGTTAACATGCAACAAGGAATGTTGTCGTCGGTACTCCTGTCTGTCTTGATACTGCTTGGGGTTCCGCCTGTCACTGCAACTGAGATGCAGCCGCAGCGTATAGAACAATGGCTTCAAGAGCCACAAGTGCATGATAAAGTGGCTGAGCTACTCTCTTTGGCTATCGAAGATGATATTGATGGCCTTAACTTCGCTCTACAAAGACTCTCACTTCCTGTCCAAGAAGTGTCTCGTTATCTATTGCTCAAAAAGATTGAAGACCAAAACCTGATCATGACGCCTAAAATGGCGCTGTTTGTTGAGCAACAAAAATCAATGGTGCCTACCTATCAGCTCCTAGAAAGAGGTGAGGGCTATGAGTTTACAGTGCCTGCTTTCAACTATCCTGCTATCGCCAATCGACTGTTAAAACAATGGCACCAAGACCAATCCACACTGGCATTCGTATTAGAGGCAGAAAGAGGAGAGTTGGTTCTTAAGCAATGGTTACAAGGAAGTGAATATCAGGTTCAGGCTAGAGAAGCTTTGCTGATTAGAGAGCTCGATAGCCTATCACCAGAAGCCATTACTCGTCTTTGCCAACAGCTGACTCGTGAAGCGGTAATCAGCTGGCTGCCATCTTCGGCAGTCATGGTTCGTCTAGCGCAAGTAAGTGAAGATCCAGAAGTGTATAAGTTGCTCTGGTTAATGAAGGCAGACTTTAACAGTGAATCTGAATTGGTTCGCTTAGCTAAGGTTGGTAATGATTTTTCGCTAAATCAGGTGATCCAAGCTACGCAGAATCCGAGCTTGAAAGAAGCTGCAATTACAGAGTTGACCAAGATAAGACCGATGTCTAAAGAGGTAAAAGAGTTTTTAATTACTCGAATGGCGATTTCTGATGATGCGAGATTTATTGCTGGTGAGTTAGCTCGTCAGGGTTACTCATCTTGGCTAGAAGAGTTGGCTAGTACCAACCAACAAGTAAACAGTCGAGCAATTTTAACTGTTATCGGCCAGTAATCATTGATGAAATAACCACATAAAAAAGAGGGATCGGTCGATTCCTCTTTTTTGTTATACTGCATGCAGATTAACCAGCCCATTAGTAGGCCTATGAGTTTTAAGGATTTACGCGATTTTATCGCTCATCTAGAGCAAGAAGGGAAGCTGAAACGAATTTCCCATCCTGTTGACCCTCACTATGAAATGACAGAGATCAGCGATCGAACGCTTAGAGCGGGTGGTCCTGCGCTGTTGTTTGAAAATCCCATTGGCTATGACATGCCAGTCTTAACCAACCTATTTGGCACACCGGAACGAGTGGCTATTGGTATGGGACGTCAGGATGTCAAAGAGTTGCGAGAAGTTGGAAAGTTGCTTGCGTATCTAAAAGAGCCTGAGCCGCCTAAAGGCTTTAAAGACGCACTCGATAAGTTGCCGGTCTTCAAACAAGTTCTGAATATGCCCGCTAAACGCTTGCGCAAGGCACCGTGTCAGGAGATCGTTTGGCAGGGTGACGATGTTGATCTTGATAAAATTCCAGTAATGAGTTGCTGGCAAGATGATGTGGCGCCATTGCTTACTTGGGGGTTGACCGTTACTAAAGGGCCAAATAAAAAACGCCAAAACTTAGGTATCTATCGCCAACAGAAAATTGCGAAGAACAAAATTATCATGCGCTGGTTAGCGCATCGCGGTGGTGCTTTAGACCTACGTGATTGGATGGAAACTCATCCAGGTAAACCCTTCCCTGTATCCGTTGCCTTTGGTGCAGATCCTGCGACTATCTTAGGTGCGGTAACGCCTGTACCAGATACTTTATCTGAGTATGCGTTTGCCGGTCTGCTACGTGGTAAGAAGACAGAAGTGGTGAAATCACTCAGCAATGATCTTGAAGTTCCTGCTAGTGCTGAAATCGTTATGGAGGGCTACATTGATCCGAACGAGTTTGCCGATGAAGGGCCGTACGGCGATCATACTGGATACTATAACGAAAAGGAAAAGCACCACGTCTTTACCATTACTCATATCAGTATGCGCAGAGACGCCATTTATCACAGTACTTACACAGGTCGTCCGCCAGATGAACCTGCCGTATTAGGTGTCGCTCTCAACGAAGTCTTTGTACCGATACTGCAAAAACAGTTCCCTGAGATAGAAGATTTCTATCTGCCACCTGAGGGCTGTTCATATCGAATGGCAGTAGTGACGATGAAGAAACAATATCCAGGTCATGCTAAGCGAGTCATGATGGGAGTATGGTCGTTCCTACGTCAGTTCATGTATACCAAATTCGTTATTGTATGCGATGAAAAGGTGAACGCACGCGACTGGAATCAAGTCGTTGAAGCGATGACACAGCATATGGAGCCGACTCGTGATACCTTGTTTATCGAAAATACACCCATCGACTCATTAGATTTTGCGTCTCCGGTTGTTGGCCTAGGCTCTAAGATGGGACTCGACGCAACAATTAAATGGGATGCAGAACTTGCATCAGCGCAGGGTAGCGAGAGTCAGCATACCGCACTTGATGAGGCGGCGATTGCCGCATTTATCGACAGCCACCCTGAAGTCGTTGATTTCTATATTCCAGAGAAAGCACGTAACAACGGCTTTGCCATCGTAACGATGAAAAAGACCCGTTCAGGCCAATCGCAAGAACTCGCCCAGAAAGTAGAAGACTACTTATTGCAGCATGGGGAACCTAAGTTTGTCATTCTTTGCGATCAAGATGTCAACGCCAAAGACTGGAACGATATTATTTGGGCTGTCACGACACGTATGGATCCTGCTCGTGATACCAAACAAGTTCAGCAAACGGATAAACACCTTTCTCGACTTGTTCTTGATGCAACCAATAAGATTGAAGGTGAGGAAGTCGTGCGAGAATGGGGTACACCTATCAAGAAAGATCCACAACTTGTGGCGAAAATCGATGCGTTTTGGGATAAGTTGAGTATTCTATGAGCCATTCCGTCATTCTGCTTCCAGACAATATACAATTTGAAGTACAGAATGGACAAACGGTGTTGGAAGCTGCGCTCAACAATAACATTCGCTTCCCCCACCGCTGCCAGGTTGGCGCATGCGCCGCCTGTTTATGTCGTAAACTCGAAGGGAAAGTCTCTTATCACCTGGAACCAATGCTCACAGAGAAAGAGCAACAGCAGGGTTGGATATTTGCCTGCCAAGCCTTCGCAGAAAGTAGATTAGTGCTTACTTTTGAAGAGTAAGCGAGAGGAAGACCATGACTATTCAATGCAAAGTAAAGTCAATTCAGCCGTTGGCTTGCAATACTTACCAGATCTTATTACATCCAGAGAGCCCTGTTAGCTTTAAAGCTGGCCAATATCTAATGGTTGTAATGGGAGAAAAAGACAAACGCCCATTTTCAATCGCCAGCAGCCCATGCCGACATGAAGGAGAATTAGAACTTCATATTGGTGCTGCCGAGCACAACGCTTATGCCCAGGAAGTTGTCGAAGCAATGAAAGCAGCAATGGAAAATGATGGCGAAGTGACAATAGACGCGCCTCATGGTGATGCGTGGGTGAGAGAAGCGAGTGAACGACCAATATTGCTCATTGCTGGTGGCACAGGCTTTAGTTACGTTCGTTCAATCCTAGATCATTGCTTGGCTCAAAATCGAGAGAACGAAATCCATCTATACTGGGGTGGGCGTGATGAACGCCAACTTTATGCAAAACAAGAATTAGAAGAGATTGCTAGCAAGAACAGCCATGTTCACTTTATCCCTGTTGTAGAAGACGCTGGGCAAGAGTGGCAAGGGAAGGTTGGTAATGTCTTACAAGCAGTTGCTCAAGACTTCGAGTCGCTTGCACAGTACGACATCTATATAGCGGGACGCTTTGAAATGGCAGGCGCAGCACGAGAACAATTCACGCTTAACAAGCAGGCGTTAGCTGAAAACATGTTTGCTGATGCGTATGCCTTTATCTAAAACCTAGATAAGATGGTTAAAAAGGGAGCGTTTCGCTCCCTTTTTTAATGGTTTTGAATATAAATTCAGCGAACGGTCTTTTTTTTCAATTTAATTTGAAAAAGGGCTTGCGCTTAAAACTCAACTCCCTATAATGCGCATCCACTGACACGGCAGACGCCACAAGGCCTCAGCGGTAAATCAGTAAAGCCAACTAGCAAAATTTCGAATTGAAAAGTTTGAAATAAAAAATTCAAAAAAGTGTTTGACACTTAGAATTGAAACGCTAGAATGGCTGCCTCTTCCGAAGTGACATTGGTCACAAAGAAGGGAAGCTCTTTAACAATATAAACCTATCAATCTGTGTGGGCACTCGTTGATGATAATCCAATTAGAAGCTTAGGCTTCAAATTAGGTTTCAATGAAAC